>JAPUHK010000056.1 GCA_027297745.1 Planctomycetota bacterium | reverse complement strand
TCGGCGCCAGCCGCTAGGCTGGCGCCGCCGTGAAGAAACGGCCGGGGTCGGGCCGCCAAATGCGCCGTGCCGTCGCGCGTGCTGCGCGGCGGGGCGTGGAACAACAATGTGACGAACATGCGCTGCACGAACCGCAACACGAATCACCCGACGAATCGAAACGTGAACAACGGGTTCCGTTGCGCCAGTGACCTCCGCGTGGCCAGAAACGGCGGGTTCGAGTGGATCCGTCGTCCGTGCCGCGAAGGCCCCAGGCCCAAGACTCCGGGTCGCCCTGCCGGGTGACCGAAGAACGCGGCGCCGGGGCGGGGCCAGTAGGCAGGCCTCGAACGTCCCGTCCCGGCCTTCTCACCGTTGCTGCAAGGTGACCTTGCGCCAGGCACCGAGCAAGCGCCCGATCTCCGCCAGCTTTTCCGCCGCGAACTCGTACTGCCTCCCCGAGAGATAGCCGAGGTCTGTGGCGAAGCGCACCAGGAAGCGGGACCCGTCCAAGAGCCCGTCAGCCTCGTCCAGGCTTCGCACGCGGGCCGGCCCCCGCCGTCGATTGGCCAAAGCGATCGCTCTCTGGAAGTCGAGCAGCGCCGACTCGAGCCGGTTGGTGAGCGTGTGCCGGCGGCTCTTTGGAAAGCCCGTCGTGCGCTCGAAGAGCCACTGCATGAAATCGTAGGTCCTCACAAAGATGGGGGTCTTTTGGGCCTGCATCGAAAGGTCACCTCCGACAGGATCTGCCGGCACAGCCGGCGGGTCTGGGCGTGGGCCGCGTGCGCCAGCCAGGAGCGGACCGAGATTGAGACGTGCTCCTGTGAAACATGGCCTTTCTCGAGGTCGCGCGCCAGGCGGCGCAGGCGTTTGCGGAAGCGGCGCACCGCTGCACGCTGCAAGCGCCTGCGGCCGCTCGGGTAGAGGACGAACCCCAGGAATGGAACGCCGCAAGCGCAGGGTTGGATCTGCGTCTTGCGGTCGTGGAGCACGAGCCGCAGCCGGTCAAGGAAGCGCTCGATCCGGCGCCGAACCTCGTGGAGCCGCTGCTTCGAGTCGTCAAAGATGCGAAAGTCGTCGGCGTATCGGACATAGCCCCGGACGCGCAACACTTCCTTGACGAAGTGATCCAGTGGGTCGAGGTAGACGTTCGCCAGGAACTGGCTCGTGAGATTGCCGATGGGAAGACCTCGTGCGCGCAGGAGTGCCGTGAGGTCGTCCCCCGGGAACAGAACCGGGAACGCTTCGCGCCGGAGCACGTGCGCGCCGCCCTCGAGGATGCGATGGAGCAGCGCGAGAGTCGCACGGCATCCAACGACGCGCGCGACGTGGTCCATGAGGACCGCGTGGTCGACCGAGGGGAAGAAGCGAACGACGTCGGCGCGAAGGCAATACCGGTGGCGGCGCACGAACTGATGTGCCCGTTCCAGCGCCGCATGGGTTCCCTTGCCCTTCCTGCATGCATACGAATCGTGAAGGAAACGCCTTTCGAAGAGCGGCTCCAGGACCCGGACGACAGCGTGGTGGACGACCCGGTCACGGAACGGCGCGGCCGAGATCAACCGGGTCTTCGGGACGTGCACGTAGAACGACCGGTAGGGACCGGGGCGGTACAGGCCGCCGACGAGCGCGTGTTGCAGCGCGCATAGATTCGATTCGAGGTCGTAGTCAAAAGTCGTCGCGCCCGGTCGCGTCCGGCCCGCCTTGCGCGCCTGCCGGTAGGCCGCACGCAGGTTGTGCACCGACGCAACGTGCTCGATCAGATGCCTGGCGCGCGTTCCCACGAGGAACGGGTGTAGCGCTGCGCGGGGACCATGTCGCTGGCGCAGACCGAAGTTCGCTAGAATCCGGGCCTCCAACACGGGCAAGGGAGGGTGTCATGGCAAGCAGTTTCGAGCTGGGCCGGCAGAGCGTCGCGCGTTGGCTGGCCAAGGGCGGGGAGAACGTGCCTTCCGAGCAGGTCTTCACGCCGGCCACCGAGAAGTATCTGGTCGAGGCGCCGATCGGCAAAGGTGGGATGGGGGAGGTCTATCTGGTCAGCGACCAGGACCTGCAACGGCAGGTGGCGATGAAGATCCTGCGGCCGGAGCACGGCGTCGGCCGCGAGCAGCAGCTACATTTCGTGGCCGAGGCGCAGGCCACGAGTCAGCTCGAGCATCCGGGCATCCCGCCCGTGCACGACATCGGCGTCTCGCCGGACGGCCGCATCTACTTCACGATGAAGCTCGTGCGCGGCCGCACGCTGCGCGAGGTGCTGCACGACCTGCTGCTGAAGCGCCGCGACGTCCAGCGCGAGTACACGCTGCACCGGCTGGTCACGGTGCTCGAGCGGGTGGCGGAGACGATGCACTTCGCGCACGAGCGCGGCGTGATCCACCGCGACCTCAAGCCCGAGAACATCATGCTCGGCGACTACGGCGAGGTGCACGTGATGGACTGGGGACTGGCGCGGGTGGGTGCGGAGTCGGACGAGTTCGAGCACGTCAGGACCGCGCGCACGGCGGAGGGCTCGGAGACCCAGACCGGCGCGATCAAGGGCACGCTGGCCTACATGAGTCCCGAGCAGGCCAGGGGGGAGACGACCGTCGACCACCGTGCCGACGTCTACGCCATAGGCTGCCTGCTCTACGAGGTGCTGACGCTCCGGGCGCCCTTCGACTCGGGCTCCAGGAACGCACTGCAGAAGGTGACGGCCGGGGAGTTCCCTCCGGTCGAGACGCGCAGCGATCGCCGGCGCGTGCCTGCCGCCCTTGCCGCGGTGTGCAAGCAGGCCATGGCGCACAAGGCCGAGGAGCGCCACGCCACCGCCCGCGCGCTTTCGGAGGCTCTACGCGAGTGGTTGGACGGCTCTACCGAACGCCAGCGCCGGCACGAGGAGGCGGAGAGCCTGGCCGCGCTCGGGAAGGAGGCGGCCGACAAGACCCACAAGCTGCAGGACGTCTATCTGGAAGCCGAGGATCGCGTGGAGCAGGAGAGGCCCAAGTACAAAGCCTGGCAGCCCGTGTCGGAGAAGCGTCCCTTGCTCGAGGCGCAGCGCCGGGTGGAGGAGCTGATGCTGGAACGCGCGCTGGCTTTCCTGGGTGCAATGAAGCTGCTCCACGCCGCGCTGATCCAGGAGCCGGACAACGCCTCGGCGCGAGCGACGCTCGCGGACCTGTGGAAGCGCAGAGTCGTCGACGAGGAACGGCGGGGCGACAAGGTGCCCGCCGCCTACGGGCTGGAGATGCTCAAGCGCTACGACGACGGCGCGCACACAGCCTTCGTGAAGGGAGACGCGCCGCTTACGCTGGAGTCGGATCCGCCTGGGGCCGAAGTGTGGCTCTACCGTTACGTGGAGCAGGACGGAGTGCTCGTGGCGGACGAGGAGCGCCTGCTCGGCACGACGCCGCTCGAGCCGGCCGTCCTTCCGATGGGCTCGTACGTCTGCATCCTCAAGAAGCCAGGCTACCGCGACACCCGTTATCCGGTGCACATAACGCGCGGCGTCAGGTGGACGGGTGAGGTGAGGCTGCGGACCGACGACGAGATCGGCGAGGGCTTCGTCTACGTGCCCGCGGGATCGTTCCTGTACGGCGAGGGGAAGGACATGGAGGGCAAGGAGCTTTCCGACTTCGCCATCGCGAAGTACCCCGTGACTTTCGGGGAGTACGCGGAGTTCCTTCAGAGCCTCGACGACAAAGAGGCCAAGGAGCGGGTTCCTTTCGTGCGCGGCGAGGGTCCTTCGATGGAACGCGGGGAGGACGGCAAGTACCATCCGCTGCCCATCATCGTCGAGGGTAAGGCGCGCGATTGGTGCATTGAGAGGTACGGGCAGGGCTTCGAGGAGAACATCCCGGTGGTCTGCATCAACTGGCACGACGCGGTCGCCTACTGCGAGTGGAAGACCGAGACCACGGGCAAGGGGTGGCGCCTCCCGACGGAGGAGGAGCGGGAGAAAGCGGCCCGGGGCGTCGACGGCCGCTGCTTCCCCTGGGGCGACCTGGAGGACGCTTCGCTGGGCAAGTGCCGGGAATCCAGGGAGGTCAATCCACAGCCGGAGCCCGTCGGAGCCTTTCCCACGGCGGAGTCGGTTTACGGCATGGGGGACGCCGCCGGCGGGGTCTGGGATTGGACGGACTCCTGGTACGACGAGACGCAGTCGATGCGCGTTTTGCGCGGCGGCGCCTGGTACAACCTCCCGACGAGCATGCGCTGCTCGTTCCGCATCTCGTATCCCCCGGCGGTTCGATTCGGGAACTACGGGTTCCGGTGCGCCAGGGGACTCCCGCCTTCGCACGCCTGATAGCGTGCTTCGGCGAGGCTAGCCCGCCTACGCGCTGACGCGCTTCGGCGGGCAGGCTAGACGCCGGGCAGCGTGATCGCGACCGGGCCGAGGGGTTGCGAGCGGTTGCCGGCCATGTCATAGGCGACGATGCGGTAGCTGTATGCAAGCCCGCCGAGCGCACTCGGGTCCTCGAAGCGGTGGGCCACGCCGCGCGCGGAGTCGACGTGCTTCCAGTCCGTGCCGTCTTCCGAGCGCAGCACCATGTAGCCGTAGACCCCGCCGTCGTCTTCGGCCGGCGTCCACTCCAGGTGTACGCGTCCGTCCTTGGGTGACGCGGTGACCGCGGCGCCCTCCGGCCACGCGGGCGGCGTCGTGTCGTCCGGCGCGTCCGGCGCGTGCAGGTCGTGCTTGCGCCAGAGCGTGCAGCGCACGCGGTGGAAGCGCTCGTCGAGCGCCTTGCAGACGTTGTTGTAGACGCACGGGACCACGGTGTCGGCGCGCCCTTCGCGCACCTTCTTGGGCCACATCGGGTCGGCCAACAGCTGGCGCGCAATGCCGATCAGGTCGGCGCGGCCGGACTGCAGGACCGACTCCGCCAGCTCCGGCGTGCGGATCTTCCCCGTGGCCACGGTGGGGGTCTCCAATCCGCGCGCGCGCAGCGCCGCGCGGATGGCGTCCGACATGTAGACGTTCAGCCCGTCCGGGTAGCCGGAGCTGGGCATGCAGCGGTCGCCCGAGTAGCCCGTGTAGGGGTAGAGCGGCTCGCCTTTGTGGTGGATCGCGTCCTCGAACTTGCCGCCTGCCGAGATGGAGATCCAGTCCGCGCCGAGCCCGGCGAAGCGCACGGCCATCATCGAAGAGTCCGCGACGCTGTAGCCGTCCTTGATGGCCTCCTCGCCGTCGTAACGGATGCCGACGGGGTAGTCGTCGCCCACCACCTCGCGCACGCGCTTGAGCACCAGCGACGGGACCCGCAGCCGGTTTTCGATCGAGCGCCCGCCGAACTCGTCGTGCCGGTTGTTCATGCGCGACAGGAAGGACGACAGCGTGTACGCGTGCGCCATGTGCAGCTCGACCGCGTCGAAGCCCGCGTCGCGGATGCGCCCCGCCGCGGCGCCGTAGAACTCGATCACCGCCGTGATCTCGTCGCGGCTCAGGTCCTGGATCTTCTGCCGCCAGCCGGAGCGGCTGATCTTGAGGAAGTGGATGATCTGCGCGGCGACCTTCGACGGCCCGGTGGCGTGGATCCCGTTCACGAGCTCGCGCAGGCCCGGAACGAAATCGTCGCGGCTGGCGCGCAGCAACGGGCCGCTCTTGGCGTCGTGCACGCCCATCGCCTCGACCACCATCAGGCCGGGCTCGCCGCGCGCGAAGCTAAGGTAGCGGTCAGAGATGGCCTGGTTGACGAAGCCGTCGTCGCCGCTGAGCCGCGTGACCATCGCCGGCAGCACGATGCGGTTTTGGAGCTGCATGCCCCGGATCTTGTAGGGCTGGAAGAGCAGCGACCCCTCGGCGGTGAACGCCATGGAGAAGAGGCTATCAGCTATCAGCGATCAGCCGGACGGGGGGGCGGGCGCCCTGTCGCGAGCTGCATCTGATGGCTGACAGCTGACAGCTAGAAACTCAGGTCGAGGTCCGGCGCGATCTCCACGCCGAGCTTTTCCAGGTCCGGGAAGCGCAGGCCGCACAGCCGCATGGTCGGTTTGAGCCCGTCGACGTAGTCCTGCTGGATCGCCGCGCCGTCGCGCGTCTTCAGTCCCACGGAGATGGCGTAGCGGCTGCCCTCGCTGTCGGGGCGCCCGAAGGAGCGCAGGGACACGGCCAGCCACTTGTCGAACAGCGCTTGCGCCTCGGGCCGGCAGGACTCGTCGCGGCAATGCTCGATCAGCACCTCCGCGCCGAAGCTCTCGTGCCCCTCTTCCTCCTCGAGGATCTTGCCTACGACCTCACAGTAGGGATCGAAGGTGGAGTTCTCGTACTCGCGCAACTGATAGGCCGAAGCGCAGTCGTACAGGAACTGCGCCGCTCCCAGCTCGAGGAAGGAGTCGATCAGGGGCACCGCACCCTCCGCGAGGCGGGCGTGGCAAATCGCGTCCAGGTCACCGGGCCCGCCGATCTGGTTCCAGAGGCCCACGCAGATCTCGTAGTGCTCGAGCTCCTCAGCCACGTGCTCCAGCACCTTGCGCTTGTACCCGAGCGTGGGCACGTGGCGCAGGGCGTATGCGAAGCACTGGGACGCCGCCAACTCGCGATAGGCCTGGCTGCGAATCATCTGACAGAGCGTCTCGAAGTAGCGCTCGGTCATCTGCTCGCGCGTGCGGATGGTCTGCGTTTCGGGGTTCATGCGGCCGGTGCCCTCCCGGCGGTAGCCGGAGACCCCTCACCTTAGCCTCGGCCCTGCGCCGGTCAAGCTGTCCGCCCCTAGGCGGGCTTAGGGGGCAGCTTCTTCAGCTCCTCCGTCGCCTGCTTGGCCGCGCGCGTGCCGGGATAGCGCTCCAGCACCTTCTGCAGGACCGCCTCAGCTTGCTTCAGCTTGTTGTTACTGCGGTGCAGCGCCGCGTCCAGGTAGAGCCGGCGTGCCTTGGCCTCGTTCTCCTCCTTGCGCACGAGCTGCTTGTGCTCGCGCGAGCGCCTGAGGTCCTTGAGCTCGGCCTTGGCCTCGGCGTTGATGCTGAGCCCCTTGTATTCCAGCGCGAGCATGCACAGCAGCTCAACGGCCTCCTCGTACTTCTTCTTGCGCATCAGCAGCCGGGCGCGCCCCAGCACCTCCTCGCCCTTTACGTCCAGGGTGTGCAGCTCGCTGCGCACGACCTGTTTGGCGGCAGCTCCCTTGACCGAGCGCTGCATGCGGCTGAGCTTGGTGATGGCGGCCGGGATGTGCTGCGCGTCGAGCATCTTGCGCACCTCGACCATGGCCGCCCGGTCCTTCGCCCTGAAGTCCCGCAGATCGCCTTGCTTGGCCGGGAAGGAGAAGTTGTTGCGGGCGTACTCCTGCCCCGTCCGGTTGCGCGGGCCACCGCCGCGCGGGTTGATGTGGCAAAACCCGCACGCCTTGGCCTCACGCCGTGCGAACTCGGGCCGCGCCCGGACGGGCCCGTCGTCCATGGCCACGAGGCCCGCCAGGAGCAGGATTGCTGCAGGGATCAAAGTTGCCGCGGCGCGCATCGGGAACCCTTGAAGTATAGACCCCCTTTGACGGGCCACTCCCGTCACGCGCCTGCTCCGGGTTCCTGCCGCTCAAGGGCGCTCCTGCGGCACGCGGGCCGCGCGCGTCCGTCGGAAGCCGTTGACATGCTGTGGGTTGCGGCGGCCCGACGATGGGGTGCCGCATCAAAAACGGTAGGATTCAGCAACGCAGATGGAGAGCCGCTGGCGGCAGGCCGACGCAGAGGGCCTCGAAGGGGTCGCGCTGCTGGTGTACGTCTCGCGCCTCATTGGGCGGGAGCGGGACCTCGTGCTGTGGGGCGGCGGCAACACCTCGGTCAAAGTCCAGGCGGCCGACGCGCTCGGACGCCCGGTCGATCTGCTGTTCATCAAGCCGTCCGGGGCCGACCTGGCCTCCATCCGGGAGGAGGAGTTCGCGCCGCTGCGGCTCGAAGACCTGCGCCCGTTGCGCGGGCGGGAGGCGCTCGACGACGCCGGCATGGTCGATCTCGTGGCCTGTGCGCTGAGCCGCCCCGCCGCAGCGCGCCCGTCCATCGAAGCGTTGCTGCACGCCTTCCTGCCGCAGCGCTTCGTGCTGCACAGCCATGCCGACGCGCTGCTGGCGCTCTGCAATCACGCGGATGGGGCCGGCCGCGTGCGCGAGGTGCTGGGGACCGACGTCGCGGCGGTGCCGTACCGGCGCCCGGGGTTCGCGCTGGCGCGCGAGGTGGCCGAAGCCTGCGCCGGGATGAAGGAGGGGGGTGCGTGCGTGCTGCTCAAGCACGGCCTGGTGACGTTTGGAGACGACGCGCGTGCGGCCTACGAACGGCACATCGAGCTGGTCACGCGTTGCGAGCAGGCGCTGCCGTTGCCGGCCGTGGGGGAGGCTGCGCCCCCGGACCGGGACCGGGCGGCGCGATTGGGACCGCAACTGCGGGGCGCGCTCGGCGTGCGGCGCGTGCTGCTCTTCGACGACGATCCCGAGGTGCGTGCGGCGCTTTCGGACGAAGCGCTGCTCGAGCGCACGCAGCGCGGGCCGGCCACGGCGGACCACCTGATCCGTACGGGCCGTGTGCCCTGCATCGTGCGCGGGCCGGAGGACGTCGTGCGCTACCGCGAGGCCTACGGAGAGTGGGCGTCGGGCGACCGCGAGGGTCTCGAGCGGCTGCCTTCGGCCCCGCACGTGATGCTTGCGCCGGGCGTGGGCATGTGGACCTGCGGCCGCACCTTCGAGGAGGCGGTCGTCGCACACGACCTGTACCGGCAGACGCTGCGCATCCTGCAGCGCGCCGGCGACGGATGGGAGCCGATCGATGCCGAGCAGGCTCTGCACGCGGAGTACTGGCCGCTGCAGCACGCCAAGCTGCAGCGCTTCGGCCCCGGCGAGTTGGAGGGTCGGGTGGCTTGGATCAGCGGCGCCGCCGGCGGCATCGGCAGCGCCATTGCACGCCGCTTCGCCGCGGAGGGTGCGCACCTGATCCTGTGTGATATCGACGGGGACGCCGTCGAGGCGCTGGCTCGCGAGATCGGCATTCACGCGCTCGCGCTGGACTGCGACGTTACGGACGAGGCCCAGGTGCAAGACAGCTTCCGGCGCGCGTGCCTCGGCTACGGCGGCGTCGACATCGTCGTCTCCAACGCCGGCATCGCTCACGCTGCGCTGCTGGAAGAGCTCACGCTGGAAGATTGGCGGCGTTCCATGGAGGTCAACTCGACGGCGCACTATCTGGTCGCGCGCGCGGCGCTGCCCATCCTGCGCGAGCAAGAGCTCGGGGGCGCTTTCGTGTTCGTGGCCAGCAAGAACGTGCCGGCGCCCGGGGCGGGCTTCGCGGCCTACAGCGCGGCCAAGGCTGCGCAGACGCAGCTGGCCCGGGTGCTGGCGCTCGAGGCGGCTCCGCTCGGCGTGCGCGTCAACGTGCTGCACCCCGACGCGGTGTTCGAAGGCAGCGGCCTCTGGTCCGCCGAGGTGCGGCGCGAGCGCGCCCGCGCGCACGGCGTGCCGGTCGAGGAGCTCGAGGACTTCTACACCCGCCGCAACCTGCTGCGTACGCGGGTGCGCCCGCAGGACGTCGCGGAGGCCGCGCTGTTCTTCGCCTCGGACCGCAGCTCGCGCACGACGGGCGCCACGCTGGCGGTGGATGGGGGCGTGCGCGAGGCCTTCCCCAGGTAGCGGCTCCGTATGGGGTGTCGCCGCCGTGCGCGGGAGGGGGACGGGGAGCGTGAGCGGGGCGCGAGTACGATGGTCGCGTGGCTGCGCTGATTCTCGCTTTGCTGTTGGCAGCGGACGACCCGGGGCCGTGGATCGCGAAGCTCGGCGATGCGGACCCCGAGGTGCGCAGTGCCGCCGAGCGGGTGTTGCTGCGCATGGGAGAACCCGCGGCTGTGGCGCTGGAGAAAGCGGTGCTCGACAGCCCCGAGGCGCGCCGCCGCGCGCAGCGCCTGCTGCTCATGCTGCGCCCGTTGCGTGTACACGTGCAGGGGCCGCCCTTCGTCTTCCTGGGCGACGAGAAGCTGCGGATCCGCCTCGTGCTTCAGAATCCGGGGCCCAGGGAGCGCATCTTGCAGTACCCCATCGCACGCAACCCCAAGCGGCGCGGGTGGTTGGCCATGCCCGGCCAGGCCGAGCAGGCGGTGCTAGGCGACCGCTGGGCGCTGACGGCCGAGTTCTCGGGCAAGGGGACCTGCACTCTCGGCTACGTCGAGCCGGACGACAATCACGTCACGGTCTCGCCGGGTGACCGCACCGAGATTCCGCTCGAGTTCACGTTGAAGGGACAGGTCGCCGGCGAGCTGCGACTCTCCTTCCAGTACAAGAAGGGGGAGTTCTCGTTCCGCCACGACCACACGTTCCCAGTGCGCATGGCGCCTGTGGGCCGCATTCGTCATGCACTGCAGTCCGACGACGAAGAGCAGCGCAAGCAGGGGTTGGCGTGGCTCAAGGGCTGGACCGACCCGGAGCTGACGCTGCCCACCTGGGAGCGTCAGAGGCTCGTCTTGCAGAGCGTCGAGAGCAAGCACGCCGACGTGCGCAAGGCCGTCGTCGAGTGGGTCCATGCGCGCAAAGCAGCGGGCTTCTACAAGCTGCACCTGAAGCTGGTGTGGGCCGAAGACCCTGATCTGGCGTATGCGGCCGTCTCCGCGCTCTACCGCGGGCGGCGGGAGCTTACGACGGCGCCCCCGGAGTTGAGCGAGCTGGCGCTCAAGATCACGGCGGGAAAAGACCGCGCGCGGCGCGACATGCTTCATGCCGCCCTCAACTGGGTGCCGGTCGTGCAGCGGCATGTCTTCCTGCTGCGCGTGCTGACGGTGACCGAGGACCCGGCTGCCCGCCTGCGTATTGCCAAGTGGATCAGCGTGCGTTTGTTCGACGCGGTAGGCAACGTCTCGTCCGAGCGAGTGAAAACCGACCTCGCCCTCATACAGCTGCCTCTGGACGGCAACGCCTGGCGCGCGTCGCCGGCGTTGGTGCAGCGCTACGCGGCCGTCTTCGCGAGCGGCAGCAAGGCCGACCGATATCAAGCGCGCTCGGTGCTGGACTATCTCAGCCGAGACCAGCAGGTGGCATTCCTCGTGCGCGTGCTCGCCACGACCGTCGACGCGCCGGCGCACGAGAGAGCGGCGCGGGTCATGCGCCACGCGCAGGTCACGCTGCCGCTGGACGAGCACGGGCGGGCGGATCCGGCGCTAGTGCGCGAGCTGTCGGGCATCCGCGACCGGCTGCGGGACCTGGACGACGACGACGCGGCCCGGCAGTGCGCCGAGTGGTTCGGGTTGCCCGGCCGCCTGCATTCCCTGGTGGCGTTCGCGGCTCTGGAGCTGCACCCGGCGCGTGACCGCGCGGCCTTCCTGCTGCGCATGCTCGAGCTGAGCCAAGACCCGCGGGCGCACCGGCGCATCGCGGGCCGGCTGCGCAAGGCCGGGGTCAGGGTCCGCCCCCGTGCGGACGGGTTGGTGCCAAAGGGCGAGATCCCCGAGCCTCCTGCGATCGGGTCTATGGACTAGCTTCCAGCGGCGGCGGGTGAAGATAGAATCCTGGCCCGATGAGCCGGCCCCAGATCCATCCCACCGCGGTCGTGGACCCCGGAGCGCAGTTCGGCGAAGACGTCGTGGTAGGGCCCCATGCCGTCATCGGCGCCGATGTCACGCTCGGTGCGCGCTGCGTCGTGCGACCGCACGCGCTGCTCGAGGGGCGGCTCGTCGCCGGCGAGGAGTGCCGCTTCGGTTTCTCGAGCGCCATCGGACTCGACCCGCAGGTGAAGGGGGCCACGGGGCCCTGGGGCGGCGTGCGTCTCGGCAACCGGGTCGTGTGTCGCGAGTTCGTCCAGATCCACGGGTCCACCGATCCCTCGGGCGAGACGACCGTGGGCGACGACGTGTACCTGATGGTGGGCGCCCACGTGGCCCACGACTGCAGCCTGAAGGAGCACGTCATCCTGGCCAACCACGTGGCGCTCGGCGGGCACGTGGTCGTGGAGGAGCGAGCTTTTCTGGCCGGGGACGCCATGGTGCAGCAGTTCAGCCGCATCGGCACGCTGGCCATGGTGGGGGGCAAGGCCGGCATCCAGCGCGACATGCCGCCCTATTGCACGACGTCGGGGGCCAGGCCACGCAAGCTCGAGGGTCTAAACGTCGTCGGCTTGAGGCGCGCGGGCGTCCCGCCCGAAATCCGCGCCGAGCTCAACAAGGCCTACCGCAAGCTGTTCCGTTCCGACCTGCCCATTTCCGAGCGCCTGGATGCCGTCGAGCTCACCTGCCCCGAGGTCGAGCGGCTGGTCCGGTTCTGCCGCAGCAGTGAGCGCGGAGTGATCGGGCTCAACCCGAGCCGTGAGTGATCTCTTCGATCTGCTCGACGGTTTTGTGACGCAAGGGAAACTCGAAGAGGTGGAGCGGCACGCCCGCGCCGCGCTGGCCGACGCCGACGCCGAAGAGGCGGGCGATCTGTGGCGCTACGTGGCCTGGTCACAGTTCGAGCAGGGCCGCTTGAAGGAGGCGTTGACGTCCGCACGCCGTGCTTCCGATGGGCTGTATGAGGCCAAGGCGCTGTTCCACCAGTGGGACTTGCCGGGCGCCATGCAGGCGTTGTCCCGTTTTGAAGGCGCCGGGGAGGACGCCGCCGAGGCTGCCTGGTACCGGGGCGTGTTGTGCGAGTTCCGCGGCGATCCGGCCGAGCCGCACTTCGCCGAAGCGCATCGCCTGGCGCCCGAGTTGTTCGCGCTGCCGGCGCGCCTGACCGACGAGGAGGTGGACGGTGTCATCCGCAGCGCCATCGCCGCGCTGCCGCCGGTCCTGCGCCGGGCCGTGGACGAGACCGTGATCGAGGTCTGCAACCTGCCCAAGCCCCACCCCGACGTGGATCCGCTCAGCATGGGGCTTTACCACGGGATGAGCCGCATCGAGCGCGACCTCGAGGTCAGCGGCCTGCCGCCCCGCATCCTGATTTACCGCCTCAACATCGAACGCTTCGCCGCCGACCGCGAAACCGCAATCGACGAGCTGCGCATCACGCTGCTGCATGAAGTCGGCCACCACCTCGGTTTCGACGAGAAGGGTGTCGCGGACCTGGGGCTTGAGTAACGGCCCGGCCCCCCGCCCGGGCCCTTTCCTCTACTGGCGCCCGGCTCTAGATGTCCAGCCCGGGCTGCTGGATGCCGAGCACGCGCGAGTAGATCTCGTTCAGGCGGTTGCGGATGCGCTTGCGCAGCTTCTGGATCGAGGTCCGGATCTTCAGGTGGCCGGCGTAGGTCTCGACCACCAGGCGCAGAATGTCGTCCCGCTCCTCCGCCTTCATCTCGGTCGCATAAACGCGTACGAGCACCGGCTGGAGGTGCTTGACCAGAAAGGTGTCGGTGCCGAACTTCGACTCCAGCTGCCGGAGCAGGTTGTCGGCCTTCTTGGACGGAGTGCCCTGCACGGACGTGGTTCATGCACGGCGTGTGCCAAGCCGTATTCGGGGGAAATGTCGTGGGAATCGGACATTTTGCCGGCCACTCCCCGGTCGCGGATGGTGTCAGTCCTCGAACGCCATCGCGGCGTAGGACACCACCGACCCGCTCTCGGGATCGATGCGCCCCTGACCGTAGCGCAGCAGGCGGCCGGTTCCCTCGCCTACCTTGAGCGTCACGTAGATGGGCGCGACGCCGCAGACGTTGCGCGCGTTCTCGTCGCGCGCCACCGAACGGAAGAAGCCTTCGGCGTCCCCGGCCAGCATGCGCTCGAGCACGTCTTCGTCCTCGCGCTCCAGCCGCCCCTCGGCCGCCTCGTCCAGGCCTTCGTCGTGTCCGTAGCGCGGGCCCATGTGGCTCAGGTCGACGCTGGCCAGGACGAGCACGCGGCGGCCGTCCTCAGCGATCGTTGCGCGTAGCGCCTCGCAGAAGCGCGCGACCTCGTCGTCCTTGCCGGGGTCGGTGCCCGCCAGGATGTGCTCGTGGAAGGAGCCGACGAGGAAGGGAACGAGCGCGGGCGGATCGTCGGGCCACAGGTGCGCCAGCCACAGCGCCTGGAACTCCACCGAGTGCTCGGCCTGGTGCACGATCTGTCCACGGGTCACATCGGCGCCGAGCCGGGCTTCCAGACGATCGAGGAACGCTCCGTCGTGCGGCACAAGGCCGAAGGGCGTCTCGAAGTCCTTCCGGCACGCGATGAAGTTGTGCTCGCAGGCCGCGTGACACACGCCGAGCACCACGACGACATCGGGCCTGCCCGCCGCGCGCAGCGCAGCGCCCGCCGCACCGTGCACGTCGGCGCCGAGCCGCAAGTCGATGTGCGGCGCGATCAGGCGGCGCAGCACGCCTTGTGGTGCCGGCTCCACAGGCCCGGTGATCCCGTCCAGGAAAGCGCGCGCGTCCTCGGCCTGCGCGGGATAGGCGCTACCCGCGTGGACGGCGGCGCGCACCGGTTGCTCCGCGAACGCGCGCTCGCGTTCCGCGCGCGTTTGCCGGAAGCGCTCGTTGTCGAGCAGCAGGCAACGGTCGAGGGAAGAGGTCAGCTCCTCCAGGGTCTCGATCGGGATCAGCGACGCGCCTTGCCGCATCAGCTCCACCTGCATGTCGCGCAACGTGCGCGTGCCGTCGAACAGGCCCAGCAGCGGGAGCGCTTCGGGCGCCACGATCGCGGTGTCCTGTGCGTAACGGTCCGGGTCGTGCAGCGCCACCAGTTCCCGGCCCTCGGCCTGCACCGGCATCAGCTCGACCGGCCGCAGGCGCGGGCGCAACTCCTCGGTCATGGGAAAAGGCTAACAGCTAGCCACCCAACAGGTCGTCGAAGCGGAGGGCGGCCACATAGGGCCGCCCCTACAAGGGGATGGGCCAGCCCCTTGTAGGGGCGCACCTGTGTGTGCGCCCTACCGTTCCGTCGTCTGTTGATCACGGCTCCAGGCGGTAGGATCATAATTGGACTACGGCGTAGCCCTCGAATTCAGGATGGGCGAGCACCAGGCCCTCGGGCGTCCGGCCACGCCGGTGCGCCTTCGTGAACGCCTCGCTCTCGGTCCAGGCCCGGAACGCATCGTGCGACTCCCACTGCGAGTGGGAGATGAAGATCGTGGCCTCCTCGCCCCGCTCGCCGCGCAGGAGCCGGAACGCGCGGAAGCCCTGGACCCCGTCCAGGTAGCTGTCCCGCTCGCGCCAGACCTGCTCGAACTCCCCCTCACGGCCCGGCGCGATGCGAAAGCGGTTCATTGCGATGTACATGGCACGCAAACGTATCAGGTCCGTGTAGACGTTTCCTTCGAGTCCGAGCCCCAGCCCAGCGCAAGGCGCCCGTGCGCAAGGCCAAGGCTAAGGCTGAGGCTGAGGGGTGGATACAATCCACCCCCGTATGGAGAACAGACCGAACACCCTGGGAGAGCTGGAGGCTTCGGATTGGCGCCCGCGCAGCGTGCGCGAGGAGATCCGCCGCAACCTGTTGGAGGCGATCCGCTCAGGCAGCACCGTCGAGGAGCGCTGGCCCGGCATCCACGGCTACCACAAGACCGTGCTGCCGCAGATCGAGAACGCGATCCTGAGCCGGCACGATTTCATCCTGCTCGGCCTGCGCGGCCAGGCCAAGACGCGCATCCTGCGCATGATGACGCACTTCTTGGACCCGTACCTGCCCGCGCTCGCCGGTTGCGACCTGAACGACGACCCGTTCGCGCCGCTGAGCAGGAAGGGCCGCGAGCTCGTGCGCGATCAGGGGCGCGACGCGCCGCTGCGCTGGATCGGTGCCGAGGAGCGCTACCGCGAGAAGCTGGCCACGCCCGACGTGACCATCGCGGATCTCATCGGCGACATCGATCCGATCAAAGCGGCCGCGCGCCGGCTCAGCCTGGACGACGAGGAGGTGATCCACTTCGGCATCATCCCGCGCACGAACCGCGGCATCTTCGCCATCAACGAGCTGCCGGACCTGAGCCCGCGCATCCAGGTGGGGCTCTTGAACCTGCTCGAGGAGCGCGACATCCAGCTGCGCGGCTTTCCCGTGCGCCTGCAACTCGACATGCTGTTCCTGTTCAGCGCCAACCCCGAGGACTACACGAACCGCGGCGCGATCATCACGCCGCTGCGCGACCGCATCGCCAGCCAGATCCTCACGCACTATCCACCGACGCTCGAGGTGGCGCGTCACATCACCGATCAGGAGGCGCGCCTGGACCGCGACGGCGTCAAGGTGCACCTGCCGGGGTTTCTGCGCGACGTGATCGAGGAGGTGGCCTTCCAGGCGCGGCGCAGCGAGTTCATCGACCAGCAATCGGGCGTGTCCGTGCGGTTGACGACGGCGCTCCTGGAAAACGTGGTCAGCAACGCCGAACGGCGCGGCCTGCACCTCGGCCTGGACAGCGTGTGCGCGCGCCCGGCCGACCTGTTCGCCGCAGACAGCGCCGTCACGGGCAAGGTGGAGCTGGTGCTGGAGGGGGAGCGCGAGGGGCCGGCCGCGGTGGCCGACCGGCTGCTCGGCGACGGCCTCAGCGCCGTCTTCCTCAAGCACTTCCCGGCGCCGTACGCGGCGGAGCGGAGTCCACGCGAAGGTGCGCAGCCGCAGGACGCGTACAAGCCGCTCGTGGACTGGTTCGCGCGGGGCAACACCGTCGTCGTGCAGGACGGCGAGGAGGCGGGCGAGGAGCTGTTGCGCGTCCCCGGGCTGCCGGAGCTCGTGCGCAAGCACCTCGATCCCGCGCCCGTCGATCTTCCGGCAGCCTGCGAGCTCGTGCTGGAAGGCTTGCACCGCGCCTCGGTCCTGGCCAAGGACCGCTCGCAGGACGGCGTGTCGTACGGCGATCTGCTCAAGCGCATGTTTGCGGGCTTCGAGGACTGACGTGCACTGGCGCTACGGTGCCTTCACCTCCCTCGATCGGCGCATCCGCGCGCTGTTGGACCTGTTTCGCCGCCTGCTCCTGGCGCTGAGCGGCAACGTGGAGCGGGCGCTCGAGGCCCTGCACGAGATCGGCGACCGCTACGACCTTTGGGACGACGAGTTCGGGTTCGAGGACTTCACGCGGCTGCTCGAGCGCCGCGGCGAGGTGCAGGGCGGTGCACAGGGGCCGGCGCGCTTGTCTCCGCGCGGCGAACGTGCGCTCAGGCGCCAGGCGCTGTTGGAGGTCTTTCCCAAGCTCAAGAAGGGCGGCAGGGGCGAGCACCGGCTGCGGCAGGGGGGCGGCGCCGGCGAGCCGACCGACGAAACGCGGGCCTATGGCTTCGGCGACGCGCTGCAAGACCTCGACACGACGCGCACGCTGTCGAACTGGCTGCGGCGCACGGGCGGCCGGGACTACCCGGCGGAAGAGGATCTGGAGGTGCGCGAGCGGGAGGCCTCCACGTCGTGCGCGACGGTGCTGCTGATCGACGTGAGCCACTCCATGACGCTGTACGGAGAGGACCGCATGACGCCCGCGCGCCGCGTGGCGCTGGCGCTGTGCGAGCTGATCTTGACGCGCTTCCCGAAGGACACGCTGGACGTCGTGCTGTTCGGGGACGAAGCGGTCGCCGTGCCGTTGGAAAAGCTGCCCTACGTAACGAACGGGCCGTTCCACACGAACACGCGCGCCGGCCTGATCCTGGCGCAGGAGATCCTGCGCCGACGCAAGGGCAAGAACCGGCAGATCGTGATGATCACCGACGGCAAGCCCTCGGCCATCCACGACGAGAACGGCATGCTCTACAAGAATCCCTTCGGGCTCGACCGGCAGGTCGTGGCCAAGACGCTCGAGGAGGCGGTGCGCTGCCGCCGCAAGGGCATCTCGGTCACGACCTTCATGATGACGACGGACCCCTACCTGCAGCAGTTCGTGACGACCTTCAGCGAGACGTGCAAGGGCAAGGCGTACCTGGCCCAAGCCGCGCGCCTGGAGTCGTTCGTGCTGGTCGACTTCCTGCGCAACCGCCGCCGCCGCGTCCGCTAGCGGGCGTACACGCGGTCCTTGAGCTTGGGCGGGAATGCGCTGCCTTTGACGTCGGTCGTGCGGCCGACGGCGGCGTCCCTCACAACTTTGGTGATGCGGACCGTTCCGACGTACTCGTTGCCCCGCGACATGTGCAGTTCGTCGTCGATGCTCACACCATCGTTGGTGCCGATCGAGACGAGTACGAGGCGTCCCTTGAATCGCTTGCTCTCCTTGACTCGCAAGATGAGGCCTTCCGCCCCGTGGCTCAGCCCGGTCGGCCAGCCGAGTTGCTTGACGGTGTCGTAGCTCCGGTGCAGCCAGTGGATGCGGTGGAAGTGGCGTTTGATTGCGGCGGTTACTCCCGCTGACTGCGCCAGGCTCGCGCGCGCTTCGATGGTCAAAGGCAGCCCTTCTCTAAGCACGCCGAGTCGGACCTCCTTGAGTTGGGCCTCGAGCGCCAGCCCCTCGATCCGCTTGGTGTCGTGCAAGGGCTCGCCGTCCACCGTCAGCAGAAGATCGCACGGCTGCAGCCCGATCCGCTGACCCCAAGATCCCGGCTCCACCCATTCGACGACGCACCCGGTTCCGGCGGGAATCCGGAAGTGAAGCGAAGTGAAACTCCCCTGCGCCCGCACTTCAATGCCGATCCCCGCCACCACGGACGCCTGTGCGAGCCCGAGAAAGTGCGTGGGGCGAGCCAGCGCACTAGCCGGCTTCAAGTGCCGGCGGTCCGTGAGTACCGCGGCAACGTCGATGCTCAGGCGCCGCGCCCCACGAACCAGAGTGAGGATCACGTCTTCCCGTCGCAGGATCTGCTTCAGTCGAGCGAGGCGCATGGGGTTCGCAAAGGGGGCGCCGTTGGCGGCGACCAGGAGGTCGCCGGCTTCGATGCCCAGTCGCGCCGCGAGGCCGCGCGCAGCGACCTCGGTGACGACGAGCGTTTCGTCCTGGCGTGACTCCAAATGGTGCGCTTCGGAGAAACGCGGTTGGCGCACCAACATCCCCCAGCCGGGCATGTGAGTCTGCGGGAGCGTGCGCTCGCCCGCAGAGAGAGCCGAGCGGAACGAGGTCAAGCACTTGCGCATCAGCATGACGCGCTCGTAATTCTCGGCTTCGTAATCGGGCGCTGCGGGTGGCTGCGGCGGGGCCAGCAGGCGCTGCAGGCGGCGGCGGACTTCGGCGTCGCGATGATCGAACGCCTCGCGTAGGGCCGGGTGGGCGGCCGCGCCCAGCGCGAGCAGGCGCCGCTCGGCCACTACGCGCACATCCGGGTCGGCGTGGCCCAGGTACTCGATCAGTGCGCC
>JAPUHK010000055.1 GCA_027297745.1 Planctomycetota bacterium | reverse complement strand
GTGACCCCGCCGTTCGGAACCGACAGCGGGCCGTCCTTACCGGTGCCGAAGGCGGCCAGGAAGCCGACCGTCTTGCCCGGGTCGGTGGCCGGGTTGTAGAGCGAGGTGTTGATGCGCGCGGGGTCGGTCGTCTCAGGATTCACGCCGTCCACGAGCGGATCGAACGTCAGGTTGCGCTCGCTCGGAATCACCGCGCGGTCGAAGACCAGGAACTCGGCCTCATAGCCGCGGCCGCCGACCTCGGAGACCGGAGTGCCGCCGTTGTAAGTGATGAGCACGCTGGCGCCTGCGCCCGGAGCGCCCGTGAAGGCCACGCCCGGTGCCGGAGCGGTCACCACGAGGTAGTCGATGCCGAGCACCTGCTCGACGCTGTTCACGAAAGCCCTGAGCGTGCTCTCGTTGAGCTGCAGCTGGCCGAGCGGGAAGAGGACCTGTCCCGCCGTAGCGATGGCGGTCTCCTGGCGGAAGGCGCCGCTCGCGCCGTCACCCGTCAGGCCGTTGTCGCCGATGAAGGTCTTGCGAGCGTCGATGCCGAGGATGCTGCCGTCGAACTCGAGGCGGTAGCGCGCGTCGTCCACGAGGACGTGAAGCGGCCGCACCACGATGAAGGCTGCGAAGCCGGTCGACGTGAACGACTGCCGCACCTCGACCTCGAGGGGCACCTCGTGGCTTACGGCGGTGTTGGCGAAGGCGCCCACCGTCATGTTGTTGGCGTCCAGCGCGTCCTCACGGATTTGCGTCAAGGTGATCATGTCGGTGGTCACCGATGCGGGCGACAGGGGTTCGCTCACCTCGAGCAGGATCTCCCAGCGGTTGGGGTCGACGCTGCCGTCGGGGTTGATCGTCTGGTAGGGGTGCGTGCCCGTGCCGGGATTGATGATGCGGCCCTGCTGCAGCAGCACGGCGTTCCCCAGGCCCCGGTTCGTGCTGGACACGGGGTCCAGACGGCTGAGGCCGGTCGATCCACCGCCCGCCTCCGTCGCCGTCAGCCCGAGGGCGCGCGGCGGGACCAACGGGAACGGGTCCGCGAAGAAGTCGTTCGTGTTGAAGATCGACTCCTGCTGGAAAGGCAGGACGCTGCCGGTCGTCGAGCGCAGGGAGTCGGGACCGCTCTTCAGGAAGACGTGGTACTCGCCGCCCGGCCGGAAGCCCGCGTCGCTGGCGTCCGTCAGCTCCGGAAGCTTCGGATAGAAGTCCACTACGTTCCCGTTCAGGTCGTAGCCCTTTCCGTCGGCGGCGCCGGGGAGGGACTCCCCGATGCGCGGGTCGCCCACGGCCAGCGAGAAGTTGGGCACTGCCCCGCCCGTCTGGATGTTCTCGATCCTGATGCGCTCGGGCAGGTTCTGACCCGCGGCTACGGGCTCGGAGAACACGAAGCGCAGTCTGGTGTTGCGCTCGATGTTGTCCTGGCCCGCGGTCAGAAACTCGATCTGCTGGAAATCGCCGCTCGTGCCTGGGCTGCCGCCCCCGCACGAGATGGCAAACAGACAGGCGCTAAAAAGGCCTATGAACCTCATTCAGGTCCTCCGTCACTCTCTTGGTTTGGTCTAACTCAGGCCGCCCGTCCCCACGGACAGCGCTCTTGGCAGCGCCTACATAAGCAACGCCGGTGCCAGTAGGGGGTTACGCTCACTCAAAAGATCGGATCTATAAACCCTTTGTCAACAGCGGTTTATGAATGACCCAAAATGTGCGCCCGGCTCAGGGCGTGCGGTTTCACAACAAAACACCCCTTTCCCCGTGCGGCTGCGCACGAATCGCGGGGAGAGCCGGGCCTGGACGGGCCGGATCCGGCGGCACGGGGCTCAGCCGGGGGGGCGGGGGTGCTACGTAATGAAGCGGTGGAAGCGGGACTTGTCCGTGGCCTTCCGGTAGGCCTCGAAGCCCTCGATGGAGCCGTCCTGGACCAGCCTCAGGAGCGAGTCGTCCATGGAGTGCATCCCTTCCGAGCGCCCGGCCTGCAGGATGGACTCGATCTTGTGCGAGGCCCCCTCGCGGATCACGCTGCGCACGGCCGTGGAGCTGAACAGCAGCTCCGTGGCCGGCACCCGGCCCGTCCCGTCGGCCCGTCGGCACAAGATCTGGGACAGCACGCCCTGCAGGGACCCCGCCAGCATGCTGCGGATCTGCGCTTGGCTCGCTTCGGGGAAGACCTCCACGATGCGGTCGATGGTGCGCCCGGCGCTGTTCGTGTGCAGGGTGCTGAACACCAGCATGCCCATCTCGGCCAGGGTCAGGGCCAGCTGGATCGTCTCCCGGTCGCGCATCTCGCCCACCAGCAGCAGGTCCGGGTCCTGGCGTCCGGCGGAACGCAGCGCGAGGGCGAAGGACTCCGTGTCCCGCCCGACCTCGCGCTGGGTGAAGATGCAGCGGTCGTCGGTGTGCAGGAACTCGATCGGATCCTCGATCGTGATCACGTGGCGGCTGTCGCTGTGGTTGATCTTGTCCAGTACCGCGGCCAGCGTCGACGACTTGCCGCTGCCGGTCGGCCCGGTCACGAGCACGAGGCCGCTCTTCATGTGCGTGAAGCGCTCGACCTTGCCGGGGATGTCGAGCTCCTCCAGCGTGGGGATGCGGATCGGGATGTGCCGGAACACGGCGCCCACGCCGCCGTGGTGGCGGAACACGTTGACGCGGAAGCGCCCGGCCGCCTCGGTCTGGTAGGCCAGGTCCACCTCGCCGTTGCGCTCGAAGCGTGCGCGGTGCGCGTCGTCGAGGAGCGGCGACACGAGCTCCTCGACGTCGGGGGCGTCACCGGGCAGCTCGGCGGCTACGAGCCTGCCGTGCACACGGATCTTGGGGCCCTGGCCCTGCAGCAGGTGCAGGTCCGAGCCGCTGCGTTCGCAGAGGTGCCGCAACAAGGCGTCAAGAGGCATCGGCCTCCGCCTTGAAGCGCGCCGGGTTGGTCGCGGTGCGGCGCGCGACGGCGGCGCTGATCAGACCGCTGCGCACCATCTCTGCGAGCCGCGTGTCCTTGTCGATCATGCCCTGCTTGCGTCCGATCTGCAGCACGGACGGGATCTGATGCGTGCGCCCGTCGCGGATCAGCGTCGACACCGCGGGCGTGACGAGCAGGATCTCGTAGGCGGGCACGCGCGTGCCGCCGTCCGCCCGCGGCAGCAGCTCCTGGCTGACCACGGCGCGCAACGACTCGCTCAGCATGGCGCGCACCTGCTCCTGTTCGCGCGCGGGGAAGACGTCCAGCAGGCGGCGCACGGTCCCGGCCGCGTTGCGCGTGTGCAGCGTGCCCAACACCAGGTGGCCGGTCTCGGCCGCCACGATCGCGGTGCGCACCGTCTCCAGGTCGCGCAGCTCCGACACCAGGATCACGTCCGGGTCCTCGCGCAGGGCGGCCCTGAGCGCGCCGTGAAAGCTGTCGGTGTGGCGCCCGAGCTCCCGCTGCGTGATGTTGGCCAGTAGCGACGGGAACACGAACTCGATCGGGTCCTCGATGGTCACGATGTGCTCCGGACGCGACTCGTTGATGCGCTGCAGCAGCGCCGCCAGCGTGGAGGACTTGCCGCATCCGGCAGGGCCCGTCACCAGCACCATGCCCGTGCGGAACTCCGTCAGCGCGTAGAGCGACTCCGGCAAGCCGAGCTGCTCCAGGGAGCGCACCTCGCGCGGGATGCACTTCAAGCTCAAGCCGGCGCCCTCGCTGTGGCGGTGCAGGTTGACGCGAAAGCGCCCGTGGTTGCCGATCTCGATGCAGCAGTCGAGATCCAGTCCACTCGCGTCCTTGATCCCCGCCTTCGCGCGCGCCTGGGCGGCGAGCGCGTCCGCCTCTGCGGCGGTCAGCGGCGCGCCGCCGTAGCGGCGCAGCTCGCCCTCGATACGCGCGAAGGGAATGGAGCCGGCGCCCAGGTAGACGTCGGACGCGCCGGCTTCGCGCGCGACGCCGAGCAACGCGTTCAGCGTGGTCGTGCCGGGCCGCCGCAATTCCGCTGTGGCCGCCGGGCCGGCCTGCTCGAGCGTGTCGTCGCCGGTGCCCTCTAGCGGTGCCACTCGATCTGTCCGCCGGGGAGGAAGTACAGCATGAACATGGAGCCGCCTTCGACGTTGGCGGTGTGGGTGGAGCCCGGCGGGTACACGACGAAGCCCGGCTCGTGGCCGTCGAACGTGGGCGAGCCGTCGAACGCCAGGCACAGGTCGACCTCGCCGGCCGGATGCGTGTGCTTCATCCCG
>JAPUHK010000054.1 GCA_027297745.1 Planctomycetota bacterium | reverse complement strand
CGCGTGGCGTGGTGCGCGGCTTGCAAGTCCGGCTCGACAAGAAGCAAGGTCCGGAGGCCGCTGGCGTCAGCCTGCCGCGTGATCCGAAGCTGCAGCCTGTGGGGAAGGTCGGGGACGTCGATGTGTACCGCGCCAAGCTTCAGGATCCGGTGACGCGCGCCGTGTTCGCGGCACGCATCTACCGGCGCGAGTACAAGAACCGCAACGGCACACGCGCGGGCGATGCGGTGGCCATCCTCTCCGAGGACGGCCTCGGCAAGGGCGGCGCCGGCTCCTGGCTGTTCCTGACGCCGTTGCTCGTCGGCCTGGCGGGCGCGGGCTGGGTGGTGGTGGCGTCGAAGGCCGCGAAGGGCCTCGGCGCCCTCGCGCGCGACCTCGACGCGGTCGGACGCGGTCGCCTCGACCAGCGCATCATGGTCGACGCGACCGGCGAGGTGGGCATGCTGCAGCGCACGGCCGAGAAGATGGTGCGCAACCTGGAGCTGATCCAGAGCACCGGGTCGGGGAACCTGGACGAGGCGGTCGAGAAAGAGCTGTCGCTGGCGGCGCAGATCCACCAGAGCCTGCGGCCGCAGGACCCGCCGCGCATCCCCTCGCACGACGTGGAGACGCTCTTCAAGCCGGGGCGCGATATCGGCGGGGACTACTTCGACTACATCGAGTTGGACGGGGACCGGTTGGCGCTCGTCATCGCGGACGTGTCCGAGAGCATACGCGGCGTGCCGGCCGCGATGATCATGGCCATGACGCGCGCCTATCTGAAGTCCGCCATCGATCCGGCCACGACGCCCGCGCAGTGGCTGCGCGAGGTCAACCGGCACTTGTCGCGCGACCTCAAGTCCGGCATGGCCGTGACCGCCATGGCGGTCGTGCTGGATCCCGCCGATGGCGCGGTGACGGCCGCGAGCGCCGGCCACCGCCCGATCATTCTCTGGCGCCAGGGGAAGACCGCGACGATCAACCCCAGCGGAATCGCGCTCGGACTCGACATCGGCCCCGTCTTCGACAAGACGATCGAGGACAAGCGCTTCTCGTTGCAGAAGAACGACCGCATCGTGTTCTACACCGACGGCGTCATCTCGGTCCAGAACGCGGCGGGCGAGAGCTTCGGGGAGGAGCGTTTGACCGAGGCCATCCGGCGCAACGGGGGCATGAACAGCGCGGCCTTCGTCAACCTGGTGGGCGGCACGGTGGACGCCTTCCTCGGCGGCGGCGAGCAGAACGACGACATCACCATCTCCACCCTCAAGCGGCTCAAGTGAGCGACGAGGGCGGCCGGGGACTGCGGGCGTTCCAGAAGCAGATCGAGCACATCTACCTGGAGCGCGACCGGACGCGCGGCTGGGAGCGAACCTTCGCCTGGTTCGTGGAGGAGGTCGGCGAGTTGGCCCGGGCGCTGAAGCGCGACGACGCCGGAAACCTGAAAGAGGAGTTCGGCGACGTGGCCGCCTGGCTCGTGACGCTGGCCTCCATGCGCGGCATCGACATGCGCGAGGCCGCGGCCAAGTACAGAGACGGCTGCCCACGGTGCACGACCACCCCGTGTGCGTGCCCGCCTGAATAGAGCCTGACGGCTATTTCTTGCGGGCGACGACGCGCACAGTGATCGTCTTGCTCGGCTCGACGGTCACCGTGAACGGGTCGATCACGTACTTGGCGTGCGTACCGCTCGCGGTCAGATCACCCTGCGGCAGGTCGGCCGAGGTCGTGCCGCCCTGCACGTTGGTCTGCTGAGCCCAGCCGCGCCAGCGGCCGCTCGCATCCTTGAACGAGAACCACACGCCCTTGACCGGGTTGCCCTCCTCGTCAACCACGATGATGGCCACCTTGCCGGTGGGCAGGATGTACAGGTCGATGCGGACCGCGTCCTGGCCGGTGACCTGCACCTGGGCCAGCGCCGATGCGCGCCCCCAGCGCACGTTGAGCTGGTACAGGCCGGGGCCGACGCCGCGTATGAAGAAGCGGCCCTCGTCGTCGGCGCGGTCGTTGAGGCGGATGTACCGGTCTTCCTGCCGCATCGTCTCGCCTGGCGCCACGTACACGCCGCCGCGCACGTACGCATAGGGCAGCGGCTTGCCGTCCTGGCCATACACGGTGCCGCGGATGGAGCCGCCCAGGTCGAGGCGTATGTCCACGACCGGCGTCTCGACGTCGCGCTCAACGAGGATGTCGCTCACCGTCGCGGCCGCGTGCCCCACCGCTTGCACGGTGAGCTGGTACATGCCCGGGGCCACAGGGCGCTCGAAGCTGCCGTCGGGCGAGTGGATCGTGCCACTCCAGCTCGTCCGCCCGCGCAGCTTGGTATCGCCGCCCCGTTGCCCGCGAATGTTGAGCTTGAACTCCTGAACGGGACGGCCGTTCAGGATGCTGTCGACGCGGCCCCGCAAACGCTGCGTAGGCTTGAGCTTGATCTCCAGGTCATGGGTCCCGGCAGCGATCTCCTTCAGGGGATCCGCCTGCCCGAAGCCGGTATTTACGTTGATCGTGTAGCGATCGGCCTTGAGCCCCGCCATCTTGAAACGGCCGAAGCTGTCGGTCTGCGTCCAGCGCCAGTCGTAGCCCTGACTGCCGCCCTTGCCCTGCGCGTTGATGTTGGCCTCCGGCACGGGCTCGCCGTCGGCCGTCAGCACGACACCGCTGAGGCTGGCGCCCAGGAAACTGATGCGGATCCCCGACTTCTTCTCGCCGTCGACGCCTTCGACCCGCTGGCTGGCCCAGCCGTGTTCCCGCGAGATCGCGTAGAGGTAGTAGCTCCCGCCCATCAGCCCGCGCAGCTTGAACCGTCCGTCCTTGTCGGTGTAGGCCGACGGCTGGTGTTGCCACGTGTAGTTCTGGGCGTACTTGTAGCCCTTGCGGTTCCGGTTGCGCCAGTCGGGGTAGACCAGCACGCGCGTGTCCACGAGCGGCCGGTCGTAGGTGTCGCGC
This sequence comes from Planctomycetota bacterium, assembly GCA_027297745.1. Taxonomy (GTDB): domain Bacteria; phylum Planctomycetota; class PLA2; order PLA2; family PLA2; genus JAPUHK01. The sequence goes on along the minus strand of JAPUHK010000054.1, from coordinate 30,400 downwards.
ACGTCGCCTTCGACCGAGAGCCCGGCGCGCAAGTCCACGCGCATCTCCTCCGGCGTCACCTCCTCCGGCACTTCGACGGGCTCGCTCTCGCCGGCCGCGTACTCCTCGTGGAAAGCGATGCCCACAACGGCGCCCGGCAGCACGTCGCGGAAGCTGAAGCGGCCCTCGGCGTCGGTGGTGGTCTGCAAGCGCCCCCTGCCCCCGCGGTTCTTATAGCCGGGGGCCGTCTTGGTCCGGTGCAGGAAGACGCGTGCGTCCTTGGCCGGATTCCCCTCCGGGCTGAAGACCGTGCCGGTGACGACGCGCGAGGCGCTGAGCTTGAACTCCACGCTTCCCGACCCGTCGCTCTCCTTCTGCGCGGGGAGATAGTTCTCGGCGCGCGCCGTGAAGATCCGGTTGGGGGCCGTGTCCACGTGCTCGAGCTCGAAGAGGCCCTCCTCGTTTGTGGTCGTGGTCTTGTCGTGCGGCTCCCAACCCTCGCCGACCACCGCGCCGGCGACCGGCTTGTGCGTCTTGCCGTCGAGCACCTTGCCCTTGAGCGTGCCGCCCCCCGCGAGCGCGAAGTCGATGGTGGTCTGCTCGCCGTCCTGCAAGAGCAGGTTCGTGCGCTTCGCGCGCATGTACCCGTCCGCCAGCACGTGCACGGAGTGGCCCTGCCAGGTGCTGCGCGTGGGCGGCACCAGGATCAGCTTGTAGCGGCCGTCGGCGTCGGTCTCGATCTCGCGCGCGTAGATCTGCGTCATCAGCAGGACGCGCGCGCCCGCCACAGGCTCGTCCTTGCCGCTCACGGTCACGCGGCCTTCGATCGTGCCGCCCGGCAGCAAGACGAGCTCGATCCACGTGCCGGGCTTGAGGCTCGTGCCCCATCGCTGCCCCACGCGGAAAGCGACGCCGACGTCCTCCTTCGAGGCCAGGATGAAGTGCTCGCGCTTCTCGAGCGGGCCGAGCACGAACTCGCCGGCTTCGTCCGTGCGCACCTTCGAAGCCAGCACGAGCGAGTACGGCCGCGTGTTCGTGTCCTTGTAGCCGGTGATCACGATCGCGTCCGGGACCGGGTTGCGCTCCGCGTCCACGACGCGCCCGCGCAGGGTCTCCTCGCGCGGCAGGTTCGGGTCGCCGTACGGCGGCAGCTCCTCCTTTGAGTCCGCACCGGTTGCTGCGGGAGCGGCCGCCTCCTTTGCCTTGTCCAGCTTGGGCGTGGCCGCCTCACTCTGAGACACCGAGGTGGAGGCCAGGACCGTGGTGGCGTAACGCGCGTGTTGATCCGTGTCGAGAACCTGGCTGACGATCAGATAGACCAGGAAAAAGGCCATGGGAAGCGCTACCAGCAGGGCTCCCCAGCCTTTGGATCTCTTCCGGCGCTCCATCGGCCTTACGTCACTCTAGACGAGCAGGACGGCGGCGCGTTCAGATCCCGGATCAGGCCCACTTGGCGTGATCGTAACTCGCGTGTTTCAAGGCGCTTGTAACAAATTTCCAAGATCGACTTGCATACCTTGCTACGTACAGTATTCGTTTAGGTGGAATATCGGACGGTCAGCTACGTTCGGGGTTCCGGGCAAGACAAGCCCAGGCGCTTTGCGCCTCTCCACAAACCCGATGCCGCCGGGCCGGGGGGTCGACCACTCCTCGGCCCGGACCCTTTAACCCGGTGTCGCGGCCAGCCTGGGGAACCTTTGGCGTCCCCCACCGCGGGTTTACTCTGAGCCATTCGCCATGGCTCCCGAACCCACCCTCATGGAGAAGCTCGTCTCGCTCTGCAAGCGGCGGGGCTTCATCTTCCAGGCCAGCGAGATCTACGGGGGTTTCGAGTCCACCTGGGACTACGGCCCCCTGGGGGTGGAGCTGAAGCGGCGGATCGCCGACGCCTGGTGGCGGGACGTGGTTACCGGCCGCGAGGACGTCGTGGGGCTGGACTCGGCCATCCTGCAGGCGCCCCAGGTCTGGGAGACGTCCGGGCACGTGGCCGGCTTCAACGACCCGCTCGTGGACTGCAAGACCTGCAAGGGCCGCTTCCGCCAGGACAAGCTGGACCAGAGCGAGTGCCCGCGCAAGCCCTCCAAGCACCCCGGGGAGCACACGGACTGCGAGCTGACCGAGCCGCGCAAGTTCAACATGATGTTCAAGACCCAGGTGGGCCCGGTCGAGGACAGCGCCGCAACCACCTATCTGCGCCCCGAGACCGCCCAGGGGATCTTCACCAACTTCCTGAACGTGCTGAACACGATGCGCATGAAGCTGCCGTTCGGCATCGGGCAGATCGGCAAGGCCTTCCGCAACGAGATCGTGACCGGGAACTTCATCTTCCGCACGCGCGAGTTCGAGCTGATGGAGATGGAGTACTTCTGCAGGCCCGAGCAGGGCGAGGAGATGCTCGCGTACTGGGTGCAGGAGCGGCACGACTGGTACCTGAAGTACGGCATCAAACCCGAGAAGATGCGGCGGCGCGCACACGAGCCCGACGAGCTCGCGCACTACGCCAAGAGCTGCTTCGACATCGAGTACGAGTTCCCGTGGGGTTGGGACGAGCTCGAGGGCATCGCCTACCGCACGGACTACGACCTCACCAAGCACGCGCAGGCGACCGGGAAGAAGCTCGCCTGGCAGGACCCGGACACCAAGGAGTGGATCACGCCGCATGTGGTCGAGCCGGCTGCCGGTCTTACGCGCAATGTGCTCGTCTTCCTGCTCGACGCGTACGCGGAAGAGGAGGTCGGGGGGGAGAAGCGCGTCGTCTTGCGCCTGCACCCGCGCATCGCGCCCATCACGCTGGCCGTCTTCCCGCTCGTGAAGAAGGAGGGCATGCCGGACGTGGCGCGCGAGATCATCCGGCTGTGCCTGCCGCATTTCCCGTGCTTTTACGATCAGGCGGGCGCCATCGGACGCCGCTACCGCCGCCAGGACGAGATCGGCACCCCGTTTTGCGCCACGGTGGACGGGCAGACGCTGGAGGATCGCACGATCACCGTACGCGAGCGCGACTCGATGGAGCAGGTGCGCGTCCCCATCGACGAGCTGATCAGCTACATCGTCGAGCGCACGTAAGAACAGCCGCAGAAGCGCAGAAACGCACAAAGCAACGGCTAGAGAGGCCGCCGCCCGAACCCGAGACCTCTATTCCCTTCCGTTCCGCGCTTCTGCGGCTCTCTTACCGTTCCAGCCGGGGGGTGACATCGAGCGTCTCGCCCGCTACCAGGTCGACTTCGAAGACGGCCGTCCTGCCGTCCCGCATGCGGACGTAGAGCGACTGCCGTCCTGCGGGCAGCAAGAGCGAAACGGGGCGGAAGGTCATGCCCCGGTCCCGGTACAGGAGCAGCGCGCGCTTGCCGGGCAGCAACCAGAAGACGCCGGTCACGCGGCCCCGCACGCCCTGCAGCACCAGCCCGGCGGCCGGCGCGAGGCGGATCTCCCTGCCGGCCGGTACGACTGCGGCCGGGCCGAACTCGTCTCCTTCGGGCGCATCGACTACTAGCAACGCCTTCCCGTCGGTCTCATCGAGCACGGCGAACTCCCCCGTCTTATCGGTGACGGCTTGAACCGGCGCACCGTCCTCCGGGTTGTACATGTCCCACTGCTGCCCGTTCGGCATGCGCAGCGGCTGCGCAGCGGGCCCAAGCGCCTGAATCCACACGCCCGCCAGCCGCTTGCCGTCGGGATCCATGATCCGGCCCCACCAAACCAGCGCCGACCCCAGTTCCAGCGGTGTGTGCGTCGTCTCGCCCTGCTTCAGCCGCACCTGGGCCTCGCTCTCGCGCCCGAAGCCGTCGGCCCGCACCTCCACCGCGGCCTGCCCCGGCTGCAGGCGCAGGAACGCGGCGATGCCGTCCGCGTCGCTGAACTCCACCTGTGGGCGGTGGTGCAGGCTGTACACGCCGTCGGCCGCCGGGGGCCAGAGACGCACCTCTGCGAACGGGATCGGGTTGCCTGCCGAATCCGCCACGACGACGTTCACTCCCGCGCCGGCCGTCACCGGCAGATCGAGGCGGACATCGCCATGTCCCGGAGTAACCTGTACGCGCTCCACGAAGAAGTTCCCCTCATAGCGCACCTCGAGCAAGAGCTCGCGGCCCGGCCGTCCCCACAAGACCGCCCGCCCCCCGCGCAACTCTGCCCGCAGCGGAAGCTCGAGAGCCCCTTGTTTGGTGTCCTTGAGCAACAGCTCACCGTTCAGCGGCCGGCGCGCGGTGACGTGGATGTACCGGGCGGCGCGCAACCCGACAACGACCTCGAGCAGCTCGCCCGCGGCCGGGGAGCGCACCGCGCGCTTCGGCGTCCAGAAGCCGTCCTGCGCTCCGACGGACGCGAGGAAGAGGTCGCGACCGGGCGGCACTTGCACGTCCACTCCTCCGGGCACGAGGTCGACCACGCGGTGCCACCCCGTGTCTTCGTCCACGATCACCATGGGCATGGCGATCGGCGCCGGCTCCTCCCCCGGCCGCGGACGAAGACGGAGCATGGCCGTGGGTGCGCTGCCCCGGGGCACGAGGGGCGCAGACGTGCGCGTGGTCTTGGCGCGCACGCGCACCCGCCGGTAGCGGTAGCCTGGCGCCTCGAGCGCCAATTCCACCGGCGCGGCGGGTAGGTCCAGCAGGTAGCGGCCGGGGGTTGTGCTGAAGCGCAGCGGGAAACGGTGCTGGATGCCGCCGGAGCTGCTGCGGTGCCAGGCTTCGAGATCTTCGACGAGCTCCACCTCGTGCTCGAGGTTGGCAACCCCGCCCCCGCGCTCGGCGTCCCAGACCTGCAGCTCGAGCGTGCGCGCGGGCCATAGGGTCTCGCGCGAGATGAGATTCGGAACGGCCGAGATCTGCGCGGAGAGGTAGCCGTCCGCCTTCAGCTGCAGCCGCACGGGGCCCCCGCGCGAAACATCGCGCAACTGCGCAACGCCGTTCGCGTCGGTGTACGCGGCCGGCAGATGATCCTCGAGAGACGGAGGCCCCGGCAGCGCGACACGCGCGCCGGCGATGGGACGGCCGGTGGGGTCGTACAGCTGCACTGTGACGGGCTCGGCGCGGTGTACACGCAGGGTGATGGAGTCACCTGCGTGAAAGCGCGCTTCGACGTACTGCAGGGCTCCCGGCTGCAGGATGAGGATTTCGAGCGGCGCTCCCCGCGGAAACCCGGGCACTGAGAACCTGCCCAAGCGGTCGGTCCGGACCTCGCGCGCCAACGCCGGATCGTGGGCCATGGCGATGCGCAGGGGTACGTCCGGGACTTCAGCGCCCTCGAAATCGAGCACGTGGCCCGCCACCGCTACCCCCGGTTCCAGCCGCGCGTGGACGGGATCGGCATGCGCCGCGACGACCGTGCGCGCAAAGCCCTCCGCCTCTACGATCAGGTACAGGTGCTCGCGGCGGTCGCTGAGTCGCGGGCTCCACTCCAGCGTAAACGCGCCCGCGGTACCCGAGGAGACGCCCGGCTCGTGGGCGAAACCGTCATCGACATCCTCGTACAAGCGCAGGCGGGCATCGGCGACCCCCACGGTGCCCGTCACGACGCGCACCGTGGGCGGGATCGGCGGCAGCCGCGGACCGGTAGAGTCGGGCCCCAGGAACGAGAGCAGGATCCAGACGATCAGGCCCGCCGCGGCGACGAGCGCGATCCACCTCAGGGGCGCGCGTGTCTCCTGCTGACCGCGCCTCCTACGAGAGCTCCACGAGCGCTGCACCCTTTTCCACCGTCGCGCCGGGTTGAACGTGCACGCGCTCGACGGTTCCGGGACGGTCGGCGCGGATCTCGTTCTGCATCTTCATCGCCTCGAGGATCAGTAGCGGCGTGCCCTTCTGAACCTCTTGCCCGGGCTGCACCAGGACCTCGCGCACGATGCCGGGCATCATCGAGGATACGCGGTGCGGGCCGGCCTGCATTTCGGGAGGCGCGGCGACGGCGCGGGCGGCGCGGGTGCGCTCGTCTTCCACGAGCACCTCGAAGTGCCCGGCGGCGCCCGTCAACTCGATGCACTCGCCGCCGTCGTGCAACGCGAACTCGTAGCTCAGTCCATCCACGAGCACGCTATAAGCGTCCGTCGCGGCGATGTGCTCCAAATCCACGCGGTAGCGCCGGCCGTCGACGCGCACGAACGTGCTCCCGTTGCCCGTCTCGACGGCGCACTCGAAGCGCTTGTCCCCCACTTGCGCGAAGTACTTCATCGCAGCGCGTCGCGGCGGCCGGCGTCCAGCCAACGGCGGCCGCCTCCGCCGTGCCCGGAGCGCACGGCGCGCGCCGCTCCCTGACGCCGGTGCGCGTACAGCACGGCCGTCAGCACTGCGGGCAACTCCGCGGCCAGACCGCCGTACTGGGGCGGCCGGCTCCACTGGGGGTCTTTGACGAAGCTCTCGAGATAGGTCGTGTCCACATCGCCCCGCCGGAAACGCTCATCGCGCAAGAGCGCCAGCAGGAGCGGTGCGCACGTCTTCAGACCGACCACACGCATCTCCACCAGCGCGCGGCACAGCTTGTCGATAGCTTCATCGCGCGTGCCGCCCCAGGCGATGATCTTCCCGAGCATCGAGTCGTAGTGCAGGCTGATCTCCTGCCCCGGAAAGAGGTGGGAGTCGACTCGCACGCCCGGCCCTTGCGGCAGTCGCAAGGCACGCACGCGGCCGGTCACCGGGAGGAAGCCGGCCTCGGGGTCTTCGGCGGTCAAGCGCACTTCGATGGCGTGCCCTTTGGAGCGCAGGTCGCTCTGCGCAAAGGGGAGCTTCGCGCCGGCGGCCACCTCGATCTGCAGCCGTACGAGGTCGACCCCGTAGCACAGCTCCGTGATCGGGTGCTCGACCTGGATGCGCGTGTTCATCTCCAAGAAGAAAAACTCGCCCTGCGCGTCCACCAGAAACTCCACGGTGCCTGCGCCGCGGTAGTCCACCGCCTTCGCCGCCGCCACCGCCGCCGCTCCCATGCGCTCACGCAGGGAGTCGTCGAGCAGCGGGGAGGGCGTCTCCTCGAGCAGCTTCTGATGGCGGCGCTGGATAGAGCACTCCCGCTCCCCCATGTGGACCGTGTTTCCGTGCTGGTCGGCCAGAATCTGGAATTCGATGTGGCGCGGCGACTGCAGCAGGCGCTCCACATAGACGGCGGGATTGCCGAAGGCCTCCGCGGCCTCGGAAGAGGCGCGCTCGAAGGAGGCCTCGAGCTCTCCCGGCTCACGAACGACGCGGATTCCTCTGCCGCCGCCGCCGCCGACCGCCTTGAGCATGACCGGCAGCCCGCAGGCCTTGGCGGCGGCCTGCAGCCGCTTGCGGTCGCCCTCCGGCACTTCGCCGCCGGGGATCACTGGCACGCCGGCCGCCTCCATGGTCTTGCGGGCCTGCAGCTTGTCCCCGGCGCGCGCGATCGTCCGGGCGCTCGGCCCGATGAAGATCAGCCCCGCGTCTTCGACCGCCTGCGCGAAGGCGGCGTTCTCGCTCAAGAACCCGTAGCCGGGATGGACGGCGTCGCAGCCGGCCTTTGCCGCCACCTCCAGCAGGCGATCGACGCACAGGTAGGACTCCGCAGGGGCGGGCGGGCCGATCGGATAGGCTTCGTCGGCCGCGCGCACGTGCAGCTCGCGGCGATCGGCCTCGCTGAAGACCGCCACGGAGCCGATGCCCATCTCGCGCAGGGTCCGAATGACCCGCAGGGCGATCTCGCCACGGTTGGCGATCAGCACCTTTTCGATCGACACGGGCGCAGAGCCTATCCCAAAAGCGCCCCAGGCAGTCGCGCTGTTTGGAGCACGCGAAACGCGGAGTTGAACGCGGAGTTCACCCGTGCATTTGGGACGAACGTGAGGCAATGGTGCGACCAATGGCGCGCAGCGCCGCTCGCGCGCCCGCTGCGCGCCTTCTTGTAAGCGCCTGAAACCACACGGGTTGGAAGCGCCGCCGGGCAGGGTCTCGATTGGCACGGGGCTCGCTTAAGTAGAAAGTCAAGGCGCGAGAAAAGGCGCTGGTTCAAGGACGAGAAGGTGAAACGAGCGATGCCGCTGCGTCTCTGCATCCCGGCATCGGAAGAGTGGGAGGAGCCAGCGCCAGCTGGGACGGGCAGCCCCCCGTGGTCTTGCCCGTCCCATTCTTTTTCAACGTGACCGGAGTGGGAGCGGGAGCGAGGTCCCAGGACGGCTGCGCCGTCGAGAAAGGGGGAACCTCCATACCCTCGGTGGCCTTGCAACACCGGGTTCACGTTCACCCGGACTATCGCTCCCGCCCCCGTTGCGGGTCACTGCGCCGGTGCAACACATCCGGGGCAGTTATCGGCCGTCGGCTATCTCTTGCCGGCGTACGGCTTACAACGGCAGGTTCCCGTGCTTCTTGGGCGGGTTCTTGTCGACCTTCGTCCGCAGCAGGCTCAACGCGCTAATCAGCCGCGGCCGCGTGAAGCGCGGCTCGAAGATGTCGTCGAGGTAGCCAAGCTCGGCGGCCACGAAGGGGTTGGCGAACTTCTTTCGGTATTCCTCGGCGTGTCGCGCCTCGTCCTCGGGCGTCTTGATCTCCTTCTTGAAGATGATCTGGACCGCCCCTGCGGGCCCCATGACCGCGATCTCGGCCGTGGGCCAGGCGAAGTTGAAATCGCCGCGGATGTGCTTGGAGCTCATCACGTCGTAGGCGCCGCCGTAGGCCTTGCGCGTGATCACGGTCAGCTTCGGAACGGTTGCCTCACAGTAGGCGTAGAGCAGCTTGGCGCCGGGCTTCTTGCCGGGCACGTCCTCGAACGTGACCAGCGGGATGTTGAAGCAGTCGCAGAAGCGCACGAAGCGCGCACCCTTGACCGAGGCGTTGATGTCCAGCACGCCGGCCAGGTGCGCCGGCTGGTTGGCCACCACTCCCACCGGGTTGCCGTCCAGGCGCGCGAAGCCGACCACGAGGTTCGGCGCGTAGGCCTCCATGACCTCGAAGAAGCTGTCGCGGTCGACGACGCGGGTGACGACATCCTTGATGTCGTAGGGCTTGTCCGGATCGGCGGGAATGATCCCGTCGAGGTCCGGGTCCACGCGGTCCGGGTCGTCCTGCGGCTCCAGCCGCGGCGGGTCCTCGCGGTTGTTGGGCGGCAGGTAGCCGAGCAGCGTGCGCACGAGCGCCAAGCAGGAAGCGTCGTCGGGCGAGGTGAAGTGCGCGACGCCGGAGCGCGCAGCGTGCACCTCTGCGCCTCCGAGTTCCTCGAAGGAGACCTCCTCGTGCGTGACCGTCTTCACTACGTTCGGGCCGGTCACGAACATGTAGCTCGTGCCCTGCACCATGGCGATGAAGTCGGTGATGGCGGGCGAGTAGACCGCGCCGCCCGCGCACGGTCCTAGCACGGCGGAGATCTGCGGCACGACGCCCGAGGCGAGCGTGTTGCGCAAGAAGATCTCCGCGTAGCCTCCGAGCGACTCGACGCCCTCCTGGATGCGCGCACCTCCGGAATCGTTGAGGCCGACCACGGGCACACCCAGCTTGAGCGCCATGTCCATCACCTTGCAGATCTTCCGGGCGTAGGCGCCGCTCAGCGATCCGCCGAAGACGGTGAAGTCCTGCGAGAAGAGCATGATGGGACGGCCGTCGACCAGACCGTGGCCGGTCACCACCCCGTCGCCGGGGATCCTCTTCTGATCCATCCCGAAGTCTTTGCAGCGGTGCGTGACGAAGGGATCGATCTCCGTGAAGCTCCCCGCATCGACCAGCAGGTCGATGCGCTCGCGCGCGGTCAGCTTGCCTTTCTGATGCTGCTTCTCGATCGCCTTGGGGCCGCCGCCCATCAGGGATGCCTCGCGCAGGCGCCGGAGCTCCTCGAAGCGCTCTTCACTCATGCTCGGCCAACTCCAGCAGGACGCCGCCGGTAGCCTTCGGGTGCACGAAGGCGATACGGCAGCCGCCCGCTCCGGGAACCGGTTCCTCGTTGATCAACCGCACGCCCGCATCCTTCAGGCGCTTCAGCTCGGCATCCAGGTCCTGGACGCGCAGCGTGACGTGGTGGATGCCGGCGCCGCGCTTGTCCAAGAAACGCGAGATGGGACTCGCGGCGCTCAGCGGCGCCAGCAGTTCGATGCCGCTCGGGAAGGTCGCGGTGCGCACCTTCTGCCCCTCGACGTCCTCGATCACGGGCTCCTCGCCGAGGAGTGCTTTCCACAGCTTCAAGGCCGCGTCCAGATCGGGCACGGCTACGCCGACGTGATCCAGGTGTCTCATCCCATGGTCTCGCTGTAGGCGCCGAAGACCTCTTCCAGCGTGGCGCAGATCTCACCCACCGTGGCGTATACCTCGACACAGCGCAGGATCGCGGGCAGCAGGTTGTCCGTCCCCTCGCAGGCCACCTTCAGCACGGCGCGCGCCGACGTGACCTCGGTGTCGTCGCGGGCTTCGCGGTTCTGGCGCAGCGCCGCGATCACGCGTTGCTGCTCCACAGCGTCCACGCGGAAGACCGGCGGCGCAGCTTCGTCCTCCACCTCGAAGCGGTTCACGCCCACGACCACGTCCTCGGCGTTCTCGATACGCCGCTGGACCTCGTAGGCGCTGCGCTCGATCTCGCGTTGCATGAAGCGCTGCTCCACCGCGGCCACCGCCCCGCCGAGCTGGTCGATGCGCGCGATCAGCTCCGTCGCGCGCGCCTCGATCTCGTCCGTCAGCGCCTCGACGAAGGGTGCGCCGCCGACGGGGTCGACGACGTCCGCCACCCCGCTCTCGTACGCCAGCACCTGCTGCGTACGCAACGCCAGGCGCGCGGCCTCTTCGGTCGGCAGCGACAATGCCTCGTCGCGTCCGTTCGTGTGCAGCGACTGCGTGCCGCCGAGCACGGCGGCCAGCGCCTGAAGCGTAGTGCGCACGACGTTGACGTCGATCTGGCGGCTCTGCAGCGTCGATCCGGCCGTCTGAGTATGGAAGCGCAGCTGGCACGAGCGCTCCTTCCGGGCGCCGAAACGCCCGCTCATGATCTTTGCCCACATGCGGCGCGCGGCCCGGAACTTGGCCACCTCCTCGAACAGGTTGTTGTGCGCATTGAAGAAGAAGGAAAGACGGCCGGCGAAGGTGTCCACCTCCAGGCCGGCGTCGAGCGCGGCCTGGACGTAGGCGATACCGTGCGCCAGCGTGAAGGCCACCTCCTGCACCGCGGTGGCCCCCGCCTCGCGGATGTGGTAGCCGCTGATGGAGATCGGGTTGAAACGGGGCAGATGCTCCGAGCAGTAGCGGAAGGTGTCACAGATGAGCCGCATCGAGGGCTCGACCGGAAAGCGGTACGTGCCCCGCGCCACGTACTCCTTCAGGATGTCGTTCTGGATCGTGCCGCCGAGCTTGTGGAGAGCGATCCCTTGCTGCTTGGCGACCGCAACGTACAGGCAGAGCAGGATCGACGCGGTCGAGTTGATCGTCATCGAGATCGTCACGCGCTCGAGCGGGATGCCGTCGAGCAGCACCTGCATGTCGCGCAGCGAATTGATCGGCACGCCCACGCGGCCCACCTCGCCTTCCGCGCGCGCATCGTCCGACTCGTAGCCGATCTGCGTCGGCAGGTCGAAGGCGATGCTCAGACCCGTGCTGCCGCTCTTGAGCAGGGCGTGATAGCGATCGTTGCTCGAGCGGGCAGAGGTGAAACCGGCGTACTGGCGCATGGTCCACAACCGGCCGCGGTACATGCTGGGCAGGATGCCGCGCGTGAAGGGCGGCACGCCGGGTTGCTCCCCGTCCCCGTACGACGGCTCCAGCGGAACGCCGCTGGGGGTGCGGAAATCCCCCTTGCGCTCCCGGTGCTTGCCGGTGAAGGGACCGTACACCTTGGCGCGCCAAGTCTCGCGGTCCATGCGCCGCGAAGGCTAATCCCCCGGCCGACTGCCGTCAATCCGCGTCATGCTGCGCGCGCAGCGCCGCCACCACCTCGCGAAAGTCGTCCGGCAAGGGCGCTTCCACCTCGATCTGCTCCCCGGAGCGCGGATGCGGAAAGGACAGACGCAGCGCGTGCAACATCAGGCGCGGCACCGGAACGGGAGGCTTGCGGCGGCCGGCATACAGTGCGTCGCCGAGGATGGGATGCCTACGGCTCTGCAGATGGACGCGGATCTGGTGCGTACGCCCCGTCTCCGGGCGGCAGGCGAGCAGGCAGGCAGTGCCGTAGCGTTCGATCACCTCGACCTCCGTCGCCGCGTCGCGCCCCCCGTCGAAGCGCACGGCCATGCGCTCGGGGTGCGCCAGGCTGCGGCCCAGCGGAGCATCGATGCGCTCGCTGCGCGCGGCGGGATCCCCGAAGGCCAGCGCACGGTACTCCTTGCGCACGGTGCGCGCCTTGAAAGCGTTCTGCAGCGCCCGATGGGCCGCATCCGACTTGGCCACCACCAACACCCCGCTCGTGTCGAGGTCGAGCCGGTGCACGATGCCCGGACGGTGCTTGCCGCCGCGCTCGGCCAGCGGTCCGTAGCGGTACGCCAGGGCGTTCGCGAGCGTGCCGTCGGGTCTGCCCGCGCCGGGGTGCACGGCGATGCCCGCGGGCTTGTGCAGCACGACGAAGGCCTCCTCTTCCATGAGCACGTCCAGCGGCAGATCCTGCGGCACGACCTCGAAGGGGAGCACGCGCGGGACGCGCACCGTCACCTCGGCGCCCGCCCGCAGACGCGTGGCGGCGCGGGCCGCAGCTCCGTCCAGTTGCACGGCGCCCTCCCGGATCAAGCGTTGGACCCCGGCGCGGCTCCAGTCGTGCAGCCGGCGCGCCAGGAACAGATCCAGGCGCGCGCCCGCCTCTTCGGCGGAGACCGGGAAGCGGCGCTCGGCCGCTTCCGTGAAATCGAGCCGCTGCGGGACGTCGTCCACAGCGCCCAGACTAGAATCTCCGGCAGGGTCCGTCCACGCCCCTGCGGCCCTCTGGACCGCCCGTGCCGCCCTGTTATGGTGACCGGTTCCGCCCGCTTTCCGCGCGGCCGGACCAGCCGAGAGCGATCGCATGAAACTGCTTCAGTCCCAAAACAGCCGCATCCTCCTGGGCGCCGGCGCGGTCCTCGCGATCGCCGTCGCTGCGTTCCTCACGCTGACCTCCGTGCGCGCCCAGACCGAGCGCCTGGTCGAGGAGATCTATACGACGCCGGCCCCCATCAAGGTCCAGCAGGACCTCAAGGGCCTCAACGACCGCGGCCTCGCGCTCGAGGTGCTGAAGGAGTACCTCAACCGGGACGACGACAACATCGACGGCAAGGTGCGGATCGTCACCCTGCTGTGGAAATGGAAGGAGGCGCGGGTCGTGCATCGCGCCTTCACCTCCGGCCCGCCCTCGGCCCGGCGCGCCGTGACCACGATCCTCTACAGCTCGCAGCGCTACCACGACGAGGCGGAAACCATCGCCCTGGACTGGCTCCGGGACGCGAACGCGCCCGCGCGCCACCGCGCCATCGCCGTCGTGGCGCAGTTGAAGATCGAGGAGGCGCTGCCCGACATCGAGGCCATCCTGGCCCACGTGCCGGAGAGCCCGCAGGAGACGCTCGACTTCGCTGCGGCCCTGCGCGCCCTGCGGAACCTGGCGCCGGACAAGGTCGGTGCGCTGGCCGTGAGCGTGGCCAAGAACAAGGCCTTCTCCTCGCGCCTGCGCAAGACGGCGCTGGACGTGCTGCGGCGCGTGCCCGACGTGCCGGTCGACGAGGTGCGCGACATGCTGATCTCGTACCTGCTCGATCCGAGGGAAGACAAGAACGTGCGCACGACGGCGGCAGTGGACCTCAAGATGCAACGGTACGCGGGGGAGAAGACCTGGAAGGCGCTGGAGGAGATCCTGCTCGAGCAAGACGTCCCGCTCGAGCAGATCGTGAGGCAGCGCTCGGCGCTGGATTCGCTCGGCGCGCACATGCCCCTCGACCGGCTCAAGCAGCTGGTCAAAAAGCGCCGGGTCTACACGCACCGCTACCTCTACATCCGGCAGGACGCCGCGGTGGCGATGGCCATGCTGGGCATGAAGGACAAGCTCACCTTCGACATCCTCACGGAGCTCTTGACCGACGTGGAGCCCGAGCACTCCCCCTATGGGCGTGACGAATACTTCGTGCGGCGGGAGGCCTGGCTGTCGCTCTGGACGCTGTTCGGCATGATCCCGGGCGCCAGCAAGCCGGAGCTGTTCCAGCGTGCGCCGCGCATGTCGACCACGCGGCCCGCACGCCTCTTCCCGTGGGCCCAGAACCGTCCCGGCGTAAACGCCGAGATGGTGGCCTCGCTCGATCCGCACAGCAAGGACCTCGAGTACATGAAGCGCGTGCAGCAGCAGTACCGCTCGCTCTGGGCCGAGATCGAGACCCGTCTCGCGGAAGAGGCCAAGGATGCGGCGCAGGCGCCGCCGCCGGGCGGCGCAAAGCCTCCGCCGGGAGGCACGAAGCCCCCGCCGAGCGCCACGAAGCCTCCGCCGGGCGCACCCCCGAAGGACGGCCCCGCTGACAAGGACGCTGCGGACAAGGGCGCGGACCCGGGCGACAAGCAAGAACCCGCGGGGGACAAACAAGGGAAGAGCGAGAAGTCCAAGGACAAGGGACCGCCGGGACCGCCGCCCCCTACGGAGAGCAAGCCGGCCCCTGCGAGCGCGGCCCGGGGCCTCGTCGACGGGATCTACACCAACAAGAAGATGATCCGGGGGGAGCGCCGCGAGCTCGAGGTGCTTCGTGACCGGCCGGGCACGCTCGAGGTTCTGAGTGAGTACCTGAACAAGGACGACGACAACATCGACGGGAAGGTGAGGCTCGTCTCCATCCTGCTTAGATGGAAGCAAGCGCACATCGTCCGCCGCGCCTTTAGTTCCGGGCCCCTCTCGGCACGGCGCGCGGTCACGGCCAGGCTGTACTACGCCGAGGGCTACCAGAAGAAGGCGCGCACCGTCACCCTGGAATGGCTGAAGGATCCCGGGGCACCAGCGCGCCACCTCGCCATCGAGGTCGCTGGCCGGATCCGCCTGAGCGAGGCGCTGCCCGTGGTCCAGGGGATCCTGGAGAAACCGCCTCAAGGCGAGCAAGAGACACTGGATTTCGAAGCCGCGCTCCGGGCCCTACCGCAGTTGGCACCCCGCACGGCGGGGGAAACGGCCCTACGCGTAGCAAGGGACAAGCGTTACACGCCCAGTGTGCACCGCGCTGCTCTGAGCGTGCTACGCCGATCCGAGCAAGTGCCCGTCAACGAAGTACGCGACCTGCTGATCTCGTACCTGCTCGATCCGAGGGAAGACAAGCACGTGCGCACGACGGCGGCAGTGGACCTCAAGATGCAGCGCTACGCGGGGGAGAAGACCTGGAAGGCGCTGGAGGAGATCCTGCTCGAGCAAGACGTCCCGCTCGAGCAGATCGTGAGGCAGCGCTCGGCGCTGACTTCGCTCGGCGCGCACATGCCACTCGACCGGCTCAAGCAGCTGGTCACGAATCGCCGGGTCTACACGCACCGCTACCTCTACATCCGGCAGGACGCCGCGGTGGCGATGGCCTTGCTGGGAATGAAAGACAAGGTCACCTTCGACATCCTCACGGGGCACTTGACGCACACGGAACAGAAAGGCTCGCCCTACCAACGGGATGCGTATCTCGTCCGGCGGGAGGCGTGGATCTCGCTCTGGTCTCTCTTCCATATGATGGCGGAGCCGCCGCGGCCCGAGATGTTCCAGAAGCCGCCGCGCGCACCGGCCGCACGCCCGAAAGACCTCTTCCCCTGGGCCTTCAAGCGCCCCGGGGTCACCCGTAGCATGATGAAGGAAATTGATCCGGTAGCGAAGGACCTGAAGTCCATGAAACGGATCCAGCACCGGTACCGTGCGCTCTGGCCCGAGATCGATGCCCGCCTCCTCAAAGAGCAGCCTCTCGCCGGGTGCGGAGGCTAGCGACGCCGCCTACTCCTCGGTCAGTGTGCTTGCACGCTGCGCGCGGTTGAAGGCCGTGCGCCGCCAGATCCGGTACTCGACCTCCGCCGTGTCCTTGCGGACGCGCTCGCGCACGTCTTCGAAGGACGGCTCCTTCTCCCGCTTGACCAGCTTCACGATCTCGAAACCGCTGCCGTTGTAGTAGGGTCGCGAGATCCGGTTGCGCTCGAGCAGGCGCGCCTGGCGAAACGTGATCTGGTGGCCGCGCGTGTCGGCGTGAACCCAGAACGGCAGCACACCGCCGGCGGCCTTGAGCTTGGGTCCGTCGTCGCTGTGGCGCCGCACGAGCTCGGCGAAGTTCTCGCCGCTCTGCGCCCGCACCCAGATGGCCTCCGCCTCCTGCCGCCCCTGCTCCAGCGTGCGCACCCGCTTCCCGCGCACCTGGACCTGGCGATGGCCGCGCGACAGCAGGAACAGGCGCGCCACGCGCAGCCGCTCGCCGTAGCGGCCCCGGTTCTCCTCGTAGAACTTGCGCACCTTGTCGCCCAGCGTGCGCCGGAGGTGGCCGCGCACGGCCGCCTCGGCCTTGAAGGCGGGGTTGGCGAACTCGCTTTCCAGCGTCGTGCCGCGGCTCTTCAGGTATTGATCGAACACGTCGGGCGAGATCATGTCCGCCGACAGCCCGCCCTGGCGAAACTGCTGCGCGATCTGCTCGCGGTACCAGTCCTGATGGATCCTGAGGTCGTCGCTGCGCGGCTTGAAGCCCTCCCCCAGCAGCAGTTGCGCCTCGCGCACGAGGATCAGGTTGTTGAGCGCGCGGGTGATCTCCTTGGGTGAGTAGTCGAAGACGAGCTCCCGACCGTAGTCGTAGTCGGTGATCTTGACCTCGTTGACGCGCGCCACGACGCCGGCGGGTAGCTTTTCCGGGTCTGTCTCCTTCTTGGCCTGGTTGTACAGCTGGTCGACGGCGAGCACGATGTCGGCCTCGGGTAGCTTCTTGCGCTGGTCGCCGCGCTTGCGGTATTCGCTGAGCGCGAGCCGCTCGCGCAGGACGCCCGTGTGCGCGCGCCGGCGCAGGGCACGCTCCGTCATGCCCGTTTCCTTGGCGATCGTCTCGAGGCTCTTCTCCCCCCCGGACTTCTCCCGGACCTGCCGGTCCAGAGCGGCCAGCCAGGCGTCGACGTCGGCGTCCGTCGCCTGCATGCCGCGGCGCCGCGCCTCATCCTGGATGAAACGCAGCTTCATGTAGTCGTCGCGGATGGCGATCGCCTGGCTATCGCCGAAGAGCGTCGCAGCGTAGCGGTAGAGCTCGGAGCGCCGCACCTCCCACTTGCCCTCCGCATGGCGTGCGGCAATGTCGGGCGGGAGCGGGTCCTTGGCCGCAGCGACGGGCGCATTCTGGGCAGCCGCGGGCAGGGCCAGCAGGGCCAGCAAGACGGGCAAGCGCATCCTGTTTCCTTCTCTTAGGCGCGTCACGGCGGGGTCACGATCTGAGACGCGGCCGAACGAGTGACTCCTTTACCCCAATCGGTTTTCCCCGCAAAATCCACGAACCGTGTCGAAGACTGCATACACCCTCCTCTACGTCCTGACCGCCGCCTTGTTCAGCGGCTGCGGGTCCCCCGGCGCGGGCCGGACGAAGGACTCCGCAAGGGCCACCCCGGCCGAGGACACGACTGCGAAAGCCGAGGCGGCAGACCCGCCGACCCGCGTGACCCTGCGCCAGTTCGTCTACAAGAAGAAGACCGGCGCGCGCGTGAAGACCCCCACCTTCATCGTCGAGAACTATGCCGGGCGGGACATCGGCAAGCTGCGCAGCCGCACCCTCAGGCGGGGCCAGCCGGTGCCGGCCTACGTCGAGGACGAGGTCATGCGCGAGCTGCTCAAGTACCTGAAGAAGTACGACTTCTACAAGTACGCGATCCGCTCACCCTCCGATCCCGAGGGGCTGGGCGCCCGCGGCGAGATCCGGCTACAGACGGAGAAGGGGTCGCAATCGCTGCTGTTCACCGGCGGCCTCGCACTCGATAAGAGGAAGCTCCAGTACGCGTACCGCGACTGCCGCAAGACAGTCCTGGCCGTGTACGACGCCACGCCGAAGTACCAGTTCACGCGCCAGGGCAAGGAAGCCCTGAAGGTCAAGAGAGTCCCGAAGTGAGCTCCGGGGCCGGCGCGCTCCTGGTCATCCCGGCGCGGCTCCACTCGACACGCCTGCCCCGCAAGGCGCTGCTCTCAGAGACCGGCAAGCCCCTGATCCAACACGTGTGGGAAGCGGCGGCGCAGGTACGGCGGGCGGACGCCGCCATCGTCGCCACCGACCACGAAGAGATCTTCGCGGTCGTGCAGGCCTTCGGCGGACGGGTCGAGATGACGGACCCGGGGCACCGATCGGGCTCCGACCGCGTGGCGGAGGTGGCAGCCCGGCACGAGTTCGAGATCGTGATCAACCTGCAGGGGGACGAGCCGGAGCTGGACCCCGCGGACGTCGAGCGCCTGATCGAGGTGCTGCAGACGGAGCCGGAGGTGGAGTTGGCCACGCTGGTAGTGCAGCACATCGGCGAGGCCGAGCAGGCCGATCCCTCGGTCGTGAAGGCGGTCATCCAAGACGGCTGGGCCGTGGATTTCCTGCGCGAGCCTACCCCCGGCGCGGCAGGTCACGTGGGCGTCTACGGCTTCCGCGCCCCGTTCTTGCAGAGCTTCACGGCGCTCGCGCCGACGGCCCGCGAGCTGGAGCGGCGGCTCGAGCAGATGCGCGCCCTGGACCACGGCTACCGCATCCGCGCGGTGCCGGCCGGGCGACGCGTGCGCGGCATCGACACCCCCGAGGATTACGCGGCCTTCGTGCGGCGCGTGCGCGGCTCCTGACGCCTCTTCTTGGTCTTTTGTCCGCTTTTTGGTGGTTTGGAGCGCGTTTGCGGGGACCGCCGCTTGCCGCGTCCCCGGACCACCCTATACTCTCCTTTTCCACGGAGGGCTCTCCCCGCTCATGCGCAAGTACATCTTTGTCACGGGCGGCGTTGTTTCGAGTCTTGGCAAGGGGCTCACGTCTGCCGCCATCGGGTCCCTTCTGGAGTGCCGGGGCCTCAAGATCGGCCTGCAGAAGCTCGACCCGTACCTCAACGTCGATCCCGGAACGATGTCCCCGTACCAGCACGGAGAGGTGTACGTCACCGAGGATGGTGCCGAGACCGACCTCGACCTGGGGCACTACGAGCGCTTCACGAACGCCGTCCTGACCCGGGCCTCCAACTACACGACCGGGCAGATCTACCACTCGGTGATCACCAAGGAGCGGCGCGGCGACTACCTGGGCTGCACGGTGCAGGTCATTCCGCACATCACGGACGCGCTCAACGAGGCCATCACCTCCGCCGAGGACGACGTCGACGTGCTGATCACGGAGATCGGCGGCACGGTCGGCGACATCGAGAGCCTGCCCTTCTTGGAGGCCATCCGGCAGTTCGCGCTCGACAAGGGGCGTAGCCACGTCCTGTTCATCCACCTGACGCTGATCCCCTACCTGCGGGTCAGCGGCGAGATGAAGACCAAGCCCACCCAGCACAGTGTCGGCCGCCTGCGCGAGATCGGTATCCAGCCGGACCTGATCCTGTGCCGCACGGAAAAGGAGATGGGCAGCGAGCTCACGGACAAGATCTCGCTGTTCTGCAACGTCGAGAAGCCCTGCGTGCTCCAAGAGAAGGACGTCGACTACTCCATCTACGAGCTGCCGCTGATGCTGCACCAGCAGGGGCTCGACCGCATCCTGTGCGAAAAGCTCGGCCTCGAGACCCGCGATCCCGACATCTCAGCCTGGGCGGAGCTCGTGGAGCGCATCAAGAACCCCAAGCGCGAGCTCGAGATCGGCGTGGTGGGCAAATACATCGTGCTGCACGATGCGTACAAGTCGGTTTACGAGGCGCTGAGCCACGGCGGCTTCGCGAACGAGGCCAAGATCCGGCTGCGCAAGATCGATCCCGAAGAGCTGACGCCGGACAACGTCGCGGCGCGCCTGGACGGCGTGGACGGTGTGCTCGTGCCGGGCGGCTTCGGGGAGCGCGGGTTCGAGGGCAAGGTCACGGCCGTCCGCTACGCGCGCGAGAACCGGGTGCCGTTCCTGGGCCTGTGCCTCGGGCTGCATGCGGCGGTGACCGAGTTCGCGCGCAACGTGTGCGGCATCGAGGACGCCGGCAGCTCGGAGTTCGGCGACCAGTGGACGCCGGTGATCGACCTGATGGAGGAGCAAAAGAAGATCAGGAACCTCGGCGGCACGATGCGGCTGGGCGCCTTCCCCTGCAAGCTGGCGGAGGGCACACGCGCCCGGGAAGCCTACGGCGTCGAAGACGTGCAGGAGCGCCACCGCCACCGCTGGGAGGTCAACAACGCCTACCGCAACACGCTGAAGGAGGCAGGGCTGACGATCGCTGGCGTCAATCCGGATCTGGACCTGGTCGAGGTGGTCGAGATCACGGACCACCCCGTCTTCGTGGCCACGCAGTACCACCCCGAGTTCAAGTCGAAGCCGACGCGCCCCCACCCGCTGTTCCGCGCCTTCATAGCTGCGGCTTGCGCGCCGCGGCCCGAGCCCCAGCCCAAGCACAACCGGGCAACGGCCTAGCGCTAGCGCCGGCCGAGGATCTTGTCGACGGCCGCCGTGGCTTCCGCAGCCACCTCGAGGTCGGCCTTCAGCTTCTCCAGCGTCGGCAGCGCCGTGCTGGCCAGGTAGCCGATCTCCCCCAACGCCCACGCGGCTTGCTTGCGCACTGCCGGGTCGGTATCGCCGAGCGCCTGCTGAAGCGCCGGCACTGCAGCTTTCGCGGCCGGCCCGATGCTCCCCAGGATGTGTGCGGCCTCGGCCCGCACTTCGGGCTTGTCCGCGGCCAGCAACTCGGCGACCGGCACGGCCGCGGAGCGGCCCCGCGCGCGCAATTTGAGCGCCGCGTTCTCACGCTGAGCGGCGTTGCCGATGCGCATCAAGCCAACCGTGGCCGGGATGCCGGCATCGCCCGCGCTCGACACGCCCATCCACACGTTGCGGACCCGGTAGGGGTCTCCCTCGTCGAGAACAGCCTTGAGGTGCTCGCCCGAGATGCTGATGCGCACGAGCGTCGTGAAGGACGGGGCCAGCACGCCCGCCATATCCATGTTCACCACCGCCTCCGCGGCAGGCGCGCCGGCCGCTCCCATGGCGCCCAACGCACCCAGCACGCTCTTGCGCACGTCGCGGTCCTTGTCCCCGAGTGCCGCCGTCAGCTCGGGAAGCGCTGGAGCCGCATCCGGTCCCATGGCGCGTAGCGCGTGTGCCGCCTGCGTGCGCGTCAGCAGCTGCTCAGACGCGAGCGCGCCGGCGAGATCGCGCGCGTTCGGCTCCGCGAGCCGGGCCAGCGTGATCGCCGCCCCCCAGCGCAGCTCATCGTCTTCCGACTGCAGCGCGCCCCGAAGCGCTTCGCGGCCGGCCGGGCCGTGCCGGCCCAGCCCCTGCCACACGTACCGGCGCTTGCCGGGGTCCCGAACCCTCTCCATCAGCAGATCCAGGTCCTGCACGCTCGCACGCAGCTTCTTCAACTCGTCCTCCGCCGCCTTGCGAACCAGCTCGTCCTTGTCGTCGAGAGCGAGGTCGAGCACGGCGAACAGCGGAGGGCTCTGAAGGAGCGTGTGCCTGAGCACTCGTATGCGCACGTCGCGGTGCGAGTCCCGGGTCACGACACGCAACAACTCCGCATGAGCGGGCTCTCCGAACTTGACCAGTGTGTCCACGAGACGCATGCGGTACTGGGGGTCGTGATCGCGAAGCGCCACCGTGACCTCCGCCATGCCCAGCGGACCCATCTTGACGAGCAGGCGTTCGGCCTGAGAACGCAGCGAGGAGTTGTCCCGGCGCAGCAATTCGACGACAAGCGGGGCGAGATCGACTTTGTATGCGAGGACAAGCTCCGAAAGGTCGGGGTGTTGGACGAAGAGGGCCCCTAGCTGGGAGACCAGTTGCGGCGGCGGCGGGCCGAGAACGACCAGGACGCGCGTAGCCCCGACGCGAATGCGCGGCTCCGGGTCCGATAGAGCCTCGATCAGCGCGGCCGTGTCCCCCCACTGCGCCAGTTTTTTCGTGATGGCTGTTTCGGCGCGGTCCCCGAAGCGACCCTTGCCCATGGCGCGGATCACATGCCCCTGTGTGGACTTGCCGCCGATCGAGGCGAGCGCGTGCAGGGCTGCGATGCGCAGCTTGTCGGACTTCTCCTCCGCCAGCATGCGGGCCAGCGGCTCGATAGCCGGGCGCGCCTCGTCTCCCTTCCTGCCCAGCGCGCGCGCGGCGCTCCAGCGGAGTACCGGGTCGTCCAGCAGGGCCAACAATACGTCGACGCTCGCTTGCTCCGCCAGAAGCTCTACGGTCCGGTCGTTGGCCCTCCCGTGCCTCAGCCACTGCAACAACGCCTCTAGTTCCAACTCCTCCGGCTTCTGCACCCGAGCAAGCGCCATGCGCGCCCGGCTCCGCGCGCGGCCCTTGCCGTGTTCGGCCATGCGTTCCAGCAAAGCCGTGAGGGCAGGCGAGGTTGCCTTTTGATGCAGCACCATCTCCATCGCGGCGAACTGCATCTGGGCGTTGGCGTCCTCGATGAATTCGGCCAGCCCCCTGTGCCCTGGCTCACCCATCTGCACGAGGGCGGTGATCACCGTGCCCGTCATCCCGTCCGCCCGCATCGGGTCGGGATGCGGGTTGGACACGAGCGCCACGAGCGCCGGAACCGCCGGCGCGGCGTGCTCCCCGTACTCGCCCAGGGCGCGGACTGCGTTCCCCGCGCGCGACGGCCGTTTGCATTGCTCGATCAACGTCCGAATCACCTCCTGCTCGCCTACGGGGTGCAGGCCCACCAGCGCTTCCATCGCGAAGATGCTGGCCCTATCGTCCGGACCCTCTGCGATCTCGATCAGCTTGGGCAGGGCCGGCGCGGCGGGCGGTCCAATGCCCTGCAAAGCCTTCATCGCAGACAGCCGCCGCCGCGGGCTATCGAGCAGGGCGGTGAGCTCCGGCACGCCCTCTTCGGCGAGCGGGCCCATGGCCGTGATCGCTGCGGCAGCCGCGAGCCCGTGCTTCCAGTGGCGTTCCAGGAACTCCACGAGGGCGGGGACGGCCGGACGTGCTCGCGGCCCCAATTCCGCCACTGTGAAAACCGCACGCAGCGAAACGCGAATGTCGTCCGCGCGCAGCGCGTCGATCAAAACCGGCGTTGCCTCGCCGCCGCGGGCGACCAACGCCTCTGCAGCTCGGAAGCTCACATAGTTGGAGCGATGCCGCAGGGCAGCCCCCAGTGCGGGGAGCACCTTCTCCGCCGGGCCGTTACGCGAACCCAGGAGCTCGGCGGCCTGGCCGGCGCGCAGCCAGTCGTCGCTCCCGAGCGCCTGGAGCAACTCGGCACGCGTGGGGTTGGACAGCGGGCGCAGGATCTCGCCGCCGGGAGCCACCGGGCTCGACAGTACTACGTACTCGGACTTGAGGACTCGCAGGAAGGGAACAAGCTCCGTGACTTCGTCGCGAAGGCCGTTGAACCTGAGTTGCCGCAGGGACGACCTTGCCATCGAGGCCACCGCCGGCGACGGACTGAACAGCGCCTGGAGCAGGTCGGGTACCAGGGGCTTCGCGGATTTTCCAAGGGGACCGATAGCCTGAGCGGCCGTCGCAGCGCGCTCCAGATCCTGTGCGGCCATAGCCTTCCTCAGCACGGCGTGCGTGGAGCCCGGGCGGGCCTTCTCGAGTTGGACGACCGCGGCACGGAAGACAGGTAGCTGCGCATCAGGAAGGGACCGCGCTATGGCCTCCGTGCCCGCTTCGGACACGGTCAACCCTCTCACCGCAAACTGCTGAACTTCACGATCCGTGTCCTCGAGGCACGTGATCAGCGGCGCGACGGCGGCGCTGTTCTTGGCCGCCAGTCGCGCCAGCGCTTTGGCGGCAGCACGCCGGGATCGTACGCTCTCGCTCTTGAGGCGGGCCGCGAAGACGGGAATCGAAGTCTCGCCGTGGCGAAGTAGCGCCTTGACGGCGTGGTAGCGCACGTAGAGGTGTTCGTGATCCAGGTCGGTCACGAGCTGCTGGAAGCTCCTCTCGCCGTTCGCCGCGGCTCGCCCGGCGACGTACCACGCTTCCTGCGCCAGCGGGTTCGGAACGGAAGCGTCGGGCAGTCCTACAGCCTTCAAGATCCTCTGGCCACCGGTGAACCACGGATCCTCGCGGTCCAACTCACGCACGAGCGGCACAACCCTCCAGGCCACGGGGCCGATGCGCTGCAAGGCCTGCGACGCCTGCCCGCCCACGCGGCCGCTTTCGTCGAACAAGGCCGCCATGAGTTCGGGCAGCGCCGGCGCGGCGCGGACCTCCAACTCGCCGAGCTTGCTGGCCGCCTCGGACCGCCAGAGCGACTCGTCCACGTCGCGCAGCACCGCGCGTAACGCGGACACACGCGGTCCGGGCGGCATGCGCTCGATCATCTGGAAGCCCTTTGCGCGCGTATCCCAGTCCGAAGCGCGCAGCATTTCGAGCGGGTCGTCGGCGGCGTGCGCCGCGGCGCCCACACAGAGCAGCAGCAGAGCTCCCCTCATGACTCGATCTTCCGCAGCGCATCGGCGACGACCTCGCGCACGCCCGGCTTTTCCTTGTAGAGCTTCCTGAGGGCCGGAACCGCGCTCCTGGCGCCTGGGCCGATCTCGCCAAGCGCCCACGCAGCCGTCGAATCTACGAACCGGCGGTGGTCCGAGAGCGCCTTCGTCAACGCGGGCACTGCCCTTTGTGCGTCTGGCCCCAGCGTGCCCAGTGCCCACGCAGCCGTGCCGCGCAGCTTGGGTGATTTGTCGTCCAGCGACTCGATCAGCGCGGGAACGGCTAGAAAGCGCAGGCTTTGGAACACGTCGCGGTATGTGTCGGGCTTGCCGTTCTTCGCGCCCTCCAGGAGGGCCGGAACGGCAGCCCCGCCGATCTGCACCAGCGCCCTACGCACGGTCCCGACGTTGTGGCGCCGCTCCAGCATGCTCACCAGCATCGGCGCCGCGGGGGCGGCCGCCTCCCCGAGGCTGCCGATCGAGCTCACAGCACCCGAGCGCACGGAAGAAACCGGGTCGCCGGCCGCACCCATCAGAGCCTGAAGTGCGGCGGGCCGCCCCCGCAACGCGTGCGCCGCATGGCTGCGCACCCGGGATTCGCTGCTCGTGAGGGCCCGCTGCAGAAACGGCACACCGTCTTCACCCCAACCACGCAACGCGTCTACCGCCGCCAGCCGGACGTTCAGTTCTTTCGATGAGTACGCGCGCTCGATCGCGCGCCGGGACGCCTGACCGAAGCTGCCGAGCGTGTGGGCAGCACTGCGTCGCACGTCCTCGACCCGGTCTCCCATGAGCGGCACGAGCGCCGGGATGATTCGCTTTACGTGCGGGCGGAACCCCGACAGAAGCCGCGCCGACGACGCCCGCACAGCGCTGTCCTGATCCTTCAGCGCCAGAAGAAGGCCGGCAACCCCGGAGCCATCCTTTTGCCGGGCCAACGCGCGGACAGCAGACTGACGGATGCGGGGATCTTTGTCGCTGAAGGAGGCCATGGCCTCTTCGATACCGCCCAGCTCGAGAAGCAGCCACGACACGGACTTGCGAAACTCTTGATTCTTGTCGTTGCGGACCTTGCGCAGATAGGGCAACGCGAGCCCGCCGATCTCCTTCAACGTGGATGTCGCACGACGCCGCAGGTCGCGGTCCTTCGAGCGCAAGGCCTCGATCAGAGCCGGTACCGCGACCGCCTTCATGCCGGCCAGGGCACCCGAGGCGTGCTTGTAGAGGGCGCGGTCGTCGAGCACCGCCACCAGGGCGGGAATCGCCGCCTGCGCCTCGTCGCCCATCAGCGCGAGGGTCTGCACCGCAACGGCGCGATGTCGAGCGTCCTCGTGTTCCGTGAAGTCGACGAGTCGCGCGACGGCCGGGGCTCCGATGGCGGCGATGCCTCTCACATAGACGAAGGGCTTGCGGGGGCCGAGGGCGGCTTCGAACAGAGTGCTGAATCCGTCCATGCCACCGTGCTTGGCCAGGGTGGGGACAGCCAGGCCGCGAATCTGCCCGAATTCATCGCCTACCGCCCGCTTCAAGTTCTCGACGGCGATCGCGCGGGCGGCGCCGAAGTCCCCTTGCTTCATCGAGACCGTTACCTGAAGCGCGGCGTAGCGGACCTTGTCGTCGGCATCGCCGAGTAGCGCCGCGATCGTCGCCGGGCTCGCCTTCTGTTGCAGTGCATACGCATGACTGCCGGCGCGCGCGAAATCGTCGGCCTTCCGGATCTCGGCGATGACCGCATCCACACCCACGTCGTCCTTGGACGGATAGGCTTTCAGCGCACGGTGCGCCGCCTGGCGAACGTTCTCGGATGGATCATCCGCCGCTTTCTGCAACGCGGCGTAGATTTCGGGCGAAGTCTGACCCGAGGACCACAGGGCCCCGATGGCGCTGCTTCGTGCCCACTCGTTCTCGTGTTCGAGCGCACGCATCAAGGCCGCGCGTCCCTCGTCGCCCATCGCGGCCAGCGCCGCGGCGGCGCCGTTTCCCCGCCGTCCGCTACGCAGCAACATCTCGGTCAGCTTGGGGACTGCGACGGCGGCGTCGGAGCCGACCGCCTTGAGCGTACGGGTCGCGCGCTTCCTCAGCGCCCCCCCATCGCGCGGGTCACCGAGCAGCAGCACGACGCGCTCGACCGCGGCCGACGCCTGAGGGCCGGCCTGGGCGAGTACGTCGAGGGTCGACGAGACGAGCTCGACGTCGTCGCTGTCGAGCAGTGGCAGCAACTCGGGAACGGCGGGCGCCGCCGGAGCGCCGATCTTGCGCAGGGTTTCGAGCGCGGCCATGCGCAGCGTGCGGTCGTCGGTCGCGACGGCCTTGCGCAGCGCGTGCACCGCCGACGCGGGCGGTTTGCGTAGCCCGGCGAGTGCAACCGCAGCCATGCGCCGCTTGCGCAGGTGCGGATCTTCCAACGCCCGGCTCAGGGCGGCCGCACCCTTGGGCCCGAGACGGCTGAGGCTTTCGGCCAACTTGCGGCGCACGAAGGATTGGGGACGCTTCCACTCGCTCTCGAGTGCGCGGATGACTCTGCTCTCCTGGGCCTGCAGCGTTCCCAGGGCCTCTGCCGCCCGCCCGCAGAGCAGCCAGTCCTCTTGCTTGAGAGCCTTGAGCAGCT
Organism: Planctomycetota bacterium; assembly: GCA_027297745.1. Lineage (GTDB taxonomy): Bacteria > Planctomycetota > PLA2 > PLA2 > PLA2 > JAPUHK01. The sequence continues at coordinate 3,459 of JAPUHK010000054.1, read as the reverse complement.
TTGGCAGCGCCTGTAGTCCCGAACGCTTCCATTGCTTGTCCTTCATCCACACGTCGAGCGGCGAGGGCTGGACCGGCTGCCGGGGCACCCCGCGGCCGTACATGGTCACTGCAGGGCGAACGCCTTCCTGGATGACTTCGTAGTAGTAGAGCGACGCCGAGGTGACCACCTTGCCCAACTCGGAGCATGTGGTCAGGGCTTGCGCGCGCACACTGTGGTTTTCGTCATAGAGAGCCTGGATCATGGCGGGGATCGCAGGCGACGATCCCTCGCCGTACAAGCTCAGCAATTGCACGGCGCGGCGGCGAAGGGACGAGTCCTCTTGCTCCAGCGCCTCGATCAGGATCGGGACTGCGGTCTCGGCCGGCGCGACAACGAGCGCGTCGAGCACCCGGTTGCGCTCGAGCCAGTCGCCCGTACGGAATCTCTGCGCAAGCCCGGGCTCGTCCGCGAGCAGTAGCCCTGCGAGCAGGGCGATGGCGATCCCCGTCCTTCCAGCCATCTGCACCAGCGTACAACGGCCGGGACGATAGCCGGTGAGTCCGCGGCTTCAAGCGTTCGGCAGCGGAGGCGGTCGCGGCTCGTCCGGTTCTTCCGGATCCGGCGGCGGCGGCTCGATGCGCCTGCCGCGCCTGCGCGACGGGCGGCGGCCTGCCGCTCCCCCTCCCGCGAGCGAGACGGCGGAACCTACGCCCAGCGCGTTGAACAGCAGGTCGAAGCCGCCGAGCTCCCTCTGGACGAGCTCGGTCGGCGTCGGCAGAGCCTCCTCGAAGATTTCGCGCAGAGCTGCGGAAGGCACTTCCGGGTCGTCCGCGGGCGTCAGCAGGGCCTCGAACTTCTCGCGCTCGTCGTCGATCCGCTCGGAGGCGCCGATGTACTTGCCCGCGAAGAATGGAGACCAGAGCCAGCGCGCCGCAAGTCAGCGCCGCGCCCATGCCGCGTCCGCCCATCTGGCGGCACGCGTAGCCGACCCCAGCGCCGATGCCCCCGGCCAGCCACCCGAGCTCGTAGCCGGCGCTCGAGATCAAGAAGCCCCAGGCCAGCGCACCGGCTAGTGCGACACCGCCGGCGGCTGCCAGTGCGATCGGCGGGAGCTGAGTCGTTTCCGCGTACTTGGAGGGCGCCGCGGGCGCCTGCACGCCGCCTGCCGGGCGTGGGCGCCGGTCCCCGCTCAGCCACGACCGCAACATACCCAATCGCCGCATCCGCTGCGCGGCGGGATGGATAGAATCAGCGCACCGCCGCCTGTGCGCGGTTCGTCGAAGAACTCGGATGCGAAGCACCTGCTCGTTCCTGCTCGCCCTGGCCCTCGTGGTGTTTCCAGCCTCGCGCGCGTGGGGCAAGCCCGAGCCCGGCTGGATCTCACTCAAGAAGGGCCGCCCGCGCGCGAAAGGGATCGGGGGCGTCGTGGTGCTCACAAACCTGTCGGCCGGCCAGGGCAGGAAGGCGGTGCTGACGTTCGCCAAACAGCGCACGGCCCGCATCTTGCGTTTCAAGAAGCGCGACGTGGCCTCCACGGCGCGGGAGCTGGCGCGCATCGGACCCGAATACGTAGTCGTCGCGGTAACCCCCACCACCGTCGACATCAACTTCCACTTCGAGATGCTCGAGCTGTGCCGCAACCTCGACGGCGACCCGATGCCGGACTTCCTGTTCGGCTACCTGTGCGCGCGCGACAAGGACGACATGCAGGCGCTGGTGGACCGCGTCCTCAAGACAACCAGGAAGCACGCCCAGCCGGTTCCCGACGTCGTGGCGCTCAGCGGTACGGGCGAGCACCTGGCCAAGTACGACTTCATCCTGCACTTCGGACATGGGCAGCCCTGGCGTGTGGACAAGGGCTTGACCGGCGAACAGATCGGGAAGCTGCAGCTGCCGCGCAACCCGGTCGTCTTCTCCGGGGCCTGCTTCAACGGCGTGTTGTCGCGCAGCTATCACCCCTGCGCCTACCAGCTGATCTACTTGAAGCCGCGGCTGATCGCGCCCGAGAAGCTGATGACGCTCAACTGGGTGCACGCGGGCGTGTCGGGCTACCTGGCAGCGCTCGAGGGAGACCGCGGTGAGATGGCCATGGCCGAGTGGGACTACTTCCGCGAGCGCGCATGCTCGCTCGGCGAGGTGATCGGCTACCAGTACCGCCTGGCGTTCACGAGCCTGCCCACGGACTTCAAGGGCTTCCCGCGCTACGTGCCGGGCAAGCGCAAGCTGATGAGCTTCTACAACGTGATGTTACGCGGCATGGTCTCGCGCATCCTGCTCTCGGATCCGGCCTACCGCCCACTCAGCGCACCGCTCGACGAGCCGGCGACGGTGGTCGCAACCCGCTACGACCCCACCTCCAAGACGCTGGAGGTCAAGCTCGAGGTCAAGCGCTGGAGCCAGGGCCAGATGCTGAACTACCTTCCCAAGCCGCCCTCGGATCGCTTCGACCGCAGGCTCTACGTGCGCGCAGCCGTACCGGCAGCAGCCGTGGGCCGTCTCGGCGAGCCGCTAATCCGCGTGATGCACGAAAACAAAGCGGTCGAGATCACGCGCCACCACTTGCGCCACGAGGTCTGGGGCGGAAGCCGCTACCTGAACCTGCAGATCGAGGCGCCGCCGGGGCGCATCGGCAAGCCGGGCGTGACCGTGACCTGGACGTTCCCGGTCAAGCGCTAGCGGGGCTAGCGGTGGCCGTAGTGGCCCAGCGCCAGGGCGCCGGCCGAGAAGACGCCGAGCACCAGGAACAAGATGTCGATGCCGGTCAAGCTATCCATCACCACGTCGGTCGTGGAGATCATCTGCAGCGGGTTGGAGACAAGCGACATGGCCTCCTCCCTCCACTCCTCGTAGCCCGGCTGCTCGTTGTGGAGCTCTTTGAGCCCGGGCGCCGTGAACTGCTTGAACATCTCGAGCTCTTCGTCTTCGACGTCGAGCGGGTTGCCGGCCATGGACATGTCGTGATTGACCATGTACTCGCGCATGTCGTAGTCCGTAGCCACGGTCGCGAAGTCGCTGGCGTTGGACATGGCCTCGTCGTACAAGTCCTCGGTGAGGAGCACGCCAATGGCCTGCTCCCCGACCTCCCTGAACTGATCCTGGAAGTCGTCCATCAGCCACGAAGCGCCCAGATGCTTCCCGCCGAACATGGCCAGGATCGTGAGCACGGCGCAAATGCCGGCGCCCGCGAGACCGCGGCCGCCGAGCTGGTGGAACGTGAAGCCGACGCCGGCGCCGATACCCCAAGCCAGCCAGCCGATCTCGATGTCGAGCCACAGGATCAGCAGCGCCCAGGCCCACAAGCCGACGCTGGCCGCGATGGCTGCGCCGATCAACGCCTTGGCCGGCAGGCCCGTCTCGGGCTCCGCCGGCCGCTCGTGCAGGGCCAGCACCTCCGGCGGGATCCCGTGTCCCGGCGTGGGCGCTGTCTGCTGCGTCACCGGCGCCTCGCTAGACGGCGCGTACGGATTCGACGGCTGG
>JAPUHK010000053.1 GCA_027297745.1 Planctomycetota bacterium | reverse complement strand
CCCCACGTTGTCAGTCCCGGTACGCCACAACCCGAGTGGGGGCTGTTCGCCTTCGATGTCGCGGCGCGCACGCTTACGCTGCTGACGGACGAAAGCGACAACGTCACCTACAGCGCCGCGTCGCCCAGCGGAAAGCGAACGCTGTTCATCTCCAGCGACCCCGGCGAGCTGCTCGAGGGCACGGTGTACGTCATCGGCGACGGATTTGAGCGCAAGCGCATCGGGCGCAATGCGGGTGACCTGTTCCCGTTCGGGATGGACGAGGACACCGTCGGCATCCTGAAAAAGGACGGCGAAGAAGCTAGGCTCATGCTCGTGAACGTGAACAAGCCCGGCGCCGTGGACGCCACGGCCCGCTTCAAGGGCATGGAGCTGGACGACTAGTGGATCCCGACCTGGAACGCTCGCAGGTGCTGCTCGAGCAGGTGGCGCGCGGAGAAGACGATGCCCTGGGGGAGTTGTACGAGCACTACGGCGAGCGCCTGCGACGCATGATCCGCTTGCGCGTCGACCCGCGTGTGCGCGCGCGCATCGACGAGGCGGACGTGATCCAGGAGACGTTCGTCGAGGCCGCCGAACGGCTCGACGACTATCGCGCCAAGCGGCCGATGCCGCTCTTCTTGTGGCTGCGCTTCCTGGCTTTCCAGCGGTTGGGGCTCTTGCACCGCCACCATCTAGGCGTGCAGGCGCGCGATGCGCGCAAGGAGGTGCGCCTGGATCCGCGCCCGCTCTCCGAGGCCTCGTCCCACGCGCTCGCGGAGGGGATCGCTGCGCACCTGACGACCCCGACGCAGGGCGCGGTGCGCGCAGAAGTGCGCGAGCGGTTGCAGGAAGCGCTCGACGGCATGCAGGCACCGGACCGCGAGGTACTGGCGCTGCGCCACTTCGAGCAGCTCAGCAACGTCGAGGTCGCGCACGAGCTCGGCATCGATCCGCCCGCGTCCAGCAAGCGTTACGTGCGCGCGCTGGCCCGCCTCAAGAATGTGCTCGCCGGCGTCCTGAGCGGCTTCGACCTCGCGCGGCCCTAGCGGGGGAGCACGTAGACCCGCTCGCCGCCGACGAACGTGCGCTCGACCCGCACCTGGTACAGCTCGTTCGCCGGCGTCTTCATGATGTCGTGCGTGAGCACAACGAAGTCGGCCAGCTTGCCGACCTCCAGCGAACCGAGATCGTTCTCCTGGAACGCAGCGTAGGCGGCATCGAGCGTGAACAGCCGCAGCGCCTCCTCGCGCGTGAGCTTCTGATCAGGCAGCCAGCCGCCCGGGGGGTTGCCCTTGTGGTCCTGGCGCGTGATCGCGGCGTAGAACCCCCAGAGCGGCTTTTCGCTCTCGACGGGGAAGTCGCTGCCGAACGCGAGCCGTGCACCGGAATCGAGCAGACGCCGCCAGGCGTAGCAGCCCTTCAAACGCTCCGGTCCGACGCGATCTTCCGCCCAGCGCATGTCGCTCGTGGCGTGGGTTGGTTGCATGGAAGCGATCACGCCGAGCCGCGCGAAGCGCGGGATGTCGTCGAGGCTGATGCACTGGGCGTGCTCGATGCGGAAGCGCAGGTCGATGTCTCCGGGCAGCTTGGACAGCGCGGCCTCGTACGCGTCGAGCACCTCGCGGTTGCCGCGGTCGCCGATGGCGTGCGTGCAGAGTTGGTACCCCTTGGCGGCGCAGGCCTTCGCCAGAGCGCGGATGCGGGCCGGCTGCGTGACCGCGAGGCCGGTGTGGCCCGGCCGGTCGCTGTAGGGCTCCAGCATCCACGCGCCGCGCGACCCCATGGCGCCGTCCATGTAGGCCTTCACCGCGCGCACGCTGAGCCACTTGTCGCTCACGGGCTCGTGCGTGGCGAGGTACTTCTCGATGCCGGGGCCGGACGAGAGCATGGCGTAGACGCGCACCTTCAGCTCTCCCCGCTTGTAGCGCTTGCGCAGGTCTTCGAGGTCCGTGTGCGCGACTCCCGCGTCGTGGACGCTTGTGAGGCCCACGCGCAGGCAATCCGTCTGCGCGTGCATCCACAGCTCGCCGGTAGGCGTGCCGCCGCCCTCGGGAATCGTCCGCCGCACCAGCGAGATCGCGTTGTCGATGAGCATGCCTGTCGGCGCGCCCTTCCCGTCGCGAAGGATCTCCCCGCCGTCGGGGTCCTTGGTGTCCTTGGTCACGCCCGCCAGCCGGAGCGCGTACGCGTTGGCCAGCGCGGCGTGGCCGTCGACCCGCGAGAGCAACACGGGATACTCCGGTGTAATCTCGCTGAGGCGCGCGTGATGGGGGAGCTCCTCTTGTCCCCAGGTCGCGTTGTCCCACCGGCCGCCCAGGATCCAGGTCCCCTTCGGCGTGCTCGCGACGCGCCCCTTCACGCGCTCGAGCAGCTCGTCGAAGCTCTTCGTGTCGCGCAGATCGAGCTGAAGCCGCAGCGCACCGAGCCCGGCGAGATGTCCGTGCGCGTCAATCAGCCCGGGGACGACCCACAGGCCGCCGAGGTCCACGCTGCGCACGTGCTCGTAGCCCTTGAGCAGCTCCTGCCCGCCGACGGCTACGATGCGGTCGCCGTCGACCACCAGCACCTCCGCCCGCGGCCGTTTCGGATCCACGGTGTAGAAGGTCGCGTTGTGGTAGACGACGGGCTCTGCGGCGGCGGCCGTTGCGAGGAGGAGCAGCACCCACGCGCGCAGCATGGGCGCCATGGTACGCCACGCTACGGTAGCGGCGCGCCGGGCTTCCAGCCGCTCGCTTGCAGCGAGGTCAGCAGCTCCAGCGCCGCGTCCCGTTCGGCCTGCAGCGAGAAGAGCAGCAGGTCGCCCTCTTCGGCCCATTCCAGCGCCTGCGTCACGGCTTCCATCTCGGAGGCGGCACGGCCCAGCCGCTCGGAGGGAGCGCCCGCCACGCGGAGCTCGCGCTCCATGATGTCGACCACTTCGCCCGCCGAGCGACCGCGCAGGTACTTCTGCATCTCTTTCAAGATGATGCGATCGGGGCGCGCTTCCCAGGCCACGCGCGCGAGGTCCCGGATGGCGTCATCCGTGCGGTCGCCGCCCTGTCCCAGCGTCAAGAGGCTTCGCCGGGCGGGCATGGCACCCGCCATCTCCAGCAGCGCGGCGATGCCGTGCGGGTTGTGGGCGAAGTCCACGATGACCGTCACGCCGCCCAGCTCGAACAGGTTGCCCCGCCCCGGGTTGAGGTCCGGAGAGCTTTGGAAGTCGCGCAGGCCCTGCGCGATGGCGGGAAGCGGGATGTCGATCGCGGCCGCAAGGCCGAGCGCGGCCAGCGCGTTAGAGACGTTGAAGCGCGCGGCGCCGCCGAACGTGGCGGGCACCTCATCGACAGGCACCACGGCGCCGCTCAGGTCTTCCTCGATCAGGGTCAAGGCGCCGTTCTGCACGATGCAGGCCGCGGCGGCGTCGTCCGGGATCTTGCGCCGGTCGAGGGCGAACCACGTGACCTTCGCGTCGATCTTGCGGCCGCGCCGCCGCACGCCTTCGTCCTCCGCGTTGAGGATCAAGGGGCTGTGCGGTGCCAGTGCACGCCGGATCACGAACTTCGTCTCGATCAGCGTCTCCCGGTCGTCTACGCCGAACTCGCCGAGGTGGTCGTCGGTCACGTTCAGGACCGCCGCGGCGTCCGCGCGAACGACACCGAGACCGCGGCGCAACATCCCGCCGCGCGCCACCTCCAGGATCGCGATCTGCGTCTTGGGATGGCGCAGCACCTGACGCGCGGCGCCGGGACCGGACCAGTCGCCTTCGTCCACGATCTCGTCGCCGACGCGAATCCAATCCGTCGTGCAGAAACCGGGAGTACGCCCCGCGGCCCGGGCGATGGAAGCCAGCATGCGTACGGTCGTGGTCTTGCCGTTCGTGCCCGTGACGAGCAGCACCGGAACGTCGTGCACGCCCGCCCAGTCCACGTCTGTGGGCTCCGGAAGATCCTTGGTCGGCCAAGTGCGCGACCCTTCGCCCATCCCCACCGAGGTGAGGTCGTCGTCCCACAAGAAACCGAGTCCGCGCTCTGTGGCCGCGCTCTGCAGCGCGAGCAGCCTCGGGTTGCGCTCCTTCTCGATCAGCCCGGCCAAACGCCGCGCGGCCTGTTCGAGTGAGGGTGCTTCCCGCTCTTGCAAGGCCGCGCAGGCCGCTTCCCAAGCCCACTCGTTGACCCGGCAGGCGGCGTAGAGCCCATCGATGGGGGCGCTGATGGCCAGGTCCGCGCCGCCGTGGAATCTGCGCACGGCGGTCCGCTCATCGCCCCAGCCGACCGCCTCGAGGATCTCACCGGCGCCGCGCCGCCAGGCTTCTATCGCGTGCCGCAGGTCGCCCGACGCCACGCCTACCTGGATCAGCGCGCCGGGGTGCTCCCACAAGAGGTTCGGCCCGGTCAGCCGCCGTGAGCCGCGCAGCTTCACTCCGAGCTAGTCCTCCACCTCGCGTGCGATGCGCACGCCGCGGTCGTCGCGGATCAGCTTCTGTCCCTCGAGCTCGAGGTCCACGATCGGCGTGCGCAGCGGCACAGCAGGGCGCGGTTCGGCCTCCTCGCCGGGCGGCGCGGCCGCGTCGGGGCTGAAGCCCGTGATCTGCTTCCAGGAGCGGTTGATCGCGTCGCCGAAGACGAGCACGAGGTCGCCCGGGCGCCCCCAGCGCAGTGCGGCGTCCACGGCGAGCTGCTCGTCGGGGATCACCTCGATCTGCTCCGCAGGGACCTCGCCTTCGAGCAGGCTCCGCTTCAGGAGCTCCGGCACCTCGTCGGGTTGGCGTCCGCGCAGCACGTCGTCCCTCCGGCAGATGTAGCGGTCGAAGCGTCCCGCGCACACTCGCGCGATCTGGACGATGTCCTCGTCGCGCCGGTCGCCCGGCGCAGCGAGGACCACGCAGCGCCGCCCCTTCGGCTCCATGCGTTCTACGAGCTCGACCATGGCCTGAACCGCAGCCGGATTGTGGCCGTAGTCCAGGATCACCTTGAAGGGGTGCTCGGTGAAGATGTTCATGCGGCCCGGGACCTGGAAGTAGGTGGTGTCGAAGGTCAGCAGCCCCTGGCGGATGTCCTCCAGCTTGACGCCCATGCTGTAGGTTATGCCCGCCGCGAACATGGCGTTCTGCACGTTGTGCACGGCGCGTCCCTCGAGCGTCGCCGGGATCAGGTGCGCCCACAGGAGCGGCATGTGCGCGCCGTTGTCGTACAGCGTGATCATCTCCCCGCCGGCGCCCTCCTCCAGCACGACGGCGCGTCCGCCTGCCCGGATGTGCTCTTTCACCAGCGGGTGCGTGCAGTTCATCGTGACGTAGCACAGATGCTCCGCCTCGGCGTAGTCGGCCATCTTGAGGCACAGCGGGTCGTCGGCGTTGAGCACCGCCGTGTCCTTCGCCGCCTCGATCACGATGCGCTTGACGCGCGCCATGTCTTCGATCGTGTCGATGCCGCGCAGCCCCAGGTGGTCGCCCGTGACGTTGAGCACGGCGCCCACGTCGCAGCGGCGGTAGCCCATGCCCCGCTTGAGCAGCCCGCCGCGCGCCGTCTCGAGCACGGCCACGTCCACCGCCGGGTCGCGCAGGACCATGCGCGCCGCAACGGGCCCCGTCATGTCGCCTTCTACCGTCAGACGCCCGTCGATGTACACGCCGTCGGTCGTCGCCACGCCGACCTTGTGTCGCGCCATCTTGAAGATGTGCGCCACCATGCGCGTGGTGGTCGTCTTGCCGTTCGTGCCCGTGATCGAGGCGATCGGCACGCGCGCCGGTGTCCCCGGCGGGAAAAGCATGTCCATCACGGGATCGGCGACGTTGCGCGGCTCGCCTTCGCTCGGCGCGACGTGCATGCGGAAGCCCGGCGCCGCGTTCACCTCGCAAATCGCGCCGCCGGTCACCTTCCACGACTCGCTGATGTCGCTCGTCAGGAAGTCCACGCCGGCGATGTCCAGGCCGATGGCCCTGGTCGCCCGCACGGCCATGTCGCGGTTGTCCGGATGCACCTGGTCGGTCATGTCCGTCGCCGTGCCGCCCGTCGACAGGTTGCCCGTCGAGCGCAAGTACAGGGTCTCGCCTTCCGGCAGCACGGAGTCCGTCCGGTAACCGGCCTGCTCCATCAGGCGCCGCGCCTGGTGGTCGAACTCGAGGCGCGTGAGCACCTTCTCATGTCCGACGCCGCGGCGCGGATCGCGGTTGGTCTCCTCGACCAGTTGCTCGACCGTCTTGCTGCCGTCGCCCACGACGTGGCCCGGCACGCGGCGCGAGACCGCCACCAGCTCGCCGTTGATCACGAGCATGCGGTGGTCGAAGCCCTCGATGAAGCTCTCGACGATGATCGTGCGGCCGCGTTTGCGCGCGTGATCGAAGGCTGCGCGCACCTGCTCGTCGTCCGTCAGGCCGATCGAGACGCCCTTGCCGTGGTTGCCGTCGAGCGGCTTCATGACCACGGGGTAGCCGACCTTGTTCGCCGCGCGCACCGCCTCCGTCTCGTCGTAGACCAGCTCCTGGCGCGGAACCGGCAGCCCCAGGTCGCCGAGGATGCGGTTGGTCTCCTCCTTGTCGGAGGCCAACTCCACCGCGATGTGCCTGGTCTCGCTGGTGATCGTGGCCTGGATGCGCTTTTGGTAGCGACCGAAGCCCAACTGCACCAGGCTGTAGCGGTTGAGGCGCAGGCAGGGCACGTCCCGCGCGCGCGCCGCGCGCACCAGCGCGGCGGTGCTCGGACCCAGCGTGCGCCGCTGTGCGTACTTGATGAAGCCGTCGCGCTCCTGCGCGAAATCGAAGTCCTCAGGGACCGAGCCTGCCGGCTGCAGCTCCCTCGGGAGGAGCGAATGCAGCAGGACGATGCCCAGCCGCGCGGCCTCGAGGCCCACCTCCTCGTCCTCGTACTCGAAGACCATGTCGTACTGGCCGGGCACGCCGTTCGAGCGGGTGCGGCCGAAGCTGACCTCCGCACCGGCCACGTTCTGCAGCTCGATGGCCACGTGCTCCAACACGTGTCCTAGCCAGGTGCCCTTGTCCTCACGCAGTCGGCGCAGAAAGCCGCCGGGCTCGCCGTACGAGCAGCCGTGCTCGGCCAGGCCCGGCAGCCGCTCGACGAGGTCGCCGCAGAAGCGCTCGCCCAGACGGCCGGTGGGCCACTGCTCGAGTTCGCCGAGATCCACGACGTGACGGATGACGCGGAAGTTCGCGTAGAGGTTGGGGCCCAGATAGACGGATGTGCCGACGATTTCCACGGGTCACCTCTCTTCGCGGGGCGCGGGCGCGGAGGCCCTGTGCGCGCGCAGGTCGTAGGTGCAACCCTCGACCAGGATGTGGAGCCTCACGCCGAGGATGCTCACGGGGTCGTGCTGCTGGCTCGAGTCCATCGAGGAGTACTCCACCTCGGTCGGATCGACGATGGTGATCGCGCCGCTGCCGGCCACCTCGAGCACGTCGTCGGGGCCCAGGAAGGCGGCCGTGTCCTCGTCGAGCCCGAGACCGACCGCGGTGGGGTTGTAGGACACCGCTGTGAGCAGGCGTCCCAGGCGGTCGCGCTGCCGGAAGTGCTGATCGATGATGATCCTCGCCGTGAGCCCGAGGCCGGGCGCCAGCGTGACCATGTCCGCGTGCGGCGTCGGGCCTTCGGCCCCGAAGGCGATCATGTGCTCCGACAGGATCGCGGCGCCCGCGGAGGTGCCGGCGATGTGCAGCCCCTTGCGGTTGCGGCGGCGCAACAGCCGCGCCGCCTTCGTGCCGCCGAGCGTGGTGCTCAGCCGCAGCTGGTTGCCGCCCGTCAAGAAGACGCCGTCGGCGCGCTCGAGCACCTCGAGCCAGTCCTTGCGCTCGCAGTCGCGCCGCTCCGCGAAGGGCAACGTGCGCACCTCGCGGCTGCCGAGCTCCTTGAAGGTCTCTTCGTAGCGCGCGCCCGTCTCGGGGTCCTGCGAGGCGGTGGGGATAACCGCGATGCGCGCCCTGCGCCCGCCGCAGATGCGCACGAAGCGCCGCAGGATGGCGGAGTCGCGGACCTTGTCCTCGGCGCCGCCGATGGGGATGATGCAACCGCGTGTTCCGTTGCGTCGTCCTTGTTCGCCCACGTCTAGTCCTCGAAAGTCCCGCGCACGACAGGCCGGCCGTTCATCACGTGCCACCGTCCGCGCGCCATAACATCGTGAACCCGGTGCTCGCGGTCAAGCACGACGAGATCCGCGTCCGCGCCGGCCGCGACGCGGCCCTTGCCCTGCAGCCGCAGCAGCCGCGCCACGTTCGAGGTGAAGGCCGGCAGCACCTGCGCCGGCTCGCAGCCGGAAGCGAGCAGCTCCCGGAGCGCATCGGCCAGAGATCGCGGCTTGCCTACCTCCATACCTGTGGGGCGGCCCTCGACGTCGAAGACCGGCAGGCAGCCGCCGCCGTCGGAGCTGATCGTCAAACGCTCGGGCGCTAGATCCGCCTCGCTGTACCGCCGCCAGGCGTCGGCCGCGGACCACTCGTCCCCGGCGGTCGTGGGGAAGGCGGTTACGTCGATCGTGCAGCCTTGTCTCGCCAGCTCCAGGGCCTCTTGGAACAACGCACGGCGCCGGTTGACGTGCGTGGGGTGGTAGACGCGGGCCGGGATCTCCGCGGTCCGCAGCGCCTGCCGGATCAGCTCCAAGCCACGCGCGCCGTCGCCCACGTGCAAGTGCAGCGTCCCGGCCTTGCCGGTCATGATGCCGGCCACGTGCGCGTCGCCCGCGATGCGCAACAGCTCGTCCAGCGTCGGTTGGCTCGAGCGGTGGTCGCTGATGGCGATCTCGCCTACGCCCAGGACGCGATCGATGAAGACGATGTCCGAGCGCACGCTGCCCGTGAGCGTTACGGGCGGAACGTGATAGCCGCCCGTGTAGCACCACGCGCTGAGCCCTTCGGCCTCGAGGCCGCGCGCGGTGGCGACCAGCGCCGCGGTGTTGCGTGTGACGTCGTCGGTGCCCAGCACGCCGACCACGCTCGTGATTCCCGCGCTGGTGAAGCGGCTGAGCGCGACCGGCGGCACGCGCGTCTCGTAGCCGGTCTCGCCGCCCCCGCCGGTGAGGTGCGCGTGGCAATCGATCAGCCCCGGGATCAAACGGCGGCCTTCCAGGTCGCGTGTCTCCACTCCTAGCGCGGCCGGCAGCGACGGTGCTTCCGCTCCAATCCAGGCGATGCGGCCGCCGCACACGAGCACGTGGCTCAGCCCCAGCGGCTCCGGGGCGAACACGTCGGCGTTCGAGAGAAGATAGAAGGACGGATCTCGGGCGTGCATGGGTCCTGGACGTAGGGGACGGCGCGCCGGGCTCGACGACGGCGCCTCACGAAGCCCCACCCTCCGGCGGGATCTTACGGGGCCGGCCAGCCCTTGGCGAGAGCCGGAGGGCTGCCGGGAAGCGTCGGAACGAGACAACCGCCGCCCCGACTCTGCAGCAGGGCGTCCGCCGCAGCCGGCCGAATCCAGATGAGCTCTCAGGCAGGCCCTAGTTGGGGCCCTGCAGGTCCGGGTTGCGGCGGCCCATGTAGCCGATGCGGTTGAGCAGCGACACCCGCTTGCCCGCGCTCGACACCATCGTGCGACGCCCCTGCTTGAGGCCGGTGTAGGCCCAGTCCGCGCGGTAGATCCACGGATCCTGGGAGCAGCTCTTTATGGTCACTTCCCACAGCTTTTGAGCCTGCTCCTTGTCCCCGCCGTGGTATGCCGCGAGCCCCTCGTAGTAGCGCGCCTCCGTGTAGCGGTTGCTCTCCTTGGGGAAGTCCTTCAGGTGCTCGGCCAGCTCCTTGTGTTTCTTCGCGTACCAGAGCTCGTACGCGCGCTCCATGCGCACGTCGTCCTTGAGACTGTCGTCCTTGACCTGCGCGAAGTGCTTGCCCATGGTGCCCCAGAGCTTTTGCAGCCGGGCGATGTGGCCGAGCAGGTAGCGCGCCTCCGCGCTCCGGTCCCGGGCCAGCGTCTTGCGCGCGCCCTCCAGGTCCTGCAGGTTGAGCTGGATGCGGGCACGCTCGAGCGGCGTGGCCGCCGCCTGCTCCGCCGGTGAGGGCTTGTTGTATTCGGGATGGTCCTCGAGCGCGGCGAGCAGCATGCTCAGCACCTGCGCCGTAGAGCTATAGTTGCTCGTCTCGCCTACTACCTTTCCGTCAGGAGTCATGATCAGCAGCGGAGGCGTGGGAACGGCCCGGCCGCCCAGCCGCGGGCGTGCCGCCACGACGAACTTGCGCGCGGCGGGATCGGCCGCGGCGCCGCGGTCCGCGAGATCGAAGTAGAGCGCCACGAAGCGCCGGTTCAGGAGCCCGATGACGCGCTCGTCGGAGAGCGGACCCGCTCTCAACACTTCCGCGGCGGGTCACCATCCGCCGTCGGGCGAGGTGCCGAAGGCGACGGGCTTGATCGCGATCAGCCGTTTCTCCTGCTTGGCCTTGGCGAGCGCCTTGTCGAAGGGCAGCACCCACTCGACGCCGGTCTTGTCCTTGTCCAGAGGGTGCGCCTCAGGCGCGCCCGCGGCGGGCGCGATCAGAAACAGGCTTGCGGCGCAGAGGGCTACGAGGGGTCGCATCACTTTTCCTCCCACATAAGAGTACGGCCGCGGGACCCCCGGCCGGTAGGGCCCGAGATGGGGCGGTCCTGCGCAGCCCGGACGACCGCGTCCGGGCGGCGTTAACAAGGGTGTGCTACGTTCCCTCCACCTGTGCTTCCTGCTCGGCCTTGCCTGCGCAGGCACGTGGTACCTGGGGCACGAGGGGCTCCAGCGCACGAGCGCGCGACCGCGCCCGGCGCGCTCCGACCGTCTCAATCCGGGACCGGCTCCGCGAACCGCGGTCCCCGCGCCTTCGTCTGAAGACGCGGAACAGACACCCATGATTCGCACCCTCCCTCTCTTCCTTTTGTCCCTCATCGCTTCCGGGGCGGAGGCGTGCCGCAAGGCCCCTCCGCCCCAGGTCCAAAGCGACCTCGTGCTGGCAGCGCGGCTCACCAGTGCGGCGCAGGTCCAGCCCGGCCAGCCGGTCGTGGTCGAGCTGTCGATCACGAACACCTCGAAGGAGACCAAGCACTTCGTGGTCAAGCCGGGTGACGGCAGCGAAGCGGGCTGGCGTGAGCCGCATCTGTCGTTCAGCGCGACGCTCGAGCGTCCCGACGGCAAACGGGAGGCGGTCAAGCCCCTGTCCTACGGCCGCTGCGGACTGTTCGATCCCATCTGGCAGGCGGACATCGTGGAGATCGAGCCCGGCGAGACGGTTACGTTCAAAGACTGGGTGCCGTACGCAAACCACTTTCTGGACTTCGAGCAGGCCGGCAAGGTCGAGCTGCGCGTGCACTATTCCTATGACGGGCGGCGCGGCCTCAAAGGGCAACGCTGCGGGGTCCTGCAGCACCCGATCCGCGCCACCCCGCCCTACACGCTCGTGTCCAAGCCGGTGCGTTTCGAGGTCGTGCGCCCGCTCGAGCTGTCCGCGCAACTCAAGCCGGCCGCAGCCTTGCGGGCCGGTGAGCCCGCGCGACTGAGTGAGCTCTTCGACCTCGGGCTCATAAACCGCAGCGAAGCAAAGCTGACGGTGCGGCCCGGCTCGGTGTGGTTTGTGGTCGAGAAGGGCGTTGCCCCCGAGGTGAAGCAGGTTCGCGCGGGCGCCGGGACGCTCGAGCCCGGACAGCGCACTGCGCTTGAGTTGGATGGCACCTGGAGGCCCGCCGCGCCCGGCAAGCTGCGCGTGCGCGCGTTCTACGACGACACCGGCAATGGCGGCCCGCGGCTGAAGTCCGCGTGGATGACGGTCGAGGTCCAGGAGACGAGGGCCGCCTTCACCTGCGACTAGCGCGCAACAGCCAGACAGTGGTCGTTGCCCGCCGCCAGCGTGAACACGTTCGTGAGCGTCTTGGTTTTGATGGGACTGAGCGCGGGAAGGCTGTCCGGTCCGTGCGAGACGTTGCCGACCGCACTACTGCCCCAGCGCCAGACGGAGCCGTCCGCCCGGATGGCGTATGAGCTGCTACCGCCCGCGGCGATCGACTCGGCGTCCTCTATGCCGGTGACCTTTACCGGCGTGGACTGCTGGTCACGCGACCCGATGCCGAGCTGACCATCGAGGTTCCAGCCCCACGCGCGCATCGTGCCGTCGCTCAGCAGTGCGAGGGAGTGGTTGGCCGCCGCGGCCGCGGCGACGGCGTCGTTGACGCCGTGCACCCGGACGGGCGTGGCGTGGTCCGTGCTCGTCCCGTCGCCCAGCTGCCCCGACTGGTTCCAGCCCCAGGCCCACACGCTGCCGTCGCTGTGGACGGCCAGGGCGTGCGACGTTCCGGCCGCAATGGCGACCACGTCCTCGAGGCCCTGCACCCGCGTCGGCACGTGGCTGTTGATTCGGCTTCCGTTGCCGAGCGCCCCGTAGCCGTTGCGGCCCCACGACCAGATGACGCCGTCCTCGTCGAGTGCCAGGGCGAAGAAGTCGCCGGCGGCGACGCTGCGCACGTCTTCCAGGCCCATGATGCGCACGGGATCCAGGCCCGGCGCTCCGGGCTCGCGCCCGAGCTGGCCGTGCTCGTTCGAGCCCCAAGTCCAGACATGGCCGTTCCCGTCGACCGCTACCGAGAAGCCGGCGCCTGCGGCGATCGCCGCGATCTCGGGCAGGCCGCCGACCTGGACCGGCGCGTGACGATTCGCGCGCGACCCGTCGCCGAGCTGGCCCGCGCCGTTGCGGCCCCAGGCCCACACGGTACCGTCGCCCACGAGCGCGAGGCTGTGCCCGCCGGCGACGGCCACGGCGTGGATGTCGTCGAGTGTGTCGAGCAGCACGGCGGTCGAGCGGATCGACGTGGTTCCGTCGCCGACCTTGCCGTACATGTTGTTGCCCCAGCCCCAGACCTGTCCGCCCGGCAGCTTGGCCGGCGCGATGAGCATGGCAACCGAGCCAAGCACCAGGATGCCGGCGACCACGATGGCCAGCAGCGCAGGCTTCAGGCCGAGCTTCGTCGCGACCCGGCGGCCGAGCCGCGCGGTAGCATCTGCCGCGCGCCGGTACGCGCTCGAGTTGCGCACCTTGCGGACCATCTCGACCGTGGCGCGCCTGACGCGCCGCGCCAGGGGGCCGACGGCCGCGAAACCGCGGCGCACGTAGGGCGCCGCGAAAGCGAAGGCACGCTTCGCCCCCCGCGCTGTGAAGGCGTAGGCGCGCCTGGCTCCGCGTGCGGCGCTGCGCGCGTACTTCCGAAGCGCGCTGCCGAACGCCTGGAGCCTGGACCCCGCCGAAGGAAGCTCGACGATCTCGGGAAGCGGCCTGAAGAACTCGTCGGCCTCCGCCGCCGCCTCGGCTTCCGGCGAAGTCTCGTCGCCGTCGAGCGCAACGACTTGCGTCTCGGTCTCTTCCACCGGAGCGCTCTCCACCTGCTTCTCGAGGGTTCTGTCCTGGGTCGTGCCTCGCTTGCGTCGCATGCTGCCCTCCGGGTGCTTTTCGACGCCCTTGGAAGGGCCCTTGAGCATTCTCGGGGCGCCTGAGGCGGTTACCGCCGGCCCCGCCCCGAATCCCAGGCGGAGCCGGGAGTGTAGTGTCTCAGATCGAGTCGCCGCCTTGCATCCCGGCGCGCTTGTGCGAATAGCCGGAGCCAAGGTGCGTTGTCGGGCACGTTCTCTTGCCGCCCCTTGAAGACCAGGATGGCGGCGAGGTCCGCGTCCGGACCTGCGACACGCCGGAGCAGATCGACGAGGAGATCGCGCACTTGACGCCGTTTCTGCGGTCCGCCGGAAAAAAGTGAGACAGGATCGCCCGCCTGGCGAATAGTAGGGGCGAGCGGGACCGCATGGGCGGCTCCCCGATAGCGGAGGCCGGCCATGAAAGTACTCAGTATCGTAGGGACCGAGAAGGGTGCCTTCCTGCTGCGCTCGGACGGCGCGCGCAAGGATTGGACGCTCCAGGGCCCGCTGTTCAAGGGCTGGAAGGCCACGTGCAGCAGCCGCGGACCGGACGGGCGCTGGTTCGTCGGCACGGCCAGCCTCGTGTACGGCGCCGCGATCCACACGAGCGAGGACCTCGCGAACTGGACGCAGATCGAGCGGGGCCCGGCCTATGCCGAGGGCGGC
>JAPUHK010000052.1 GCA_027297745.1 Planctomycetota bacterium | reverse complement strand
AAGCGCTTGGGAAGTGCAAGCGGCTCGTCCAGCGCTTCGCGCACGATATCGAGAAGGAGCGGGTCGTCTTCCGGGAACAGCTTCGGGTCCTTGCGCAGCAGCTTGCGATCCTGCACGGCAAGCTGCGCCTCCTGCACGCCGGCGCTCTTCAGCAGTGCCAGCACCTCGCCCCGCGCCGTGAGGTCTTGCTCCGCGTGCCCGAGCGACACGATCAAGAGCAGGAGGATTCCTACCGGGATCCGCACGAAAGCGCGATTCTAGCCGGGCGCGGCGGCTCGCCGGCAGGCGATCTGGAGCGCGGTGATAGGATCGCCCGGCAGCATGGAACGCGTCGCCATCGTCCGCGCGCTGCGCACCCCGATCGGCAAGTTCCTGGGCGGCCTGAGCACGCTCAGCGCCCCGGAGCTGGGCATCGCCGTCGTCCCCGCGCTCTTGGACGGCCTGGATTTGCAGATCGACGAGCTGATCTTCGGCTGCGGCCGCCAGGCGGGGTCCGGGCCGAACATCGCGCGGCAGGTCGCGGTCAAGTCGGGCCTCGGCGAGGACTGTGTGGCGCATACGGTCAACATGGCTTGCGGCTCCGGCCTCAAGTCCATCGCGCTCGGCGTCGAAGCCATCAGGCTCGGCCGCGCGCGCGCCGTCGTCGCCGGCGGCACCGAGTCGATGAGCCGTCTGCCGTTCTTCCTGGAGCGCATGCGCACCGGCTATCGGCTCGGCAACTCCGAGCTGGTGGACGGGATGTACCGCGACGGCTTCATGTGTCCCATGGCCGACCAGCTGATGGGGCGTACGGCGGAGACGCTGGCCGAGCAGTATGAGATCGGCCGCCCAGAGCAGGACCAGTTCGCGCTCGCCTCGCAGCGCAAAGCGGGCCTGGCGCTCGGGGACGGCGTCTTTGGCGACGAGATCGTGCCCGTCGAGACCAAGAAGGGCGTGGTCGACACGGACGAGCACGTGCGTCCGGACACGACGCTGCAAAAGCTGGGCAAGCTGCCGACGATCTTCAAGGAAGGCGGCACGGTACACGCCGGCAACAGCTCCGGCATCACGGACGGCGCTTGCGCGCTGTTGTTGTTGCCCGAGTCCGCCGTCAAGGAGCGGGGGCTAGAGCCGCTCGGGTGGTTCGAGGACTACGCCGCCGCCGGCGTGGACCCGAAGGTCATGGGCATCGGGCCCGTGCCCGCGACGCGGCGGCTGCTGGAGCGCACCGGGCACACGCTCAGCGACTTCGGCCTGATCGAGCTCAACGAAGCCTTTGCCGCGCAGGTGCTGGCCTGCCGCCGTGAGCTCGGCTTCGATCTGAAGCGGCTCAACGTGAACGGCGGCGCGATCGCGCTCGGCCATCCCATCGGCTGCACAGGCGCCCGCATCGTCGTCACGCTGCTGCACGCCATGCGCCGCCGCAACGTGGGCCGCGGGCTGGCTACGCTGTGCATCTCCGGCGGCCTGGGCCTCGCCGCCTCGTTCACGCGCGAATAGCCGGGTCCCCCGTGAGCCCGATCCGGCGGGTGCGGGCTCGGGGTCAGGCAAGGGCAGTCCGATGGGCCCCAGATAAGGGCTACAATTCGAACCATGCTCCTGCGCGTCGGCCTGGGCCTGTGCCTCTTCGTGTCCCTGCTGTACGCGGACTCCCGGAAGGAGGCCCGCGACGCCCAGAAGAAGCTGCTCGAGGCAGACTTCGAGGAGCTCGAGCCCAGCACGCGCGAGCGCCTCTTCGGGAAGCTGTGCGGCTACGACCACCCCGAGGCGCTGCCCGGCGTGATCGACGTGGTCTCCCACTACGGCGCCTACATCGACTGGTGCGAGGTGCAGATCCGCAAATGGGAGGTCAAGCTGCGCAAGGTCAACGACCGCCAGATCTTGAGCGCGCAGGAGCAGGCCTTCCGCTCCAGCTGGGAGCGCAGCCTGCAGAAGGAGGAGCAAAAGCACAAGCAGGCGCTCAGCTCCTTCGAGGTCATCATCACGTACATGGGGCGCTACGAGCAGGACAAGACGCTGCGCAAGGCGGTGCTCGTGATGCCGAAGCACGACAACTGGCGCGTGCGTTACGTGTTCGCCTCCGTTTGCGGCAAGTGGCACAAGTCCGTCGGCGACGCCTCGTGGAGCAAGCGTTTCTTCTCGCAGCTGCGCCAGATGAAGGGCGACCAGGCGCCGCGCGTGCGCGTGGCCGTTGCCCGCGCGCTCGGCGAGTTCAAGCGCACGGACTCCTTCGAGCTGCTCAAGCTCTACATCCGCGACAAGGACTGGCGCGTGCGCTCCGCGACCATCGACAGCCTGCGCCAGAGCAAGAGCGACGAGGCCTGCGGCGTGCTGATCGAGGCCATGCGCAAGGAAAAGGGGCGGCTGCTGGACGACATCAACGACGCCCTGCAGGAGATGACCGGCCAGGACCACTCCTATCCGGACATCTGGGCCCACTGGTGGCACGACGTTGGCAAGCGCATCCCTGCGAACAAGGGGGAGGCCGAGCAGACCGCGGTGCGCGGCGGGGACGCCAACCGCTTCTACGGCATCATCACCCGCAGCAAGCGCATCCTGTACGTGATCGACGTGTCCGGCAGCATGGACCACCCGGTCGATCCGCTGAAACGCGAGACGGTCATCACGGGCCGGCCGGCCGGGGCCGACGACGGGCCCGCGCCCGGCAAGACCCGCCTGGAGGTGGCCCAGAACGAGCTCAAGCGCGCCGTGCGCAACCTGCCCTCGGACGCCTACTTCAACATCATCTTTTTCAGCCACGGTGCCCGATTGTGGAAACCGAAGATGACCAAGGCGTCGTTGAAAGAGAAGAAGGCGGCGCAAAAGGACATCGACCAGATGAAGGCGGCCGGCTCGACCTACACCCTGGGGGCGCTGCGCGAGGCCTTCAACATCGCGCGCGGTCTGGGGCCCACGGTCACCACGGGCAGCGCATCGGTAGACACCGTCTTCCTGCTCAGCGACGGCGCGCCCACCGACCACAAGTACGAGGGCGCCAAGCTGATGGACGCGGAGCCCATCCTGGAAGCCGTGCGCAACTGGAACAAGGACCTCAAGATCACGATCCACACCATCGCGGTCGACGTCGTGGACAACTACTTCTTGCGTATGCTCGCAGCGGAGAACGGCGGGCAGTTCGTCGAGCGCAAGTGATCCGCCCTGCCGTACTCCTTGTCTTCCTGGCCACGGTCCTGCCGCCGGCGTACGCGCAAGAGTGGGATGAGGTGCACAAGCGCTTCCGGGAGGGTTACACCCAGAAGGCGCCTGCGGAGCAGCGGCTCGCGCTCTTGCGCGAAGTGGCGTCCGTGGACCAGCCCAAGGCAGCGGAGCTGTTGCTGTCCGTCTGGACCGGGCTCACGGGGCGCTTGGAGCGCTTGCAGAAGAGGCTAGGGGACCTGCGCGCGGAGATCACCAAGCTCGAGAAGCGCCCGCTGGACAGCAGGCCCCCGGGCAAGCTCGAAAAGCTCTACCGCGCGGAGGCGCAGGACGACGCTGCGCTGGCCCGGGCGGAGGCCGAGAAACGCGCCATCGTCGAGGGCATACGCAGCTTCAAGTCCTATGAGTCGCTGACCTGGCTGGCGGAGCAGGGCATGGGGCGCGTGCGGTCGCCGCTGCTGCTGCGCGAGATCGCGACGCACGTGGCCACGGCGGCGTCCGACAACTTGAACGTGCTGCTGCGCGCGCTGCAAAAGGCCAAGCGCCCGGAGCAGGTCGTGCCCTTGCTGCAAGCGTTGCACAAGGCCGGCAAGCCCGCCGGGGACGCCGTCGACCGCGTGGTCATCTTCTTGCCCAGCGGCGACCCGGCCGTGCGCATCGCCGCCGCCCGCGCGCTCGCCGCGTTCGAGCGGCGCGAAGCCGTAAAGCCGCTGATCGACGCGCTCCGGCGCAAGCGCGTCAACAAGCGCGCGCAGCGTGAGGTGACCGCGGCGTTGCAGATCCTCACGCGCCGGCCGATCGGCCCGTACGCCGACCTGTGGGCGCAGTGGTGGCAGAGCAACGGGCACAAGGTCGAACGCGGCGAGTATCCGATGGGGGGCGGCAAGGCCGTCGTGAAGGCCGCCGAGCGCGACCTGTTCTACGGATTGCCGCAGGCGGACCGCATCGTCTACGTGGTCGACGTCTCCGGCTCGATGGAAGTGTCCATGCGAAACCCGCGCTGGATCGGCAAGAAGAGCGTTCCCGCCTCGATCGACGAGGACTCGCGCTGGGACGCGGCCAAGCGTCAGCTGCTGCGTGCCGTCAAGGCGCTGCACCCGAGCCGCAAGTACACCGTGATCCTGTACTCCTCGCGCGCGGAGGCCGTTTGGAAAGAGCTCGTGCCCGCCAGCAAGGCGAACTACGAGGAGTTGGAGGCGCGCATGGAGGACATCGCGCCGGTGGGCTCGACCAACATCTACATGGCCATGCAGACGGCCTTCAAGCTGGCGGGCGTGTACCCCGTGCCCACGAAGCTCAACGCGGACGCCATCTATCTCGTCTCCGACGGCTCCCCGACGACTTCGAAGGGGGAGGTCGAGGATCCCGAGCGGACGCTGCACGCCGTGGCCGAGTGGAACGCTCTGCAACGGGTGCAGATCCACACGATCGGCATCGGGCGGCAGCACAACGCCGGCTTCATGCGCTCGCTTTCCAACGAGAACGGCGGCATCTACAAGTCCGTCGCGCCGCAAGAGAAGAAGCGGAAGCCGGGTAAGAAGAAGGCCGCGCGCGGAGCCGGCTAGGGGCAGTCCTTAGCCCTAGCGGGTGCTCGGCGTTGGGCGGCGGGCGGCTCAAGGCCGTGCTAGCGCCGCCGGACCTGGCAGTGCTTGGGCAGGGAGTAGCGGAACTGGCTGCGCGACCTCTTCCAACGCTTGTGCGCAGCCTTCAGGTCCAGGGTGCGCAGCTCAAGCGGCAGCGTCTTGCGCAGGATCGCCGTGACGCGCTTCTGCTCGGCTGTGCCCAGCTTCGCCTGGAGCGCCGCGAACAGGATGTTGACGGCGGTGCGCGTGCGGAGCGTGTCCATCTCACGCAGCGCCTCCTGTGCCACCGTTCCGCCGAGCCGCAGACGGCGGAGCACCTCGTCCGGTCCCGGTTCGTCCAGGAGCGCCTTGATCCTCGTCCGGGTCAGCACAAGCGGGTTCGGGCCGGGCCCGATCAGGCGGCGCTCGCGCACGCGCCCCATGCGGTCTACGAACAGACCCCAAGGCGTTCCGCCCGCGCCGTACGCCTTGTAGGTCACTCCGTTTCCTTTCCGGTCTTGTTTGTCCACGGCAACGCAGAAGGGCAGCCGGTCCGCGGCGATGCTGCGCGCCGCCTTCTGGGGGTCACGCCGCCGCTTGTCCATCGGCACGGCAACGCCGATCAGCCGCAGCCCCCGATTCGAGTACTGCTCGTGCAGGTCGACCAGCTGGTTTTGCACCTTGCGCCCCTCGGGCTCCCAGGGTGAGTAGAAGACCACCAGCGTGACCGTGTCGGCCGGCGCCGCCGGGTCCTGCGGGTTGCCCGCCCAGGCGGCGGCCTGCAGGGGCGGGGGGCCTTCGCGCACGAAGAGCATCTGCCGGGCTTTGTCCAGCCGCTGTGCCCTGCGGTCCTTGTTGTCCGTCTGGCGGGAGGCCTCCAGGTAGCACTCGTAAGCCACGTCGGGGAGGTAGTCCTGGAGCAGGTCGCCGCGCCACTCCAGCACACGCGAGACGAAGCGGTGGCCAGGGTGCTTCTCCAGGTAGGCGCTCGAGACGCGCTCGAAGGCGACCGCGTCCTCGTGGGTCGCGCCGGCCAGGCGGGCACGCTTGCGGGCCGCCGCCACGTCAGTGTAGCGCGCCCGCACCGGTGCCTGGGCCTGGCCCACGCTCGCCGAGAGCAGCCAGAGAGCGAGAACGACGGACGAGACTCTCACAGGCGTTGTTTCGTTCGCAAACGCGGTTCCATCCGGCACGGCGTGCACAGAACCCTTTGCCTCCGGGGTTTTATATCGGCCCCGGCGCCTCGGCCGCCAAGTTCGTTGTCCTCGTCCGGGGACGGCATGTTCTAACTGGGGCCGTGCGCGGCTTCGTTCGACTCCCGCTGGGGACCGTCACCCTGAGCCTCCACCTGCTGGTGCCCGTAGTGGCGGCCGGCCTGTGGCTGGTGCGCCCCGACCTGGGCCTGGGCTACCTGCTGCTGCTGGGCAGCGTGTTGGCCCACGAGGGCGGCCATGTGGCGGCGTCCCTGCTGCTGGGCGGCCGCACGGCCGAGATCCGCATCTGGCCCATCTTCGCGCTGGCTAAGGTGCCGCGCATCTCGGGGCGGCGGCAGGCGCTGGTAGCGCTCGCGGGACCGCTGGCGAACCTGCTCGTCGCGGGCCTGTGCTACGTGCTCGTGAGGCCGCAAAGCCTGCAGCTCAGCGCCGCCGAGCCGGGGAGCTTCCTCGTGACCGTGAACCTCGTGTTCGCGCTCGGCAACTTGATTCCGATCCCGCCGCTCGACGGCGGCCGCGTGCTCCTGGTGCTCGCGGGCCGGGATGCGGCGCCGCCGGCGGAAACAGCCGGACAGGGAGAATAGAATCTCGACATGCGCCTGTGCAGCTTGACGTTTGCAGCTTGTCTCTGGGCCGGGTGCGTTTCCGAGCCGCAGCCCCACGACTCGTTCCGTGTGGCGCAGCTGCGCAACGTCACATCCTGGGCCTGCCAGCTCCAGGGCCTGGAGCGTCCGGGGGCGTTGACGCGCATCGAACGGGCGCGCACCGACCTGATCGTGCTGGATCCCGTGCGCAGCATCCGCGGCGCCGGGGTCTTCCCGACCCGCACGGTCGTCAGCCGCATCCGCTCCAGCCCGGGCGCGGCGCTCGAGCGCAAGATCTGCCTCGCGTACCTCAACATCGGCCAGGCCGAGGACTACCGCACGTATTGGGCCGCAGGCTGGCGCGCTCCCACGGACACCCGGCGCGGCGAGCCGAGCTTCCTGCTACGCCGCGATCCCGATGGCTGGGAAGGCAACTTTCCGATCGCCTACTGGGACACGCGCTGGGAGCGGATCCTGTTCGGCAGCTCGAACGCGCTGTTGGACCAGATCATCAGCGACGGCTTCGACGGCGTCTACCTGGACTGGGTGCTCGGATACGAGGACCCGCTCGTCGCGGCGGCCGCCGCCGAGGCCGGTATCGACCCCGCGCGCGCGATGGCGGAGCTGATTCGCGACCTGCGCAAGTACGCGCGGGCCCGTAACCCGTACTTCGTGATCGTGGCGCAGAACGGGGCGCTGTTGCCCGCGCGTGTGCCCGACGTCTACAGCTGGATCGACGGCGTCAGCCAGGAGTCGCTGAGCTTCGGCGGGGAGGCGAACGCGGACTGGGACGACCCCGGGAGCGGCGACCGCGACGCGGTCGAGGACCGGGAGGCGCTGCTTCTGGCGCTGCGCGAGTTCCGGCGGCGCAAGATCCCGGTCTTCACGTTGGACTACGCGCAGACGCCCGCCAACGTCCGCGCGGCGTTGCTCGACAGCGCCATGCGTGGCTTCGTGCCTTTCGTGAGCCGCACGCCCCTCGACCGCTTGCCGGCGCACCTCTTCGCCGACGAAGGTTGAGCCCTTGCACGTGAGAATCTGCCGATCGTCCCCTCTACGGGCCGGCAAGGGCGGGTTGCGCCGCTCCCTCCCGCCCACGGTGGTTTGGGATGCTATTAGGGATAGTATTGGTCGGGCCGGGCAACGCGCCTGGCCTGGAGGTGCCCCGATGACGTCCGCCAAGACGTTCTTGCTTTTGCCGGCCGCGCTGCTGCTCGCGCTCTTGCCGGGCTGCCAGACCGAGGCCCAGCGCCAAACGGACGAGGTGCGCGACGCGCGCACCGGCAAGAAGCTGACGACGGGAGTCGTGCAGCGTGAGATCCGCAAGGGCATGCCGTCGGCCGACGTCGCCGAGGCGCTGGGCAGCCCGAACATCGTGTCCACCGACGAGGACGGGCGCGAGGTCTGGATTTACGAGCGCTTCGCCACGGACGTGACCGCCGCCAGCTCCGGCTGGTTCATCCTGTGGCACGCTCAGAAGTCCGTCCGCTCCAGCACGCAGCGCACGCTGACCGTGATCGTCAAGTTCGATCACGATCACAAGGTGCGCGACTTCGCCTACCACTCGTCTTCGTTCTAGGCGCTCGGCGTGCGGGAGCGGGGAATCGTGACGCTCGGGAACATGCGCCGGTGGCTGCTGCCGCTGGGGCTCCTGCTCGCCGCCTGCGAGAGCACCTCCAGCTCCCATCCGCTCTCTCCACGCACGGGGGTCGTCGAGCAGAGGCGCATGCAGACGCGCCGCTTCGACACCGTAGACGAGGTTCAGGTGCTGAAGGCCAGCAGCGCGCTGCTGCAGGATCTGGGCTTTCACGTCGACGCGAGCGAGGACCAGCTCGGCGTGCTGACCGCCTCCAAGGACCGCTCGGCGATCGTGACGGGGGAAGTGGTCTTCGCCGTCATCGCCTCGGGCCTGCTCCGCTCGGACGTCCCGTACGATCACCACCAGAAGCTGCGCGCCTCGATCGTCACGCATCGCGTGGGCAAGAAGTCGCTCTCCGTGCGTGCGACCTTCCAGCGCGTCGTGTGGAACAACCACGGCCAAATCAGCAAGCGCGAGGCGATCAACGACCCCGAGATCTACCGGGAGTTCTTCAACAAGCTGAGCCGGGCCCTGTTCCTGGAGGCGCACGACCTATGAGCCGTTTCCCCCTCGTTCTCGGAGTCCTCTTCGCGTTGCTGGCGGGCGCCTGCGAGTCCTCTCAACGGCATCTGCTGCAAGCGACCGAGGACGCTGTCAAGCTGCGCGCCATTCAGACCCGGGTCTTCGACACGACCGACGAGACGCTCGTGATGCGCTCGGTGATCGGCACGCTGCAGGATCTCGGCTTCGTGATCGATGACGCCAACAGCAACCTCGGCATCATCAGCGGCACCAAGCTCGAGGGATACGCGCTGCGCATGATGGTGACCGTCAAGCGGCGCGGGGAGCAGCAGACGGCGGTGCGCGCGAGCGCTCAGTACGGGCGGCAGATGGTCACCGATCCCGAGACCTACCAGAAGTTCTTCACGGCGTTGAGCAAGAGCATGTTCCTCACGGCCCACGACGTGGAGTAGGCCGTCACCAACCGCGGTAGGCCCTGAACCAGGGCGCGCCGCGCCACTGCCACTGCCCGCCGCCTGCGGAGGCACGTACGACGCCGAGCGGGTCCACGAAAACGAACAGTGGGTAGTCCGGCGCCCCGTCGACATCCTTGCCCACTGCTCGCAGCTGCACACTGCGGCAGGCCGCCTGCGCGCGTTTTTTGTACCACTCGCGCTCCACTTCGGGCCATGCCTCCGGCACGACGATCATGACCTGCGCCGCGCTGCGTACTGTGCGCGACTTCGCCGCATTCTCGAACCACGTGCGGTGGGCGCGCAGCAGGAAGTCGGCCCTTTCGACGTTCAGGTCCACAGGGCCCGGGAACCAGATCATCAACGTGCCCTCCGTGTGCAGCGGCACGCCTTCGATGGGGCGGTGCAACACTTGCGCGGGCAGCGGCAAGCGCGCCGCCGAATACGGCTGAGGCCACGGCGCCGCACCGACCTGCTCCGGCGCGCCGGCCGGAAACTCGGTCACCTGCGCGTCCCCGACGCGGAAGGAGCCGATCTCCACCGCGAAGCCGTAGTGTCCGGCGATGTCGCGTGCGCGCAGGTCGTAGTGGCTCAGCACGTGTGCACGCTCCACAAAGGCGTGCACCTGAGGGCCGTCCACGAGCAGCAGCACCTCGAAGGAGTCGGGGTGCTTTCCGTCCGTGGGCACCTGCACCCAGTCGCCGAAGCCGGGCAGAACGTGTTCGCGCTCGCTGAGGGTGCTCAACCGGACGCGGACATAGCCGAGCGGCGCACGCTCCTTGCCGCGTCCCGCGGCGTAGTGCTCGTCACCGGCTTCGAACTCCAGGCGCACGTGCCGGTCGCGGCGGGTGCGACCGAGCACGAGCGCTCCCTGCACGTACGGGCGCAACAGGTGGACGCGCGTGCGTAGCGCGTAGGCGCCGGACAGCGGCCGCCGGCCACGCACGAAGCAGTGATGGATACGCAAGCTGCGCGCCTCGGAGACGCTCGATCCCTTCGTGCTGCCGACGACGAGATCGCCCTCCGGCGTCTCGTGCCACAAGCCGATGGCGCGCCACTGGTCGTAGCCTACGAGCGTGTCCTCCTTCCAGCCCCAGGCCGCGGGCGAGTGCACTTGCGGGCGCAGCATGCGCGCGGGAATCGCGCCGGGCGTCGCCGCCGGCAGGCCCGCGCTGCGCTGCAGCCGCAGGGCGCTGCGCTCGACTGCATCAGCGGCGTCGGCGAAGTCCCGTTTGCGCCAGTAGGCGGCCGCGCCGCGCAGTGCCTTGAGGTAGCGTTGAAAGGCAGAGCGCTCTCCCACGATCGCCGAAGGCGCGCCGTTGTCGGTTGCCTCGGCCTCGCCGTACCGGTGCAGGATGCGGCGGACAGCCCAGACGCCCGCAGGTAGGTTCCGGATCTGCAGCAAGCGCTCCAGCATGATGAGGCGCTCGGGGCTGTCGCCGTCGACGTGCAGCGCCCATTCGTGCGCCTCCAGGGCGGCCGGGTCGTCGTGGCGCCACAGGATGTCGGCTGCGCGCGCCGCGTGGCGTTGGCCGAAGAAGGGCTCTGAGCGCCGCTTCGAATAGGGCCAGGTCGGGGCGTCGTAGACAAAGGAGCCGCGGGGAGTCCAGTTGCGGATGTAGCGTTTCGTCCACGCCGGCGGCTCCTCGAGGAAGAAACCGTTGAGGAACGTCTTGAACCCGGAAGCGAAGCGGCGCAGGGTATTCGGCCGTCCGCCCTTTCCGTCCATAAAGAAGTGTTTGAAGGCGACGTACGGGTCCTTGCCGGGCAGCTTCATGCTGTTCAGCCACTTCGGGATCTGAGGGGCGAACGCCTTGCGCACACCGGGCCGCCACGTGGTCAGGTAGATCCACAGGGCGTGACCCGCCGTGTAGTTGTCACGATAGTCGCGCGGCTCGTCGCGCAGCAGCCGGATCAGCTTTTCCGGCGTTCCGTAGTGCGTATTGCGTGCGCCGCGCACGCGCTCCCAGTCCATGGCCAGCTCCAGGAACTCCTTGTCTGGGGGCAGATGGAAGGCCGCGGCCGTGTAGACTGCGCGGCCCTCCGCCAGCCAACTCGGCATCGCGGGGTAGAGTCGCCTGTCGAAGCGGTGGGTCAGCTCGTGGGTCAGGAGCCGCGCGAGCTCTAGCTTGCCGCTCACGGCGAAGCGCACGACGGTCGTGTCGCCGCGCTGAAAGCCCCGCGCCCAGTGGTACGGCTGCCCTTCGCTCTCGATGTCCGCGAAGTCCGGCACCACCCGCACGATGCCCGAGCACTCGAGGAACGGGTCCTTGCCGTACCAGCGCACCAGGCGTGCGTGATGTTGTTCGATCTGCTCGACGACCGTTTTCAACGTCTGCGCGCCGCAACTGGTCTCGACGCGGTAGTAGCCACGGGGAGAGAACGCGACGGCCGGCTTCGACATGCGCCGGTGCTCGTCCGTGATCGCGCGTTCCGCCGCACCCGTCGGGTCGAAGTCCGGCTCGGGATCGCGGATCTCCTGGTCTTCGTGTTCCGGGGGCAGGTCCTCGTCGCCCTCGAGCATCTCGGAGCAACCCTCTTCGTCCTCCTCTTCCTGCTCCACCTCGCGCGGTGGCGGAGGGCGCTGCACGGGCGCGGGCGGCTTGCCCAACAAGCGGCGGCGGGCGCGGTGCATCACTCCCGCGGCAAGCGCGCCTTCCGCTGCCAGGTCCGGGACCGTACCGTTGAGGTGCTGGAACGCGGCCTGGGCGGCCAGTCCGCGCAGGCAGGCAGCCGCATCGAAGGCTTCCTGCGCCTTGCCTTCCTCCAACAGTCGTGTGCACAGCGCCGCGAGCGCGGCCGTCACCGGCGCGCTCGGCGGCACGAAGCTCTCGGGCGGTGCGCCCTCGTCGACGCCGGCGGAGTGTGTCTCCGACTCTGCCGCAAGCTCGGCCTGGATGTCCGCATAAGCGCGTGCGAGCGCGACGCTGCCCGGACCGCTGAGCGCTTCGCGGGCCCCGTAGAGTTCCAGCAACGCCTGCGCGCGCGCCCTCTCCACCGCGACCAACGTCCGCCGGTCCTTCCCAAGGTCTCTTCGCGTCGTGCGCCCCAAATTGAAAGCGCCAGTCTCGTCCGCCGCCGCCGCGGCCAGCCGGTGCAGCAAGAGCGGCCAGTCCGCATCGTGGTCTCCCGAAGCTTGAACGAGCGCCGCCAGGATCGGCACCGAGCGGGGATGGGACTGCAGCGCCTCCCGAAAATAGGAGTTCGCTTGCGTGCTCTGTCCGTTGTTGAGGGCGGCGCGGCCGCGCTGGAAGGCTGCCTCGGCGCGCAGGTTCAGCTTTGGAGCGCGCTGTTCTTGCGCCGAGCCCGGTACGTACAGCAAGAGCAGCAGACACCCGACCCCGAAGACGCGCACCGGACCGGTGATCGTAGCACGTCCGCGCGCTATCCTTCCGTGTCGGTGGGGATGTCTCCGTCGTCGCGCTCCCCGCCCGTGTCGTCGTCCGTCGCGGGCTTCTCGTCGTCCAAGTCGAGCGTCACTCGCGCTTGCGCCGGATCCTCGTCGAACTCCGCCGTGTCGGCGTCGTGCAGGTCGTCGGAGCGCGGAGGCACGTCGATGATAACGCGGCCGCCTTCCGGCCCCGACGCCATGTCCGGGACGTCCAGCAGGCCGGGGGCCGCGGGATCGTCCGCGGTCTGCTCCTCGTGCAGGGGGAGGTCGAAGACGATGCGGTCGACCAGCGGATCACCGGTCAGCGTGCCGACGTCGTGCAGGTCGAAATCGTCTTCGTCCAGCTCGGGCAGCTCCTCGGGGACCGACACCGACTCCGAGTCGGTTGAGGTCTCCGGGGGAGCCTCGGGCTCCGGCTCCGAGACGACGCGCTCGAAGGCGCCGGGGTCGTCGAAGGCCTCGGTGTGCGTCGGCGTGTCCGTAACGGGGTCGTCGTGCTGCGGCTGCGGATCGGGCGGCGGTTCCGGCGCTGCCTCGTCCGTGAGCTCGAGCTCCTCCGAATCCTCGAGCAGCTCGGTGTCGGTCGGCAACGCAGTTGCATCGACGGTGGCGGTCTCGGGTTCGGGTTCCGGTTCGAGTGCAGGCGGCGTCTCCTCGGCCGAGGCGTCGAACGCGGCCGGGTCGCCGAAAACCTCCGTCTGCGTGGGAGTCGCGCCTAGATCGACCTCGCCCTCCTCCTGCTCGTCCTCGTGCCCGGATTCGGGCTCGCCGACGGCGGTGATGTGGAAGGCGTCGGACTCGTCGAACATCTCCGTGCGCGTGGGAGTGGCGCTGAGATCGACCTCTTTGTTCTCGTCCTCGTGCCCGGATTCGGGCTCGCCGACGGCGATGATGTGGAAGGCGCCGGACTCGTCGAACAGCTCCGTGCGCGTGGGAGTGGCGCCGAGATCGACCTCTCCGCTCTCGTCCTCGTGCCGCGTCGACGACTCGCGCAACAGCTGTTCGTGGCGCAGCGTCTCGGCGATGTCCTCAGTGAGCGCGGTGATCTCGCTGGCGGGGGCCTCCGGGTCAACCAACGGCTCGTGCTCGGGCTCGGGTGAGGGCTTGGCGACGGGCTCGATGGGGGACACCGCTTCCACGTGCATCCCCGCGGCTTCGGGATCGACGGGTTCGTGCAGCTCGTCCTGTTTCTCTTCCTCGGTCTTCTCCACCTGCTCCGGCGTGGCCTTCTTCTTCCCGAACAGCGCCCAGCCCCGCTTCTTGTCGCCGCGCGTGTCCGTCACGGGCTGGTTCGTGAACGTCAGGTACTCCAGGTTCGTGAGCCCGCTGCCCAGCAGGCTGTAGCCGAAGAGCAGGCTGATGAAGGTCGCCACGGCATAGCCGAGGCCGTAGCTGTGCACGCCCATGTTCACGCTCCAGCCCGCCAGGCCGGCGTTGAGCACCAGGAACAGGAGCGAGGACCACATGGCCTCCTTGCGCAGGTCGAAGTACAGCTGCATCAGGATCGTGATCAGCAGCAGCACGTGGAAGAAGGCCCCCAGACACGCCAGCCGGAAGATGCGCACGGCGGCGTCCGGCAGCTCGAGCGTCGTGATCACGTAGGGCGCGAACAGGATCAGCAGCGCCGTCAGCGCGCCCTGCACGCGCAAGAGACGTACGGCGCCGTAGCGCATCGAGTCGAACATGCGCTCACGCCGCTCCTCGATGATCTTGAGCGGCATGCCGCCCAGGATGGCGCCGTAGTAGCCGCGGTAGCGCTCGTAGAAGTCGGTCTCGAGCCGCACCAGGTTGAGGGCCAGGGCCGGGATCACGGTCAGGTAGGCCAGGAACGTGCTCGTGTCGTAGAGGGGATGGAAGCGAACCATCGGGTGCGGTCCGGTCCCGTCCGCGAACCAGAAGACGATCTTGTCCGCCCACATGGCCGCGTTGTAGAACAGCCCGACGGCGACCAGCTTCGGGAAGCCGCGCATGCTGGGCACGATCGAGAGGTCGCGCGCGCCGCTACTGTCCATACCGCGCAGGATGGCGCGCAGGAGCAGCACGAGCGTCAGGCCTTGTCCGGCCGCATACGCGCCGAGCAGGCCGACCGCCCCTTCGAGCTGCGCCGCCATCAGGAACACGATCAGCGCGGCCGCCAGGCCGTACGTGTAGGCACGCAGTACCTCGCCGTACTCGCGGATGATGCTCAGCCAGACGAGCGCCAGCCAGCTCAGGCTGATGATCACATACAGCGACACGGCAACGAAGCTGAGGCCTGCTCCGAAGCCGGCGAGCACGCAGAACAGCGTCCCGATTGTGGCCTGCACGACGCCCGTCAGCGCGAAACACGTGAGGAAGGCCGGCAGCACCCGGTCGTGCTGGTGCGAATACAGCAGGTCCGCGACCTGGCGCGTGATGGCCATCTGGCCGATGCCGACGACGATCAGGCTGAAGGCGAAGGCGTAGGTCACGAGAGCGCGGAACAGCTCGTACCCTTCCTTGCCGCTCAGCCGCTCGCCGCCGAGGCTGAACAGGGACAGCGTCAGGATGGCCATGATCCACGGGCCCGAGGAGATCAACCCCGCGGAGACGTACGCGCGGATGCGCGAGAACAAGTCGTCCCTGTCCTCGACCAGCTTGCGCAGCTCGAACCCGATGCCGGCCATGGCTAGGCTTTCACCTCCTCTTTGGAGAGCGCGATGTGCTTTTGGTAGATCGCGTCATAGGCGGCGGTCATGTCGCGCTGGTCGTAGTGTGCGCGGACGCGCTGGCGCCCCGACTCCCCCAGCCGCTTGCGCAGCGCGGGGTCGCGGTACAGGCGCAGGATGGCCTGCGCGGTCTCGCCCGGGCTTGCCATGGACGTGAGCAGGCCGCCCGGACCCAGCGCGCGGTCTTCAGCCGTGCGGCCGAACAAGAGCTCGGCGCAGGAGCCCACGTCGGTAGCCACCAGCGGCAGCCCGACGGCGTTGCCTTCCAGCACGACCAGCGGCTGCGCCTCGGAGATGCTCGACAGCACGAGCACATCCAACGTCGGCAACTCCTCGAGCACGTTCACGCGCCCTTCGAAGGCCACGTTGTCGCCGATGCCCATGCCGACGGCGTAACGCTGGCACTCGCCCGCGTACTCCGGGTCCTCCTCCATCGGACCCAGGATGCGCAGGCGCACGTCGGGCACCTCCTCCACCACGATGCGCGTCGCCGCGAGCAGCGTGCGCACGTCCTTGATGGGGCAGACGCGCCCGACGAAGCCGATCGTGAAGCGCTTGTTGGGCGGGCGCGCGGCGAAGCATTTCGCGGCCTCGTCGAAGCGGTCGATGTCGATCCCGTTCGGCACCACTTCGACGATGTTCGGGTCGGCGCCGTCCTTGATCTGCTCCTTGCGATTGCCCTCGTACAGCGTGTAGATCGAGTTGGCGAAGTTGTAGGTGACCGTGCTCATCATCTGGAACTGGCGGATCCAGTAGCGCTTGAAGTACGGCACGGTGCGCTGGGCGACGATCTCGCCGGAGTCCCAGTCCTCGATCCAGTCGGCGCGGTTCACCTCGATGCGCCGCTCCTTCGCATAGATGCCGTGCTCGGTGAGCAGCATCGGCTTTCCGGTGCGCACCTTTGCTGCCGCCGCCAGCAGCCCGGCGTAGCCCGTCGAGATCGTGTGGTAGGCGTGCGCGAGCGGGATCTTGGCGGCGATCACGTTGAACAGCGGCAGGAAGGCGAAGCGCCAGGTCCAGAAGAAGTTCAGGAAGCTCTCCTCCTCGGCCTCGCGCCGGTACGTGTCGATCAGGACCTTCCAGCCCTCCAGCGTCTGCAGGAAGTGGTAGCCACTCAGAGCGCCCGAGTGGCCCTCCTCGACGGCGTGCACGAAGGCCTCGAAGGCGCTCGATCCGCCCTCCTGCATGTCGACCACCATGCCGCGGAACTTTTGCACCTTGGCGCGCAACACCTCGGGGTCGGCCTTGCCCTCGATGGCGTACTCGTGCAGGTGCACCTCGTCAAGCGACACGACGTTGTTGGGCATGTCGTACAAGGCGCCCTTGTTGTAGAAGTTGTGCGTCGGGCTTATGTGCAGCACCGAGAAGGTCAGGTGGGGCAGGTGCGTCACGAGGTGGTGCACCCACGACGACACGCCTCCCGAGACGAAGGGGTAGGTGCCTTCGAGCACGAGGCAGATGTCGCTCGGTTTCTTCATGCGCCTGCCTCCGCTGTTTCCACGAGGGCCTGCAGCCACTCGGGCACGTCCGCGCCCGCGTCGCGTAGCGCGTGCGCCTCCGCGCGCGCGGCGTCGAAGTCGCGCTGCAGGTAGGCGATCTCCGCGCGTACCACGCGCACCGCGTCGGCCCCCCGGTGCACGGGCTCGAGCGCCCCCAGCGCGGCCAGCGCCTGGTCCAGGTCGCGCAGCCCGCACCAGGAGCGTGCCGCGAGGATCGCCGGTCCCGGCTGCGGCGCGCCCAGCGCGGCCGCATGTGCGGCGGCCTTGCTGGCCTCCTTGTAGTGGAACGCGGCCATGCCCGGGTCCAGGATGCCGCTGAACGCGAAGCAGAAGTGCGCGTCGGCCGCGGCCGCGGAGGCGTCCACGTCGTCGGCGTTTTCCTGCAGCTTGCGCATCTGCTTGTCGATGCGCTCTTCGTGAGGCCGGCTGACGCGGCTCAGCTCGCCGTAGGCGTACAGCCGCACCTCGTGCTCCGGGTCTTTGATGCAGGCGCGCACCAGCGCCAGGTGCTTCGGCTCGCCCAGGTCCGCGAGCGCCTTCAGCGCGTTGCGCTTCTGGTCCGTGCTGCCGTGGCTCAAGACCTCCGTGTAGCTCTCCACGTCCAGCTCGCGCGCCAGGTCTTTGTCGATGTCGCCCGTGAACAAGGAGCGCTCGTAGTCCGGTACCTGCGGCTTGATGTACTCCTTGTAGCGGTCGAAGATCTCCTTCGCGGCCTCCTCGTCCTGCTCCTTGTCGGGCGCGGGCAGATAGGGCGCCATGGCCGGTCCGAACAGCGGCACGAACAGCGCTGTCAGCAGCACCGTGTCGCGTTCGGTCTGCGACAGGTCCGGCCGCCGCCTTCTGGCGGCCCACAGCGCGAGCCACGCAGCTGCGCCGTGCGCGCACAGGCCCACCGGCAACGCGCCGTTCAGCTCGCTGCGCACGATCAGCCACACGCCCGCGGTGCCGCACAAGGCGGCGAGCGCTCCCACGAGGGTTCCGGGGCGGAGCTTGCTCAAGACTCGTCCTCCTGGTCGAACTCGCCGACCGTTCCGGTGTCCGTGGCTTCATCGTCGCCGGCGGCCGCGTCGCGCAGCGTGGGCGGCTCGGGGATCGGCGCGTCCACGTCCGTGTCCTCGCCGGTCCCGGTCTCGTCGCTACTCTCGTCCACGGTTCCCGAGTCGGTGTCTTCCTCGTCGTGGTCCGCTTCGGGCTCGGGCTCCGGATCGGGCAGCGGAACCGCGCGGCGTGCGTCCGAGCCGTGCCTGCCGAAGGCGTCGGACTCATTGAAGATCTCGGTCTTGGTCGGGAAGTCGTCCCCGTCCTCTTCCTTCTCCTCCTCATCAGCCGCGGGTTGTGTCGTGGGCTCCGTCTCGGAGTCGGCTTCCCGCTCGAACTCCGCCTGAAGCGCCTGCGGGTCGCACTCCGTCGCCGTTCCCGTCACGTCCAGCGGATCGGGCTCGACGGTCTGCGCATCGAGCTTGGTCGCCGTCCCCGTTCCGTCCCCGCCCTCTTGCTCCTTCTCGTTCTCGAGCTCCGGCTGCACGGCACCCGGATCGACCTCGGTCCCCGTTCCCGGGACGTCCGCCGGTCCGTGAGCCCGCGGCTCGGTCGGAGTCACCGTGCCGGTGTCCGGCTCGTCCCCGCGCGGCTCCGCCTCCTGCACGACCGGCAAGGGCGCCTCGGCCTTCAGCGTCGCGGGCGGCTCGGGCTCGCGCAGCACCGCGGGCTGCAGTTCAGCCACCGCGCCGGGCGAGTCACCCTTGTCCTCGTCCTCGTCCTCGAACTCGAAC
Source organism: Planctomycetota bacterium (assembly GCA_027297745.1). Classification (GTDB taxonomy): domain Bacteria; phylum Planctomycetota; class PLA2; order PLA2; family PLA2; genus JAPUHK01. Next base: position 20,748 of record JAPUHK010000052.1, on the reverse strand, counting down.
AGGAAGGCGCGCGGATCCGGATGCGACGGCCCCAGACCCAACAGGCGCACGCGGGGCGTGCCGTAGGCCGCGTCGGGATCGCGCGCCGCGAGCGCCTCGAGGATGCGGCGGCCGAGCGTCTCCGACTGCTCGGCGTCCGTTGCCGGCAGCACCACCGCGCAACGGCTGGGCGTGACGCGGAACACGGCATCCGTCTGGCGCAAGAGGTCCGAGGCCACCTCGTGCAGGTGGCGCGCGAACAGGTCCGGATCGCCCTGCGTCTCCTTGCCGAAGAAGCCGAGGACGTGCAGGTCGAGGCCGTTGCGCAGTGCGAGGCTGGTCTCGATCTTCAGGCGGCGCATGAAATCGTCGAGGCTGCCGAGCTTCGTTTGCGCCGGGACCCGCACCGGGCACTCGCTGTCCAGCTTGAGCGGGCTGCGCTCGCGGAACGTCGCGGCCACGCGGCTGGCGAGGCTGACCAGGTCCGGCGCCTCCGCGTCGGGGGCGGTGACCTCCACCTCGACCGCGCCGACCACGGGCGACGGCCGGTAGCGCACACGGCGCAACAGACGCTTTCGAACCACCTCGGCACCCTCCGAATTCGTTCCCGCCAGCACCAGGACGTAGCAGCCCGGGTACCCGAATCTGTACAGATTGTCGGACGCTCGCAGGCTGCCGGTGAAGTGGCAGACCATGTAGCGGTCGAGTTTCTTGCGGCCCTCGGCGGTCGTGTCCGTGTACTCGCTGGCGTGGATCAGCAGCAGGCTGGTCGGCACGCCGTAGCGGGCCAGGCGCTCGTACTCGATGCGCAGGCGCTCGCCCAGGTCGTTGCGGTCGCCGATCCATGCGTCGCCCTCCGGCGCGGCCGTGAAGGCCTTGCGCGGATCCGGCGTCTCGGAGCGGCGGTCCAGGCGCGCCATAGCCGCCGAGATCCACTCCGCGATGCCGAAGAAGATGCTCAACGTGCTGCTGTTGAGGCGGAAGGGCGGCACGTCGTCCAGACAGAGCAGCGCCCGCACGACGCCTTCCCCGTCGAACAGCGGCGCCACGGCGATCGGTCCCTTCTCGGGCGGCGACTCGCCGGGCAGGAAGCCGTTCACCTGCGTGCCGTCGTCCAGCGCCCGCTGCACGAACGCACTGTCGCGCGCGTCGGACAGGCGCGTACCAACCTCGCCCTCCGTCCAGCCGCGGTAGCACAGGAAGTCCACGGACCCGCTGTCGAGCACGAGCATCACCGACGCGTTCGCGCCGCAGTGCTCGTCGACCAGGTCGAGCGCCAACTCGAAGACCTCCGTTCGGTCCGAGCTCTCCATGCGCTGCGCGGCTACGACCAGGTTGCCGAACTGCGTGGTCTGGTCCACGAGGCGCTTCTCGAGCAGGCGGTTGGCCTCGGCCAGCACCTCGCGCTCCTTGTACAAGCGGTCCACCTTTTCGTCCGCCTTGTGGCGCTTGCGTTTGATCTCGCGATAGCGCGCTTCGGCCACGTCGCGGAAGTCGCCCACAAGGAAACCGACGCCGAAGAACAGGAGCGGCTCCAGCATGACCGTGTAGTCGAGCAGCGTCTGTACCTCGGTCGTGTGCAGGCGCCCGATGGCGCCGAGCGTGTGCAGGAACGTGCCGACCGCGGCCGCCACCAGAGCCGCGCCCGCGCCGCGGGCCGCAGCCATCGGCAAGATGATCAGCCAGTAGGGATGCGGGTGCACACCGAACGCCCCGACCTTGCCGCCGTTGAAGATCAGCTCGAAGGGCAGCAGGATGCCGTAAGCGATGCCCACGTCGCGCAGCGTGCGGCGCCACCAGTACGTCTCCTCCCGCCGCTGCGCCCGCGGCTGCGCCTTCCACCAGCGCACGGGCTGGTCCCACGGGACCTTGCGCAGCTTCTGCCAGCCTTCGGACGCCTTTTCGCGCAGCTTGTCCCAGCCTGCTTGCAGCGGCCGCAGGAGCGGCGTCCAGCGGGACGGCTTGCGGGCACGGCGCTTCCAGCGCTGCAGGCGCGTCTCGCCGCGCTCGATGCTGTCCTTGTCCTTGGGCTGCGGTGACGACACGGCCTCCGGAGGCAGGAAGTCCAACTGGGGCGGGACGTGCTCGAGGATGTGGTGCGAACGCGCCAGCGAGGCCTCCGTGCTGAAGCCTTCGCTGAAGACGTCGGTCTCGGCCGCCGCCCCGTCGGCCTCCCGCGCCTGCTGCGTGACGGTCCCCATGTCCTCGAGGTCCGCCGTCTCGGCGTCGTGGATCGACACCGTACCCAGTGACCGCGAATCGATGGTCACGATCGAGTGGCGGTCCGCCGCTTCCGTGCGCGTCGCGTCGGGGTCTTCGGTCTCCGCCTCTTCGATCGGTACGCCGGACACCGTGGACGCGTCGTGCAGGTCGCGCGTTTCGACCGGCTCCTCGGTCGGAATGCGTATCGTGGCCGGATCCACGTCGCCCCGGAAGAGCTCGGTCGCGGTGACCGGCTCGGGAGGCGGTCCGGTGTGCTCCGTGTCCAGCTCGTTGCTGCGCGTGAGCTTGAACGGTCCCTCCGTGGGCTCGGCCGTATCGGCGCTCGTAGCCGTGTCGGCGTCGCCCGCGATCCCCGGCCGGAGCGAGCTCGGGTCGTAGGTCACGGTCGCGAGCGACTCCGTCGGGAGCTCTTCGTCCGCATCGGGTTGCGGCAGGTCCGGCAACGTCTCGGCGGGCTCGAAGTCGTAAGCATGCGCGTCCTCGGCGGCCCGCTCGCCGGAATCGTGAGCCTCCGCATCCGTCCGCGTCTGCATGTCGTGGATCGAGAACTCGATATCGCTCAGCACGTCGCCGTGCGCGGGCTCGTGCTCGTCCTCGGGCTCCAGCGGCAGCGCGTCACCGGCGTCGTCGTCATCGCCGCCGCCGCTGCCGCCCGCGCCGGCCGCCTCGAGCGTGGGCTCGGCGGGCTCGTCGGTCGCGGCCGCCTCGAACGCGAGCGGGTCGTCGAAGATCTCCGTACGTGTCGGCGTTTCGGTCGCCGGCTCGTCCGCGGGGGTCTGCGCGTCTTGGTCCTCTTCAGGCTCGTTCTCGGGTTCGGGCTCCGGCGGCGGCGCGTCACCGGTGTCGTCGTCATCGCCGCCGCCGCTGCCGCCCGTGCCGGCCGCCTCGAGCGTGGGCGCGGCGGGCTCGTCGGTCACGGCCGCCTCGAACGCGAGCGGGTCGTCGAAGATCTCCGTGCGCGTGGGCGTCTCGGTGAGGTGTTCATCCTCCGCCTCGTCGCCCGCCTCCGTGGCTTGCGTGGTGGGCTGCACGCGCTCGACCTCCGGCTCGGGCTCGTCCGGCTCGGGCACCGGCTCCGGCGTGATTCCCGGGTCATTCACGAGCGTCTGGCCCAGATCGATCTCGCCCGCGCTCTCGGACACGTGCTCGTTCTCGCCCGGGGTGACTGCCTCAGGCTTGACGCCCGGGTCGTCCACGAGCGTTTCGCCGAGGTCGATCTCGCCGGCGTCCTCGGGTTTGGGCTGCGCGGGCTCACCGAGCGCCTGCACTGCCTTGAGCGCGTCGGCGTCATCGAAGATCTCCGTCTGCGTCGGCAGATCATCTTCGAAGAGTCCGGACTCTTCGGGCCCGAGCTTGAGCTCCGGCTTCAGCACTTCGATCTTCTCTTCCGCTTCCGGCACCTCGGCTCCGTCGAAGCACTCCGTCTGCGTCGGGTCGTCGTCCGTGAGATCGCGAGTCTCGGGTATCTGCGCGTCGGCCTCCTGGCTAGGATCAGAGGAAGAAAGAGCGGCGCCGCGTGACTCATCCCTTTGGATGGGGGTTTTTTTAGAGTCAGGACAAGCCGTTTGCGGCGCCGCTTCAGTTTGTGTGTCTTGCCGGGCGGACCCGGTCTCGTCGTTACGTACAGAGGCCTCGAGCTGGGCGGCTTCGAGGTCCTTGGGATCGATCAGGAGATCCGTGCGCGTCGGGATCTCACCTTCGTGGAGCGCGTCCTCGAAGGGACTCAGCGCATCGGGATCGTCGCTGGGGGCGGTCTGGGCGGCCGGTTTGCGCCGCAGGACCTTGCGCGTCTTCTTCTTGCAGACGACTTTCTTCTTCTTGGTCGTTGCGCGCTTGGACGTCTTGCGCACGGCCTTTTGCTTGGCGGCCTTGCGTGCGGTCTTCTTACGCGTGACCTTCTTGCGCACGGCCTCTTGCTTGGCCGCCTTGCGTGCGGGTTTGCGTTGACGTTTCTTCTTCGTCATCGCTCCCGCTACCAGCGCCACACCGCTGCGAACCGCAGCGTGGCGCCGATCTCCGTTGAGCTCCGTCCGAATGCGCTGCCGGCCTCACCTCCGAAGCGCAGCTCGAAGCGCGCCCCGGGCCGGTAGACCAGGTCGCCGACGACGCCCCAGATGTTGTCGTCGCTGTGTGCGTCCACACCGGCGTACACAGAAACCAGCCAACGCAGCCTGGGCCGCCCGGAGGACAGCCGCACGCCTGCGGTGAGGTAGTCGAACCGCTCGCCGATCGGGATCAGGGCGGCCAGCTCCTGGTTCCCGAGCAGGCGCACCGGGTTGTAGTTGAAGTACAGGTCGACGCGGGGCTCGGCCGTGCTCATCCGGTACCCCGCGCTGAGGTTGGCCAGGAAGCGTCCGTCGGTGACGCTGTCGCGCCCGGTCGGGTCCAGCGAGAGCGATTCCAGCGTGGCGCCCGCGCCGGCGAACCAGCGCCGTCCCAAGTCGCGCGACCCCTCCACGGAGATGCCCGTGCGGCGCCCGCCCAAGCCCACGGACGCGGTCGGAGCGCGCAACAGCTCGTGTACGCCCACTCGCACGCCGAGCGTGCGGCTCGGCTCCAAGCCCTGCAGCAGCAGCGAGCCCCAGCCGCCGAGCGGGAAGTCGCCCGCCGCTCCGGGGTAGCCTTCCAGGCCCACGGCCCACTCGTTGCGCAGGTTGAAGCGGCTCGCGAAGGACGCGCGCAGCGAGACGATCCGGTCTTCGACCGGTACCGTTCCGTTCGCTACGACCGCCGCGCGCCCCGAGAAGAATCCCGCGCCCGCGCCGAGGGTCAAGCGGTCGCGCGAGTCGCGGAAGGCGAACGAGATCTCGGCCGGGATCTCGATCGCGTAGTCCTCGCCGATGAAGCTCCAGCGCGCGCCCACGCTGACGCGGTTGCCGACGTGCTCGAAGAGATCCGCCAGGGAGCGCTCCACGTCGAGGTTGCCGGGCTGCAACACCAGCGAGCGGCCGTAGGCGCCGACCGCGTCCCCCCACGACCCGCCGAGCTCCAGCGCGTAGCCGAGCCCGGCCTCGAGGCCGGCATCCGAGCCGTAGAGGCGAAGCGCCTGGCGGTACACCTCGGCGGACTCCCCGTAACGCTTCTCCTTGACCAGGATCTCCGCGTCGAGACGCAGCAGCCGCGCGTGCTTGGGCTCGATCGCTCGCGCGCGTTCGAGAATCGCGCGGGCCTTTTCGAGCCGTCCCGCCGCCACCATGGCGTCGGCGTAGTCCAGGATCAGGTGGACGTTCCGCGGCTCGTTCGCGATCACCTCGTCGTAGATGGGCTCGGCCTCTTCGACGCGCCCGAGCCGTACGAGGATCTTGGCGATCATCGTCTCGGTGTCCGGGGTCCGAGTCGCGAGCAGTAGATCGGGCAGCGCGGCCTCGTGGATGCGCAGCGCCTGCTCGCGGTCCTGGATCGACCAGTAGGCTTCGCCGAGCAAGTAGCGCACCATGCCCGCGTCCTCGTCCGTCACCTTCAAGCGACGTTCGAGGTACGGGATCGCGCCGCGCGGGTCGCTACCCCAGGAACGGATCTGGCCGAGCCGCAGCAGTGCGAGCACGTGGTCCGGCTCGCGCCCCAGGATGGCGCGGTAGAAAGGGGCCGCGCGGTCGTGCTGCTGGATGCCGAACAGCTCCTCCGCGATGCGGCTGCGGTCTTCGTTGGTGGCGTCGGGGTCGTTCGCGCGTTGCTCGAGCCATGCGATGGCCTCCGCGAGCTTGCCCGCGGTGAACAGTGACCCGACCAGCCGCAGCGCCGCATCCGACGTGGGGCCCTCCGCCTCGGCCAGCACCGCCCAGTGCTCGCCCGCCTCGCCGCTGCGCCCGTCCGCTTCGAGCAGGTCGGCGAGGCTGCGGCGATTCTCGAGGTCCTGGGGCCGCAGCAGCACGAAGGCCCGGCGCGCTTCGATCTCATCCTTCAAGAGCCCGGCCCACGCGCTGCGCTCGACCCACACGCGCACGGCATCCGGGTCTCCGGGCTCTTCCGCGGCCAGCTGCCGCGCGCCTCCCGCCCGCGCCTCCGGTGTCGGCATGCGCTCGATCAGCTCGAGGCGCATGGGGCGCGCCGCAGGGTGTTCCCGGTAGCGCCGCGCCAGCACGAGCGCGGCTGCGCGCAACGTCTCGCTCGTATCCAAGAGCGCGGTCAGGCTGTCCAGCACGCTCTGGACCTGCTCGGGCGTCAGTTGCTGTTCGGCGGCCAGCTCGCGCAGGCGCTCGGCGCCGTCGATGCCCGCCGCCTGGTACACGGGAATCTTGAACAGCAGCCCGTCGAGGTCCTCCTCGTCGGCGAGGCGCTGCCGCATCAGGTCGTGCACCCGGTCTTCGCGTCCGAGCGAGGTGTGCAAGCCGACGATCTCCATGAACAGCTCGTCGTCGTCGGACTCTCGGCGCCAACGCTCCTCGAGCAGGTCCGCCAACTCCGCGCGCATGTCGCGCCTGCGGTACAAGCCTTCGAGCTGCACTTCGTAGCCCGCGTCGGGATAGGTCTCGTGCAGGTTTTCCAGCTCGTGCAGCGCCCGGTCGTAGCGCAGGTCCTGGAGCGCGTACTCCACGATGCGCTCGCGCCACTCGCGGGGGTTGTCGCTCAGCCCGGCGGCGCGCTCCAGCAAGCGGAAGGCCTCGTCGACCTGCATCGAGGCCAGCGCGAGCTCGACCGGGCGCTCGAAGGCCTCCGCCGTCTGCTCGTTCTCCGCCAGCTGGACGGCGTACGGCAGCGCCTTCTCCGGGCGGCCCCGGTAGCTGTAGATCTCGACCAGCTCGGCCGCCCATTTCGGGTCCCCCGTGAGCTCGGCGAGGCGTCCCACGGCGTGGATGCGCTGGTCGTGCAGGCCCATCCAACGCGCCAGCTGCTCTCGCTCCATCCAGGTCTCGAGCTCGTCGCGGAAGCGGTGCAGCTCGGCGCCGACGACGGCGAAGACCTCGCGTTGCCGGCCGTGCTCGAGGTAGGCCTGCTTCAGCTCGCGATGCAGATTCGCGTCGTTGGGGAACTTGACCAGGCCGCGCAACAGCCAGCGCATGCGCCCCCGCGTGCGGTCCGCCGCACGGTAACCGTGGGCGACGAGGCGGTAGACGTCGACCTCGGGCTCGAGGCTGCCGATGCGGAAGCCGTGCAGCGTGTAAGCCGCGTTCGCGTCCGCTGGCGCCCAGGTGCGCACGCGCTGCTCGAGTTGTTTGTTGGCGAACGACTCGGGCGGCTTGCCGCCACTGAAGAAGGCGTCGGTGGCGGCGCCGACGGCGTTGTCGGCCTCGAGCTCCTGCAGCAGGTGCACCAGCTTGTGCATGTCGCGCATCTCGGTGAGCGTGCGGTCCAGCTCCCGTTCGGCGGCTTCGGCGCGCACGATGTCGGCTACGATCTCGTCGCGGAAGGGATGCAGCTCGGGCGCGGTGCGTTCCTGCAGCTCGGCTTCGAAGACCGCCAGCTTGATGCGCGCCGCGTACGGATCCGGCACGCCGTCGATGAACTCGAGGATCTTGTCCCGCGCCGCGGGGGCGGCTCCCGTGCGCCGCGCCGCGCCCAGCAGCTGGGAGGCGGTGCGCGGCGTCAGCCACACCTGCTTCCCGGTGTGGCGGTCGACGCCGGCGTCGCGCGTGCGGCGCGGCTCCAGGCTCGCGAGCAACGCGATGGCGAGCACGCCGGCGGCGATGAAGAGCAGGAAGCCCGTGCGCGTGAAGTTCACGGCAGCCGGACCTCCACGCGATTCTCACCCGATGGAAGCTGCAGCTCGATGCGCCCATGCCCGTCGGCCTGGACGGCTCGCGTCTCCCCATCCAGCGACAGGATCGCGCTGCTGCGTGGCGCGAAGCCCGCGAAGACTATGCGGCGCGGCGTGAGCGCGCTGGAAGTGACCGCGATGCGGTCCGGCTCGAGCACGGCCCCCTCGAGGATGTGGTTGGCCTGCTCGACGTGCGGGTGTGGTGGGGGATCGTTCGCCAGCACCACCTCGGCGTCGGGTGCCGCCAGGTGCAGATACAGGGCGCCGTGCATGCGGCGCTGTCCCAGCAGGCCGCGGCTGCGCGCCCAGTCGACGGAGCGCGTCTCGCCGTCGATGCGCACGGTGCGGCAGGCGCCGAAGAAGCGGAAAGCCCAGCCGTGCGGCTTGCGCACGATGTGCGCCCGCAGCAACGCGTCGCGTACGGCTCTCACGTAGGTTGAAGCGAACACCGGTGCCGTCTGCTCCTCGAAAGCCCAGCGCCGGATCACCTTCTTGAGCGTGGTCAGACGGGCCGTGTTCTCGGCGCTGTAAAAGTGCACGTTGATGTGGACGGGCTTGAGGATGCCGTGGCGGCCGGTGCGCTCCAGCGTCGTGCCGACGTGGCGGTAGGCCTGCGGCATCGTGTCGAAGAAGCCGTCGTAGACGTTCTCGTTGGGGGCGCCGGCGTAGACCTGGATGCGGTCGCCGACGCGGCGCGCCCAGGGGGATACGTAGCCGATCGAGTCGGCGGACGCGTCCCAGCGGTAGATGCCGCCGTTCAGGTTGCCGACGGCGAGCCGCGCGCTCTCTTCAACGGCCTCGAGCGGCGGGACCGCCAGGCCCGACCACAACATGAGCCGGCAGCGCTTGCCCTTGAGCAGCAGGCGCTCGTTGATGAAGCGCAACGACTCGCGCACTTCGGCGACGGCGCTGTATTCGTAGTTCCGGATGGGGGGGTACCAGACCACCGAGCGCGGAGGGCTGTCCGGCAGCAAGGGGACGTTCCAACGCAGGGGCTGCAGCACGGTGTGGCTGGCCGCTTCGACGCGCGCATGGTTGAGGATGCGCTGCGCCAACAGCATGCGGGGCGTCGGTTCGGCGACCGTGTAGTCGTCGGTCAGCGAGGCGACGATCACGCCGACCGTGAAGGGAAGCTCGTATTCCTCGATGATCTGGTCCAGGAAGACCTGCGCGTTCAGAGTGTTGCGCTGCGCCGTCGAGACGCTCTCGAAGCCGCTGCCGCCGACTTGCACGAAGAGCATGCGCCGTCCGTTCAGGACCCCCGGCTGCGGAGCCGGGACGCGCTCGAGGCCGAGCGCTTCGCGGAAGAAAATCAGCGGGTCGAGGTGCCAGCGCCGGTTGCCGCTGTCGCCGCCGGCGGTGATCGTCCAGGGATCGAGCGCAATGGCGCCCCAGGCCCCGGTCACGACAGGCGTGCGTGCGTCCTCGGGGTTCTTGGTGGGCCGCGTGGTGACCCAGACGCGGTTGTGGGGGTCGACGTTGCGCGGGCCGTGGTGGCTGGCGCGCACGTAGGCGTCGGCCTCGTACGCACACAGCGTGCGCTCGCGGTACTCGACTTTGATGCCCATGGGACCGGGCAGGAACAGGTCGTCGTACTGCAGGCCGAAACCCTGGAGCCAGCGCGTGACTCGGGCCGGGTCGTATCGATTCGCTTGCGGGCGCAGCAGGGGACCGAGGTGGCCGAAGTGGATCACGCGGATCGCGTGCTCCTGGCGCGTCTTTTCGAGCCAGGGCCAGAGCCACTCGGGAGCGGAGGCGCCGGTGTCGTGGAAGTAGGTCACGACCGCGCGCAGGCCGGTCAGAGTGTCGTCCGGGGGTGGTCCCTTGCGGATGTCATGGCGCCGGACCACCATGCCGAGGTGGTTCAGCGGCAACTCCAATAGCTGATGGGCGGGATCCTCGATGTCGAGCTCCCGCCTCTCACCCTGGCTATCGTGCAGAGCCAGGACTGCACGACGCAGCGGCCGGTCATTACGGACCGGCTCTCTCGCCGTGGCCGCGACGGAGGCAAAAACCCATACCACCACCGCGGCAACAGTTTGTTGCCTTCGCAAGTTCCAACCCCATCCAAAAAACTAAAAATGGACCTTGCGGGGACCTTGTCGGCGTTTGGGTAGTGGCTGCGTTAGGGGTTCTGGTGTTGGTTTGGGCGTTCGGCGACACAACGCCGCCGCGGATGTCTCGTTTTCGAAACGCTTTGGCCCGGGTGCGCGCCGGATCAGCGCGTGACGGCTTCGATGCGCGTGGGCCCGCCCGGCTTGAGAGCCATGGAAACCCGGCCGCGCTCGTCGGCCGTGCGTGCCTCTTCAGCGCCGTCGATGCGCACCAGCACGCCGGACCCGGCCCGGAAGCCCGCGAAGACCAGCACCCGGTGCGCCAGGGATTCGGAGGTCACGGCGACGCCGGTCTCGCCCAGCGCAGCGTCCGTGAGCAGGTGATTGGCCTGCTCGACGTGGGGCCCCGGCTGCGGCTCCTGCGCGAAGACCAGCTCGGCGTCGGGGGCGGCGAGGTGCAGGTAGAGCGTGCCGTTCATGCGGCGCGCGCCCAACAGCCCGCTCGAGCGGACCCAGTCAACGTGGCGCTTCTCGCCGTCGATGCGCACGCTGCGACAAGCACCGAAATCGCGGAAGGCCCAGCCGTGCGGCCGGCGCAGGATGCGAGCGCCCTGGATGGCGCTGCGCACCGCCTCGATGTAGGTGGAGGCGAATACGGGGGCGGTCGGCTCCTCGATGGCCCAGCGCCGGATCAGGCGATGCAGCGCCGCCAGCCGTCCAGGCCGCTCGACGCTGTAGAAGTGGATGTACAGGTTGGCCGGCTTGAGGATGCCGTGGCGCTTCGTGCGCTGCAGCGTGGTGTCGATGTGTGCGAAGGCGCCGGGCATCGTGGTGAAGAAGCCCTTGAAGTCGTTCTCGTTGGCCGCGCCCGCGTGGACTTGGATGCGGTTGCCCAGCAGACGTGCCCACGGCGAGACGAAGCTGATCGAGTCGTGCGCCTCGTCCCAGCGGAACACGCCCGCGTTCAGGTTCAGAATCCCGAGGCGCTCGCACTCGTCCAGCACGCGCCGCGACGGGTTGGCCTCGCCGGACCAGAGCATGAGGCGGCAGCGCTTGCCCGGCTTCAACAAACGCTCATTGATGAAACGAATCGACTCGCGCACCTCGGCCGCCTGGTCGTACTCGTAGTTTTGCAGCCCCGGATACGAGGTGACCGTGCGCGGCGGCGAGCGCGCCGTGAGCGGCTTGGACCAGTCGAGCGGGTGCAGCACGCTGTGGCTGGCCGGCTCCACCCGCTCGTGGCTGAGAACCCTGCGGGCCATCCGCATGGCCGCCGTCGGCTCGGCTACTTCCAGGTCATCCGTCAGGCTGCCCACGATCACGCTGACGGTCAGCGGCAGTTCGTAACGCTCGATGATCTCATCCAGGAAGACCTTGCCGCACAACTCGCCCGGCTGAACGGTGCTCAGGCTCTCGAACCCGTCGCCGTCCACGTGCAGCATGAACATGCGCCGGCCGTTGAGCACCGCCGGGTGCGGAGCCGGCACCCCATCGAGCCCCAGCGCTTCGCGCAAGAATCGAAACAGGTCGAGGGTCCAGCGCCGACCCGCGGGGATGTCGCCCGGGTGGATCCAGTAGGGGGCCAAGGCGAGCGCACCCCAAGGGCCCGTGATGACGGGGCTGCGGGGCTCGTTCTCGCGCCGGCTGCGCGTCACGACCCACGGCCGGTTCTGCGAAACCAGGTTGCGCGGTCCCCGATGTACCCGCAGGCTCTGGGGACTGGCTTCAAAGCTGCACGCGGCGAGATCCGGGAAGGAAACGCTCACCTCGAACGTACCGGCGGCGTAGCCGTGGTCGTAGTCGAGACCGAAGCCGCGCAACCAGCGGATCAGCCGCTCCGGCCGTTCCCCGGGCTTGGTCAGGCCCAGCGGGCCAAAGCCGCCGAAGTGCACCACGCGCAGGCCCCGTTTGCGGATTGCGGTCTCCATCCACGGCCAGAGCCAGTCCGGGCAGGGCGCTTGGTTCTCCACGAAGTAGGTGACGATCGCGCGGGCGCCCTCGAGGCTCTCGGGGGGCGGCGGCCCGTGCCGGATGTCGTACCGCCGCACAACCATCCCCAGATGGTTGAGTGGCATCTCCAGGACTTGACGTATGGGGTTCTCGCTGTCAAGACGCCAGGACGTACCCGCGCTGTCATAGAGCGCGAGCACGCCGCGGCGGATCTCCTGGCCTTCCGATGTCAGGAGGTCGTCGGCCAGGACGTCCGGCGCGGTCATCAGCACCGCCAGGCAGCAGGGGAGGAGGAATCGCGTGAGCGTGCTCATGCGGCCGCTGGTCTGTTCTTGAAGGTCGTCATTCCTGGTCCCCACCCCCGATCCGGAGGGCCTTCGCCCCGCGGAGCTTCGCAGGTATCTTCGGCAGAAGGGCTACCCGTGGCTGAGGTCTTGTTCGAGTGGGCGTCACCTTTCGGGACGCACGTGAGCGTTGTGCAGGGCGATTTCCTCAACCTCAGCCTTAGCCTCAGACCGCAAGGCAAAGGGTCACTTCAGAACAGTGAACTTGACCAGTCTGGCCAGCGGGGAGTTCCCGTAAACGTGCCCACGCCCGTGCCCTATGCCCGCAACCTGCAGGGCACCGGGCATGGGCAAGGGCAGGGGCACGCGTACGGGTGCTGATCCCGCCTCGCGAAGCTGAGGCTAAGGCTAAGGCTAAGTAAGATGCTCCCCAGCAAGGAGGAACCCATCCCATGGAGAATCCCTTTCCCCAGCAGCTGCAGGTGATCAAGAAGTTCTTCGATACCGCGACGGCCTGTCTCGACGAGACGGACGCCGACTTCGCGCCCACGCCCGAGATGTTCACTGTGGCCGTGCAAGTGGCGCACGTCGCGCAGACCGTGGACTGGTTCATGGAGGGCGGCTTCGGAGAGGGGTGGAAGATGGACTTCGGCGAGGCGGATCAGGAGTTGCGCAAGAGCGTGACCTCCCTCGCGGAGGCCCGCGCCTGGCTCGATCGCGCCTTCGAGAGCGCGGTGCAGGTGATCGGCAGCAAGACGATGAAGGAGCTGCGGGAACCGTTCCCGGCGGACAGTCCGATCATGGCTGACTTGCCGCGCATGGCGATCGTCGACGGCATCAACGAGCACACGGCGCACCATCGCGGAGCGTTGTCGGTCTACGCGCGCTTGCGTGGCAAGGTCCCGGCGGTTCCCTACTCGTAGGGCCTGGCCCGCCCCTAGCCGCCGGAAGGCGGGGCGGAAGGACCCTTGCGGGTCGGGTCGTAGACGACGCCATCCGGGTAGAACGCGCACCAGGCGAACCAATAGGCCTGCATGGCCGGCACGGACTTGCCCTGCGCGTCCTTCACCTCGACGCGCTTGTCCCGGCGCGTGAGCTTCAAGCCCCGGTCCTCGATCGTGCCGTCGAAGGCTTCGTGCGGGTAGCAGTAGGCCTTGCCGTTGCGCTTGACGATCGTCACCAGCGACTTCTTGGGATACTTCTTGAACAGATAGTGCTTCGTGGCGTTGCCGAGGGGAAACCAGGTGCGCGACGAGCGGCGGTAGCCCGCGTACATGTTGCGCTGGTACTTGCTCCAACCCCACGGAGGCTTCAAGACCGTCGTCTGCGGATACCTCCGCAACCAATCCCCCCAGGTGGTGACCTCCGAGTCGATCCACTTGAGCTGCTTGCCGGTCTGCGGGCCCACGACCGCGGCCCCCGTCATCTGCGACCAGAACGTCTCGGTCTCGCGGTCGTAGTACAGGACCGCGCTGCGGTACAGGTAGCCGGAAACGCCCAGCGTGAGGGTCCTGCCGTCGACGCGGCGGTCGAAACTGACCGCCGAGTTGCAGAGGGGTCAGTAGTTCGGGGCGATCGGCCGCCCGCCCAGCACGTCGTTCACCATCTCGTGGCGGTCGAGGATCTTCATCGGATAGGCGCGCGCCTGCTTGCCTACGACGACCCCCAAGACCTCGTCTTCGGGCGCGAGCCCGGTGGCCTGCTTGGCAGGAATGGACTGCGCGTCCCAGATGGCGAGGATCGCGTCTTTCGGCTCGCGCTCGCTGGTGCCCTCGAGGACCTCCTTCGTGTCGATGGCCGCCTTCACCTCTTTCGCGTGCGTGCGCAGCTTGAAGGCGCTGACGTCCTCTTGCTCTTCGGCCACAGACGAGACTCCGGCGCTGAGCAGGAGCAGGGCGGCGAGGGTCGCGCGTCGCGTCATGCCGGGATTCTAACCCTGCCCCGGGTTCCCGCCGCGGCGTGCACCTGCACGCGAGCGTGCAGCTTTGCGGAAGGATTTGTGGGCCGCGGATAGAATACGCCGCCATGCCGCGTTCGTTTCTGGGGTTGCTGCTGCTGGCCGCCTGCTCTTCTCCCGCCAAAGAAGAGGAGCGGCAAGCCCCGGCCCGCGAGGCGCCGCCGCCGCTGCAGCCCCAGCCCGTAACGGGGGACATCTACCGCACGTCGCGTGAGACCGGCTTCGACGACATGCTCGAAGATCTCGCGAAGGCGCAGGTGGTCTACCTCGGCGAGTCGCACACCAATCCGGAGCACCACGAGATCCAGCTGCGCATCCTCGAGGCGCTCTTCGAGAAGAAAAACCTGCACGGGATCGGCATGGAGATGTTCCAGCGCCGGTTCCAGCCGGTGCTCGACGACTGGGTCGAGGGCCGCATCGGCGAGCAGGAGTTGCTGGAGCGCTGCGAGTGGAAGAAGCGCTGGGGACACGACTTCGCGCTGTACCGTCCGATCCTGAAGTTCGCACGCGACAAGCGGATTCCCGTGATCGCGCTCAATGTCGAGCAGGAGACCCGCAAGCTGGTCAGCAAGGGGGGCCTCGATGCCGTGCCGGAGGACGTGCGCAGGACCTTGCCGGCGCTCTACACCGACGACGCGCAGCACCGCGCCTATTTGAAGTCGGTCTACGGCGAGGGACACCCGACCCCCAAAGGTGACAAGCCCAAGACCCCCATGACTGAGAAGCAGAAGGCTGCGGCGTTCGAGCGCTTTTACCTCGTCATGTGCCTGTGGGACGACGTCATGGCGGACAGCGTCGTGCGTTGGTTCCGGACCGCCCCCCAGCGCGGGCAGATCGTCGTGCTGGCGGGCCACGGCCACCTGGCCAACCGCTATGGCATCCCGGGCCGCGCCTTCCGCCGCAACGGCAAGCCGTACTCGATCGTGATCCCGATCGGCGTCGACAAGGATCCGCCGCCCGCGGCGGACTTCGCCCGCCGCTACGCCGACTTCGTGTGGCTGACCGGACCCACGCCCAAGCGCGACGCGCCCGCGCTCTCGGGCAGCGCCGAATGAGCGCGCTGCTCCTCCCCGCCGTCGTGGTCACGGGGCTTCCCGCGGAAGGGGTGCCGGAGCGGCGACTGCATGAGAGTCGTCTAGAAGGAGCACCCAAGCACGACGGCTTTAGTGCAGGCCGAAGCTAGTCGGCCTCTCGAATGCGGCCTCTGGAAGAGCGTCCGGGCATGGCGGCTTTGGTGCCGGGCGAATCCAGGTGGTTTTCGAAACACAGTCTAGTCGTCGAAGAAGGCGCCGGCCTCTTCGACCTGCACCCGCACCTTGTATTCACCCGTGGCGGCCTGGTTACGCACTTGGACGGCGATCGCGAGCTGCAGCTCGCCTCGCCCTTGGGCGTCGCCGATGTAGTAGCGCCCGATCTTGAACACCGGGCCGGAGTCGCCGATGCGGCCGATCAGCGTGCCGTAGAGCACGGTGCCTATCGGATGCACGTTCACCGTGCCGATGTTCGCGGTGCCATCGGGGTTCATGGGCATGTTGTTCCAGTTCGGGAACATGATCTGGCCCTCCGCCGAGATGCGCAGTGCCGCCCTGCCCTTTATCTGGATGCCCGTCTTGAGCCACAGGCTGATGTGCGTGTGGGCGCCGGTGACCTTGAGGCTATGGTTCTGGCCCGACTGGTAGGCGCGGATCTCGATCACGTCCTTGCGCGCCAGCGTGACCGTGCCGAGCTCCGCGACGTTGATCTTGATCGTCTCCTCGCCCACGGTTCCGATGATGCTGAAGCGCGCCGTGCGCACCTGGTCGTCGTCGGGCAGCCACTCCTCCTCGGGGATCTCGAGCTCCTTCAGGATCTCGGCGGCGCGCCGCTTGACCTCCGGGTCCTCGTGCTCCCGGGACTGCTTCTGCAGCTCGGGCGCGGCGAAGCGGCCCATCTCGGCCAGCTTCGCGTGCGCGAAGTCGCGTCGGTCCGGGTCTGCGCTGGCCAGGTAGTCCACGAGCGTGCGCACTTGCTGGAAGCGGTCCGGGTCGGCCTTGCGTCCGAAGCGGATGCGCCGGATCTCGTCGACCGGGATCGTGAGCGAGCCGAACTTGGCCGTCTTGCCGTAGACCGTCACGCGCCACTGCGCCGGCTCGAGCCTTCCGACGAGACGGCTGCCACCCCGCAGCGTCACACGGTGCCGGATCTCCTTGGCTTCCCCGGTGGATAGACTCTCGGTCTCGTCCTGCGCCCAGGTGGTCAGGGGGACGAGCAGCAGCAGACAGATCAGGCGTTTCATGACATGCTCCTTCCGCAGGAGGTCGGCTCTCTTCTCTCTCGGCTGGGAGGCGCTTGAACCTCAAGCACCCGCAAGTCGGCCTCCCCTTGGACCGCGGGCGGCAGGCAGGGCCTGCCCTATTTCTCCTTCTCAGGTGCGGCTGCGGCCTTCGGCTCGTCCCAGGCCTCCGCCCGCAACAAGCCCGAAGCGGAGGCCGCCGCGCCGAGCGTGCGCTCGGCCTGCCGTAGGCGGCGGGTCAGCTCGGCCAGCTCGAAGATCTGCTGAGCCCGGGCGTAGGGGATCAACACCTCCTTGGTTGGTGCGGTCCGCTCCTTCTCGTGGAATTGCAGCCGGTACTTGTTGCGAATCGGGCTGTAGAAGGCGTGCATGCGGTGATAGCGGTGCAGCTCGCCTTTCTCGGTCGCCTCTATGTCCACGACCACGTTGCAGACGACGCCCTGATCGGGGAAGTAGAGCTCCCGGATCCAGTGGCCGCTGTTGTGCAGCACCGCCAGCTCCGAGTCGTAGATCTTGATGCGGTAGCGCAAAGCGCGCACCGGCTCCGGAACCTGTATCACGGTGGTCGCCGGCGACTCCTCCGCCCAGCTGAGCGCGCTCATCCCCGCGAAGCAGACGGCGCACAACAGGGCGGCGGCAAGAGCCGGACGGGTCGGGCGGAAAGAGCTCTTCTTCATCTTCTCCTCCATGGGTCCGGAGCCTTGGCCTGCCGTGCTGATGCGTTTACGCAGTACTTCTACATAGGTATAGACGCACACCGGACCCGAGGCGTTCAGATCGGCGTAAAGATCTTGTAACTGCGGGTGCCCGGCGGGGGCGGCGCGCTAGCCCGGCAGCCCTTCGGTCTTCCGAAGATCGTGGCTGAACCCCAGCAGCGCGCTGAGCGAGACGTAGAGAACCGCGCCGAAGGCCTCCAAGATGAAGGGCCCGAAGCCGAACAAGAGGCGCATGCCCAGAAAGAAGGGCGGGCCGATCAGCAGGTAGCGGTACTGGCCGGCGCGCGTGAGCGCGCAGACCAGGCCCATCAGGGCGCCGGCGATGATGGAAGCGCCGAAGCGCACCCATCCGGGGCTGAAGAAGATGATCTCGAACAGGGGCAGGATCGCTGCGCCCTCGACTGCGTAGCGCACGATACTCTCCTTGCTCCGCTGCCGGATCCGGTCCAAGTGCCGCTCCTGGCCACGCCAGCGCTCGCGCATCTCCTCCTTTGCGTGCTCGGGCAGGCGCTGGAACCACTCCTGCTCTTCGCGCGGATCCCCGACCCGGTCCTCCGGGAGGTCGTGGACATGGTGCAGCGGAGCGTCCGGGATCTTGGGCACGCCTTCCTATCGGCCAGCCGGGACGCCGGGTTCAGGTGCGGCGCCCCGTGAGCCCGCGATGGTACGCGCGGTCCGCCCAGGCGATGTCTCAGACAGCCCCCTACTTGGGTGACGTCTGCACGGTGATGCCGGTGGAACCGGCCTCGACGCCGGTGACCTCCGCCGTGACCATCTGGTTGCCCCACGCCTTGACCGTATAGGTGCCGGGCCTCAGACCCCGGATCTCGAAGCTCCCGTCCTCGCTCGTGCTGCTGGAGGCGCTGCTCCCGTCCCCCGATTGGGCCATCATCCACTGTCCCTTGACGGGGTTGCCGGCCGCGTCGATGAGCGTGCCGCTGATACTCAGCCCCTTGAACACCCGCAACTGCACGGTGCGGTCGCCGGGCGAGACCTCCGGCGTGTCCTCGAGGATCCAACCCGAGCTCTGCAGATGGATCTTGTAGGTGTACGAGTCCAACCCGGCGAAGCGGAACTGCCCGTCGGCGTCGGTCGTGGTGGGCTTCCAGGAATGGCTGCCTTCCGCGTTCAGGGGCTGGATGGAGAGCCGTACGCCGCGTACCGGCTGGCTCTGCTCGTCGAGCAGCGTTCCGGAGATGACGCCGCCCCTTTGGAGGCGGTAATCGCCCGGCTCGGAGCCGGCGCGCACGCCCTCGATGCGCATCTCTTTGTACTCGGAGTGGCTGAGCACCAGCGTGATGGCCTCGTCCGGAGGCAGTCCGCCGAGCTCGAAGCGGCCTTCGCCGTCCGTGCGCGTCCCTTCGATCCAGCTGCCCTCGCGCCGCGCGGAGACTTGCACCCCGGCCACCCCTTCCCCGCCGTGCGTGACCCGTCCCGCCAGCTTGGCTGCCTTGCGCAGCCGGATCTCCAGCGGCGGGCCGTTCGCCTCGGCCTCGATCTTTGCTGAGGCCATGTTCGGTGCGCGCACTTCGACGTTGTACTTGCCGCGCTTTAGACCCACGAGCTCGAACTTGCCGTCGCGGTCCGTGCGCGCACCGGCCACGGTGCGTCCCTTGCCGCCGTCATCGACGGCGACGCCGCCCGCGGCGGCGCTCTCCTCCACGACCTCCTCGATGACCTCTTCGTCTGCGGCCACCACGACGGAGCGGACCCCCGCATGCACCCGGTTCGCGGTAGCGTAGGCGTTCGGCACAGGATCTCCGTCCGCGTCCAAGATCCTGCCGGCGATCACGTTGCCGCGCGTCAGCGTCAGGTCCGGGACGGGCACGGAGCCGGTCTCGATGTCGGCCTTGACGGTCGTCTTCTCCTGCACATAGGAGGGATGTTCCGCGCTGACCTCGAGCTCTCCGGTCGGCGCGCCGTGCAGGACATACTTTCCGTCCGCGTCGGTCACCGCCGGGCGCGTCTCGCCCTGGTCAGTGCGGAAGGGGTTGTTTCCGAAGCCGCTGCGGCGTGCCCCGCCCTGCTTGCGGCTTACATTGACGCGGGCGCCGGCCACGGGGTCGCCGGCCTCGTTCAGCACCTTGCCCTCCAGGCTCAGGGGCTTGACCAGCTTCAGGTCCACGACCGCCTCTTGCGGCGGCGTGACCTTCTCCGTCGCCGAGGGTCCGAAGTTCCGGTGGCGCGCGAAGATCTCGATCGGCGTGTCCTGCTTCAGCTGCCCGATGCGGAAGCTGCCGTCCGCGCCCGTCACGGCGGTACGGTCCAGACCGAGCAGGAAGCTCTCGATCATCGCCATCTGGTTGTTCTGACCGAGGACGAGCGCGACCTCCGCGCCGGCTACGGGCTTGCCGTTGGGATCGCGCACGATGCCCTCGACCGTCACCGCAGGCGTCAGGTAGACGTCCTGCTCGAGCTCGCTACCGCCGTCCTTGAACAGGCCCTGCCCTTTGCCGTCCCCGACGCCCATACGCGTGAGCTGCTGCATCAGGTTCCCGGCTTCGGGGAGGTGGTCCTCGTGCGTGGCGAGGATGGCGGTGGCTCCAAGCGGCGCGCCCTTGAGCACGAACTTGCCTTGCGCGTCCGAGAGCGCCCGGTTGCCGCCGCCGAAAGCGAGCTCTTGGTCCAGTCCGCCGAGCGCGCGCACGCTGGCGCCGGACACGGCTTCGTCGGTGCCGCGCAGGCGCACCGTGCCGCGGATGACGCCGCCGCGCACGAGCTCCGCCGTGCCCGCATCGATCAGGCCGTCCTTCAAGACGGCGCCGCTCAGCTTCATGCTCTTGGGCACGAAGCCGCTGGCGTGAATCAGGGCGAAGGACTCGCCGCCCAGGCCGCGCGTCGTGGCTTTGGTGGGCATGTGCGGCAGCAGCAGCCGCCCGCGCGCGTCGGTGACGCCCGTCGCCAGGCTGCCGCCGTAGACGGCCATCACCTCGGCGCCCGGCACCGGCACCTTGGCTTCGCCGGCTTCCACGACCAACAGTTGGAACGCGGCACCCCATTGGAGCTCGATCACCAGCCCGTGCTGCGGAGCCTTGATCTCCGACTCCGCGTGCGAGGCGAAGCCGTCGGCGTCCACCGTGATCATGCAGTCGTCGCTGTCGTTGAGCGCCAGCACGAAGGCGCCTTCCGCGTCGGTCACGTCCACCGTCTTCGGGATGCCGCCGCGCACCATGGTCATGGGCGTGCTCACCGCGAGGAGCGCACCGGGCACGGGCGCTCCGTTCGGATCCACCACGCGGCCGCTGATGGCCATGGCGGGGAACAGATAGAAGTCGACCCCGTCGCGTGCGGCGCCGAGCTTGAGGTTGGTGACCGTTTCCTGGCCCCACTCGTCGGTCCAGGCGCGCAGCGAATAGGTGCCCGGTCCGGGGACCAGGATCTCATAGGCGCCGTCGTTGCCCGTGCGCGCCGCGTGGAGCACGGGTGCGCTCTCCGCGAAGCGTTTGATCATGGCCAGTATGTCGAGGCCGCGCGAGCGGCTCTCGCCCGCGATGACCTCGACGCGCGCGCCGGCCACCGGTTGCTTTTGCGGGTCGTAGACGCGGCCGCGAATGGCGAACGCAGGCACTAGCTCGAGCGTGCCGAGGTCCTTGACCCCGGTCTCCTTCAGGCGGAAGT
>JAPUHK010000051.1 GCA_027297745.1 Planctomycetota bacterium | reverse complement strand
AAAAAGGGCGCCCGGCCGAAGCCGGACGCCCTCTGGGTTCGATCTGGAGTCGGAGGCTTAGCTCTCGACCCTCTTCTGACCCTTGAGCCTGAAGGCGAGGAGCTTGTTCTCACGCCCCTCCCACTCCTGCATCTCCTTGTCGTACTCGCCTTGCTTCTTGGCGAGCTTCTTCTCGAGCTTGCGACGGCTCGCCTTGCCCGACTCGCCCTGGGCGCGCGCGCGCAGGGTGTCGATGTTGCGGCGATCGCTGTCGAGCCTGTCGAGCAGGTTCAGCAGCTTGATGTACTCGCGCGTCATCGTTCTGAACTTGTTCTTGTAGGACTTGCCGACGACCCTGCCCATCGCCGCCTTGAGCTTGCCCTGCGAGATCTGCCTGCCCTGCAGGACGGCAAGAACCTTGAACTGGCGATCCATGAAGATCATGCGGGGCGTCTTCTTCCCAGCCTTGCTGAGAATCGGATCGCGCTCCGCATCGGCGGCGCTCACCTTGATGCACTTGAAGAACTTGGAGCCGACACCGATCTTCTCCTGAGCCAGGACCACGTCGCGAATCTTGCGGTTGAGGGACTCGTTCTGACCCTCATCCTCGACGTACACCCAAAGGGGCTTGTCGGAAACGAGCGCAGTGTTGACTTGCGCCGCTTCTTCCTCGGAAATGACGTCGCCACCGGTCACCTCCGCTTGCGGAGCGACACGGCTCATCGTGTCCCAATCGATCCGTAGGCGTGCCAGACTGGCCGCCGAACGGGGGCATCAGCCGGCGACGGCGGGTACTGCGAACCCGACGACCGCGGCTAGCACGGGGAGAATCCAGAGCATGCGGGTCTTGGTCATTTGATTGTGAGCCTCCGTAAAACCGCGTACGCGAACTATGTGCGAAGCAATATCGTAAAAATATACGTCCCAAAACAGGGGCGATCCAGGCGATTCCGCTACCCTTTTCGGGCAAACAAGCGAATCTACGAGCGTCCCTGACGCAACATAACAACGGTAGTGACAAGTATTTACGCTACCGTGCCAATCACCCCGACGTTAACGTGCCATTTGCCGCTCCATGGACCCTCAGAAGCCCGTGCAGAGCACCGTTTCCGGGCAGCAAGTTGCCCTCGTGAAGCCGTGCGACGGCCGGTCAGGACGCGTGCGGTAGCCGGGTTAGGCTGTCGCGATGCACTCGATCGCGGGCCTCTTGCTCAGCGCTGCGGCGGGGCTGCTCCAGATTCCCGCGGGCCAGCCGCCGGACATCGATGGCCTGCTCGCGGCCGGCGAATGGGACAACGCGCTGCAACTCACGCGCGAGTCCGGGACGGTCTTCGTGCGCAGGTCAGGGCGCGCGTTGTGCTTTGCCTTCGACCTGCGCCGCCCCTATCGCGGCGAACGCATCGATATCTGGATCGGCGATTCGGACGGCAAGCGGACCAGCCTCTACATGCTGCGGCCGGCGGTGCACGGGCCCAAGTACCCCTATCTGCCGTTTCCCGCCGTGCTCGTGCGCCGTGCGCCGTGGCGCGAGATCGCGAACGAGGACGCGGGCCCTTCCACGGGTCTGATCTTCCGCGCGCGCGCTCTCGACCGCGCGGACGGCTGGACGGCGGAGTGCATGTTGTCGACGGACCCGCTGGGCCTCACGGAGGACGCCCAGGGCGCGCTCTACGTCGAGCTCGTGCCCGCTGGGCGGGACACGCCGCGCCTGGTCTTTACGCCGCTCCCGAAGGGACGCATCTGGCCTCCGGCCTGGCCTGTCTTCGCGGCGCCGTGGCCGCCCAAGAAGAAGGCGGCGGCCTTCGAAACGCCCGCGGAGGATGCGCGGCGGAAGTTCGAGTTCCTGGCCTGGGAGGACCTGCGGGCGGTGGCCGAGCGCAGGCGCGTCATGGACCCTGTGATCACCGGAGTCACCGAGACGATCAAGGACAACGACGGCACCGTCGCCGTACTCGGGCGCTTGAAGGATGCACTCGCGGCCGACCCTCACGACTTCTTCGCGCACCTGGTTCGTTTGCGCGTGCTGCGCAAGGCCAACCGGCTGGAGCAGGCCGCGCAAGAGTACGACGCGTTCGTGCGGCGCTTCGAGCGCGCCGGGGACCTGAAGCCGGTGCTGCTCGAACGCTATTACCTGCTCAGCGCGTTGGCGCGCTTCGAGGATGCCGCACGCGCGGCCCGCCGCCTCCGGATCGAGAGCTTCGAAAAGTCCTCACGCGCGGGTGCGGAGGCGTGGCGCAAGGAACAGGAAGCGCGCAAGCGGGAGGCACAGAAGGACGACCTGCCGCGCATCGCGTTCGA
Organism: Planctomycetota bacterium; assembly: GCA_027297745.1. Taxonomy (GTDB): domain Bacteria; phylum Planctomycetota; class PLA2; order PLA2; family PLA2; genus JAPUHK01. The sequence goes on along the minus strand of JAPUHK010000051.1, from coordinate 5,862 downwards.
GACGACGCAGGGCCGCATCGTGATCGAGCTCCTGGAGGACGACGCACCGAATGCGACGGCGAACATCCTCACCCTGGTCTCCAAGGGGGTGTACGACCGCACCTCGTTCCACCGCGTGATCGGCGGCTTCATGGCCCAGGGCGGGGATCCCGAGACGGCCGGCGAGCCGCGCCTGCGCTACGGGCTCGCCACGCAGGCGCACGGCCGGTTGCACTGGCGCGGAACCATGTCGATGGCCAACTCCGGGGAGAACACCGAGTGCTCCCAATTCTTTCTGACCACCGTCCGCACGCCATGGCTCGACGGCAAGCACACCGTCGTGGGCCGCGTGATCGAAGGCCAGCAGGCCGTCGACGCGCTGCAAAAGGGGGACGAGATCAAGCAGGCCATCGTGCTGCGCAAGCGCGACCACGAATACGAGGTCGCGAAGGCCTGGGAAGGCTAGAGAGCGTCTCAGCCCCCTATGGGCTGCGGCACGCGTGCCGCACTGAGCGGACTCTAGATCTTTGAGGAGGCAGGACTTGCGATCGTTACATGCGGCAACTGTTACTTGGAGACGGCGGCGGCGGCGGCGTGGTACTCCTGCAGCGACTGCACGTCGTAGGTGCTCTTACGCATGGCCGCGATGCCGTTCACGGCCGCGGCGGCGCCGCTGATCGTGGTCAGGATCGGCACCCCGCGCTGCACCGCCGCGGCCCGGATGCGCCCCTCGTCGGTGTGCGCGCCCTTGCCTACCGGCGTGTTGATGATCAGGTCCAGCTCGTCGTTCTTGAGCGCGTCCAGCACGTCCGGGCGGCCCTGGCCGATCTTGTGCAACAGCGTGGCCTTGACCCCGCTCTCCTGCAGCGCGGCGTACGTGCCCGGCGTGGCGAAGACGCGCAGCCCCAGCTCCGTCAGCCTGCGGCCCAGGAACACGCCGGTCTTGCGGTCGCTGGGACGCACGGACAGGAACACGTTGCCCTCGTCCGGCAGCTCCTGCCCCGCGGCGTCCATGGCCTTGCTGAAGGCCACGCCGAAGTCCGGCGCGATCCCCATCACCTCGCCCGTCGAGCGCATCTCGGGGCCGAGGATGATGTCAGTGCCCGGGAAGCGGGCGAAGGGGAAGACGGGCTCCTTCACGGAGAAGTGCGTGGGCACGCACTCTTCCGTGAAACCCAGCTCCGTAAGCGTCTTGCCCGCCATGACCTGCGCGGCGAGCCGCGCCAGGGGCCGCCCAATCGCCTTGGCCACGAAGGGTACCGTGCGGCTCGCGCGCGGGTTGACCTCGATCACGTAGACCTCGCCGTCCTGGATGATGAACTGCACGTTCATCAGGCCGCGCACCTCGAGCGCCTTGCCGATGCGCTCCGTCAGCTCGCGCACCCGGCCCAGGACGCGCTCGTCGAGGGAGTAGCAGGGCAGCGTGCAGGCGCTGTCGCCAGAGTGGATGCCCGCCTCCTCGATGTGCTCCATGATGCCGGCGATGACCAGTCGCGACTCGTCCGCGATGGCGTCCACGTCGATCTCGATCGCCTCCTGCATGAAGCGGTCCAGGAGCACGGGCTTGTCCGGCGAGGCGTCGACGGCCAGCGCCATGTAGCGGCGCAGCGCCTCCTCGTCGAAGACGATCTCCATCGCGCGGCCGCCGAGCACGTAGCTCGGGCGCACGATGCACGGGTAGCCGATGCGCGCGGCCGCCTGCACGGCCTGCTCGACGTTGGTGGCGACCTCGTTGCGCGGCTGCTTGATGCCGAGCTCGTGGGCAAGCGCCTGGAAGCGCTCGCGGTCGCTGGCGCGATCGATCGAGTCGACGGACGTGCCGAGGATGGGCACCCCCTCCTCCTCCAGCTCGCGCGCCAGGTTGAGCGGCGTCTGCCCGCCGAACTGCACGATCACGCCCACGGGCTGCACCCGCTCGATGACGTGCAGCACGTCCTCCACGGTCAGCGGCTCGAAGAACAGCAGGTCGCTGGTGTCGTAGTCGGTGGAGACGGTCTCCGGGTTGGAGTTGATCATGACCGTCTCGAAGCCGATTTCCTTCAGCGCGAAGGAGGCGTGGCAGCAGCAGTAGTCGAACTCGATGCCCTGCCCGATGCGGTTCGGCCCGCCACCCAGGATCACGATGCGCGGCTTTTGCGCTTCCCGCACCTCGTCTTCCTGCTCGTAGGTGGAGTAGTAGTAGGGCGTGTAGGCCTTGAACTCCCCGGCACAGGTGTCCACGAGCTTGTAGACGGGCTTGAGCCCCCTGCGGCGCCGGTCGGCCCGCACCTCCTTCTCCGTCACCCCCAGCAGGAAGCCGATCTGGCGGTCGCTGAACCCGTCCCGCTTGGCCTCCCGGAACAGCTCGTCGTCGAGCGCGGACAGCGTGCCGGCGGCGCGCACCTGCTCCTCGCGCTCCACGATCTGCGCTATCTGATCCAGGAACCACAGATCGATGTGGCTCAGCCGCCCGATCTCCTCCAACTCGATGCCGGCGCGGAGCGCCAGGCGCACGTAGAACAAGCGCTCGCTGTTCGGGACCGACAGCATGCGGCGCACCTGCTCCAGGTCGAGCTCTTCCTCCGGCGGGTCCTTGCCGTCCGCACCTAGACCGTAACGCCCGACCTCGAGCCCGCGCAGCGCTTTCTGGAGCGACTCCTTGAACGTGCGGCCGATGGCCATGGTCTCACCCACCGACTTCATCTGCGTGGTGAGCGTCGGGTCCGCCTCGGGGAACTTCTCGAACGTGAAGCGGGGCACCTTGGTGACCACGTAGTCGATCGTGGGCTCGAAGCTGGCCGGCGTCTCGCGCGTGATGTCGTTGCGGATCTCGTCGAGCGTGTAGCCCACGGCGAGCTTGGCCGCGAACTTGGCGATAGGGAAGCCCGTGGCCTTGCTGGCCAGCGCCGAAGAGCGGCTCACGCGCGGGTTCATCTCGATGATGAACATGCGGCCGGTGCCCGGATGGACGGCGAACTGGATGTTGCTGCCGCCCGTCTCCACGCCGATGGCGCGGATGACCTGGAGCGAGGCGTCGCGCATCCACTGGTACTCGCGGTCCGTCAACGTCTGGGCCGGAGCCACGGTGACCGAGTCGCCCGTGTGCACGCCCATGGCGTCCACGTTCTCGATCGAGCAGATGATGACGACGTTGTCGCGCACGTCGCGCATCACCTCCATCTCGAACTCCTTCCATCCGACCAGCGACTCCTCGATCAGAATCTCGCTGACCATCGAGAACGCGAGGCCGCGCGTGCAGATCTCCTCGTATTCCTCGACGTTGTAGGCCACGCCGCCGCCCCAGCCGCCGAGCGTGTAGGCCGGGCGGATCACGGCCGGGAAGCCGATCTCCTCGAGCGCCACGCGCGCCTCGTCCATGTTGCGCGCAAGTGCAGAGACGGGCAGATCGAGCCCGATGGCGGTCATCGTCTCCTTGAACGCCTCGCGGTCTTCGGCGCGGTGGATGGCGTCGGGCTTGGCCCCGATCATCTCCACGCCGTAGCGCTCCAGCACGCCCTTGCCGTGCAACTCCATGGCCAGATTGAGCGCCGTCTGCCCGCCCATCGTCGGCAGCAGCGCATCCGGCCGCTCGCGCTCCACGATGCGCGCCACCGCCTGGTAGGTCAGCGGCTCCACGTAGGTGCGGTCCGCAAGCTCAGGGTCGGTCATGATCGTCGCGGGGTTGCTGTTGACCAGAACCACCCGGTAGCCCTCTTCCTTGAGCGCCTTGACCGCCTGCGTGCCCGAATAGTCGAACTCGCAGGCCTGACCGATGACGATCGGCCCGGAGCCCAGGATGAGGATGGAGCTCAGGTCAGTGCGCTTGGGCATCTAGAGTCGGGCAAGACTCCCATCGCCCGTGCAGGCAGTCAAGCTGACGAGTCGCGCGGACGGCCCTTTCCGCGCCTGCGCCGCCTGCGGCGCGCCGGCGTCCGGGTCGCGCCGGCGGCACCCTGCTGTTCGCGGCCCACCGCCTCGCCTTTGTCTCCCTTTCCGGCTGCCTGGGCGCCGCCCTGCGCGTCCGAGCGCGGCCCTCGGGACCGCCGCCGCCTGGGCGCTTGCCCTGCCTCGCCTTCGCCGGGACCTCGTCTGCGGCGCCCGCGGCCGCGCCGCCGCCCGCTCTGGGGGGCGGCCGGGGCGTCCAGCTCGTCCAGGTAGGAGCTGGCCACGTTGCCGTGCTCGGCGACCGTCTCCTGCGCGCGCTCGACTACGGTCTTGATACCGCGTCGCGCCCGCTCGTGGCTATCCAGACGCCGCTGCTCGCGGTCAGCCTCCCGCTTGCGCCGCTGCGCGAGCTTGTACTCCTTTTCCCGCTCGTAGGCTTCGTCGGGCATGACACCCGCCGCCGTTTCCGGGGTGTCGGGCTGATCGCGCTCCATGAGAGCGTAGTGCTCCTCGAGGTTGAGCCGCCGCTCGGCCCACGGATCCCCCGCGGGATCGAGGGAGCGCACCCGGTGGCGGTACGTGAGCGACAGGTAGTCGGTCATCAAGCGCGTGTGCAGCTCCTCGGGATCGATCTCTGGGTTCAGCGCGCCTTCCCCGTCCCGCTCCTTGAAATGCACGCACCCGCAGCCCATGGAGACCGGGCAGTCGTGCATGTGAATCAGGCCCGCGGGACAGCTGCAGAGGTCGCTGGGCACAGGCCGCCGGCGCTCGTCCGGCTCGAAGACGAGGTGCTCGCAGCGTAGATAGCGCTCCTGCTCGCTCACACCGGGCATTGTAGAGGTTTAGGCGCTCCATCCGCCGCGCGGCGGTAGGGTTTCCGAAGGGCAGGCGGCGTGCTAGCCTCCGAAGCATGCCGGACCCCACGCCTGCTCCTGCGCGCGAGAAGGGGGCCTCCTTCGTCATCGTGCGCTCCTACCCGAAGATCGTCTACCTCTACCTGACCTGGCTCGCCTCGATCGTGTGCTGGCTCCTGCAGCCCACGCAGTTCGACGCGGCCGAGAACATCGGCCGGAGCGCCACGTTGGGCCAGATCTGGCTGGGTTTGTTCACGCTCAACCTGCTCGTGATCGCCTTCGACTTCTCCCGCATACGCTCCGTGGCGCTCGTCTTCTTCCTGATCGCCTTCGTGTTCGTTGGGCGCGACTTCGGCTTTCTGGGCGACCTGCTCGCCTTCCTCAAGGGCATCGAGGCGGTGATGAGCAAGCACTTCTATCTCACGGTCGCGACCGTGTTCTCGATCATCTACCTGCTGGTCTTCATCAACACGCGCTTCAGCTACTGGGAGATCCAGCCCAACGAGATCCTCCACCACCACGGTTTCTTGGGCGACGTCCACCGCTACCCGACGCGCGGGCTGCGCCTCAAGAAGGAGATCACCGACGTGCTGGAGCACATCCTGCTGCGATCGGGGACGCTCGTCATGATGCCCGTCGGCGTGGAGCGCCCGATCGTCCTCGAGAACGTCATCGGATTGAACAAGGTCGAGGACAAGATCCAGCGGCTGTTGGGCACGACCAAGGTGCGCATCGATGACGGCGCCATCGGGTCGCATGACTCATAGGATCAGCTATCAACTCGTGGAGGCCGGCTCGTCAGGCTCGCCGGCATTGATCCTGTCGAGGCTCCCGGACGTCAGGACGGGAGCCTTCCTCGGCTGACCGCTATTAGCAAACGACGCCGCTCCCCCTTGCGGGGGGGGCGACGCCGCTGTCATTGCCGTTACTGAGGGGCCTAGAAGGTGCCGTGCACGCGGAGGTGGACCAGCAGTGCCGTGTCCTCGGTTCCGAAGTTCGCCTGGAGGCCGGCCGGGTCCAGGATGATCTGGATCCCCACGGTCACCCACAGCTTGCCGTTTTGTGAGTCCACCTGGTAGCGGTAGTACGTCTCGATCACGATCTCGTCGTCGAGCGCAACCACCGTCACGTCGTCGTTCGGCATGTTCGTGCCGACCGCGAGACC
>JAPUHK010000050.1 GCA_027297745.1 Planctomycetota bacterium | reverse complement strand
GGCTAGGCGAGGGAGCGATACAACTCGGCGAGGCGGGCAGCCTGAGTGCGCACGTCGTACTCGGCTTCGAGATGGTCGCGTGCCGCGCGCGTGAGCGGCGCCCAGCTTTCCGGATGCTCGATCAGGTGGCGCAAGTGCGCTGCGAGCCCTTCCGGGTCGCGCTCCTCGGCGAGCAACCCGGCGCCTTCCGGTAGCACTTCGGGAATGTCGGCGTGCCGCGTGCTCACGACGGGCATTCCCGTCGCCGCCATCTCCAGGATTGTGACGGGAGCGCCGCCCTCCGTATCCCCGTCCGCGGCGCGCACGCTCGGCGCCAGGAACACGTCGTGCTCGTAAGCCTCTGTCAGCAGGCGTTCGTAGGTCTGGTAGCCGAGCAGGCGCACGCGCTCTTGGAGGCCCGAGTGGCGAATCGCATCGAGGATGCGCTGCTTCTCTCGCTGCATCTCCGGTCGGGCGCTGGCGCCGCCGATGATCGTAACGCGCACGTCGGCTGCCTCCTTCACGCGCCCGAGAGCTTCGATCGCGTAGGGCAGGCCCTTCTTCTCAGTGAATGAGCCGGCGAGCAGCACGCGCAGCGGGCCCGACCCGTCCCAGGTGCGCGGGCGGTACTCGAACACATCGAGATCGATGCCGAGGTGGTGCACTACGGCCTTTTCCTCGGGGCAGCCGAGCGCCATGATCTCGCCGGCCATGTGCGGCCCCTCGCACAGCACCCGGTCCACCTCGGCAAACATCGCCTGGTAGCGTCCTTTCCAGCGCGGGTCCGAACGAGGCATGTAGCCGAGGTCGCGGCCGTAGAAGGTCACCACGTGCCGCGCGCCCGCCAGACCCGCCGCGCGGCCGTCGCGCCACCCGATGTGGCCGAAGTGGGAGTGCACGATGCGCGCGCCTATGCGCCGGGCCACCTTCACCAGGTAGGGATGGCTCCGCAGACCCAGGAGGCGCAACCCCTTGGTCCAGGCACGGCTGATGAGCGGCGCAGTGGACCAGCAGTGGATGTTGGGAACCCCGAACTGATCCAGGTTCTCCGTCTGATCGCAAACGACATGGGTCTCGACGTCGTCCGGCAGGAAACGCGTCTGCTGGTACATCCAGGTCTGCGTCTGCGGCAGCCAGGAGGCGGCGCTCTGCAAGACCGTGAGGCGCCCGTTCGAGCTCAAGCCGCTTCCTTCCGCCCCAGCAGCAGCGCTAGCGCGTCCCGCGTCAGGGGACCGTTAACGGCCAGGCAGGCCACGACGTAGGCCACGACGCCGAACCCGACCACCAGCGCAAGCTGCACGATGGGCCCGAGACCGGCGTGCGCGATCGACAGCTGGAAGGCGGCCGTCGCTGCGGCCATGAGCAGCGCCGCCAGAGCCGGTCGCCGCAGATTGCTGAGCAGCTCCCCGATGCCCAGACCGATCAGGCGCAAGGGGATCGTAAGGCCGTGGTAGCTGAGCAGGAGTGTCGCCAGGCCGAAGGCGGCCGCTACGCCGTACGTCCCCCACTGCAGCCCCAGCGCGAACGCGCCGATCGTCGCGCAGCCGGCGAACAGGCCCCAACGCAGCAGCAGGTCCGTGCGCCCCTTCGCTTGATAGATGGGGCCGGTAGTGCTGCCCACGCTCTGCAGAACGGCGACGAGCGCGAAGACGGCGATCAGCGGGGCCGCGGGCCGCCACTTCCCGAACAGATCCCCGACCAGGGGACCGCTGAATACGAGGAACAGGCCGACGAAGACGGGAAACAGGACCGTCGCCACGGCGGCGGTCACGCGCAGGTAAGCGTTGCGGAAGCGCGGGTCGTCGTCCTTGATGCGGCTCAAGAGCGGGAACATCACGCGGCCCACGACTCCGGAGACGCTCTGCAGCGGGTAGAGCACCAGCCTGTAGGCCAGCGCGTAGTAGCCGAGTTGCGTAGCGCCCAGGAAGCGTCCGATCAACAGATGGTCGACGTTGCGGGTCAGCCAGTGAAACACCTGGAAGCCGGTCAGGTTGAGGCTGAAGCCGGCCACGGCGCGCAGCTTGCGCGGCCTGAACACCGCCCGCGGGCGAAACCCGCCCGAAAGGAACGCGAGACCGCTGCTCAAGAGCGCCACCGTCACGGTCATCAGCACCAGGCTCCACAAGCCCGCACCCAGGAACAGGGCACAAAGCCCCAGCGCGCTTCCGCCTACCACAGCCGCGATCTCGACGCGCGCCAGCACGTTGAAGCGCAGGTCGCGCTGCAGGAGTGCCAGGCTGACGATGCCGGGGCCGCTCAGCGGCAGGCTCAAGGCCAACACCTGCAGAATCGGAATGAGCCGCGGCTCGCGGAAGAAGCTGCCGACCGCCGGCGCCAGCAGGACGAGGGCGGCGCCGGCCAGCAGGCCGAAGGCACAGTTGGCCCAGAACAGCGTGGACAGGGTGGCTTCGTCCGTCTCCTTCGACTGCACGACCGCGGCGCCCGTACCGAGGTCCTTGAAGACCGTCACGAAGCCCACGACCACCATCGCCATGCCGAGCAGGCCGAAGTCCGCAGGCGTGAGCAGCAGCGCGAAGACGGACGTGGTGAGCAGATGCAGGCCCATGCGCGCGGCGTGCGCCAGAGAGGTCCACTTGACGCCCGAGGCGGCGGCGTGCTTCAGCACGGGGACGATCTCCGGCCCCTGTTGCGTTTGGGGCGGCGTGAGCGGGGTGGCTTCAGGCTCGGTGTGCGGGGGCATCGCCGCTCTCCCTCAAGCCAGCACCTTGCGCACGGCGGCGATCACGTCTTCCACGTCTGCGTCGGTGAGCTTGGGGCCGAGCGGCAGGCTCACGGTACTGCGTCCGATGCGCGCCGCGTGGGGCCACATCTCCGGCTCCCACCCGAAGCGCTCCTGGTAGTGCGGATGCTCGGGGATGCTCTGGTAGTGCACGCCGACGCCGATGTTCTGCGCGGTCATCGCCTCCAGGAACTCGTCACGGCTGAGACCCGCGCGCTCCGCTTCGACCTGCACCGTGTACAGGTGGCGCGCGTGGCGCGTGTCCGGCTCCGGCGGCGCCGGCAGATCGAGGCGCAGCCCATCGAAGGCTGCGTCATAGTGCTCCCAGATCGCGCTGCGCTTCTGCCAGTTGCTCTCGACGCGCGCCAGCTGATGGATGCCGAGCGCCGCCTGCAGGTCGGTCATGTTGTACTTGAAGCCCGCCTCGGTCACGTAGTAGTGCCGGTAGCCCTCGTCGCCGAAACGCTTCCACGCGTCGCGCGTGAGCCCGTGCAGGGCGAGGGTCTTGATGCGGTCGAGCGCTTCCGTGCTGTTGCTGAGCACCATCCCGCCCTCGGCCGTGATCACGTTCTTCGTGGTGTAGAAGCTGAAGCAGCCGAAGTCGCCGAAGGTGCCAGCGTGCCGGCCGTGGTAGGTCGCTTCGATCGCGTGCGCGCAGTCCTCGAACAGGAGCAGCTGATGCTGCGCACACAGCGCGCGGTAGCGGTCCATGTCGCACGGACGTCCCGCGAAATGCACGAGCAGGATGCCGCGCGTGCGCTCCGTGACGTGCCGCTCGACCTGCTCGGGATCGAGGTTCTGGGTGCGCGGGTCGACGTC
>JAPUHK010000005.1 GCA_027297745.1 Planctomycetota bacterium | reverse complement strand
CGCAGCTACATGGTCGGACGTTTCGCAGGACGCTGGGAGACGCCGCAGACGATCCTGAGCGACCTGTGGTTCATGGACTCCAACGGGCTGAGCCGCGACTACTTCCAGAAGGCGATCGCCGCGTACAACAAGACGACCGCGGAAGACGTGCAGCGCATCGCCAAGGAGCACATCGACCCGCCCAACATGACCAGCGTGGTGGCGGGCGACGCTTCGCGCATCAAGGCCGACCTGGAAAAGATCGCGCCCGTCGAGGTCGTTTCCGGCAAGCCGAAGAAGGCCGAGAAGAAGGTCGAGAAGGGCGCCGAGAAGAAGGCCGAGAAGAACGCCGAGAAGAACGCCGACGAGCCTGCGCCCGCGGGAGCCGCCCCCGGCTAGCGTCTTCGCGCGCAGCGGGAGTTGGTACGCTTGGCCGGCCATGCCGGCCGAGCAGTTCCCCGTTCTGACGCCCGCGCTCGTGCGCGAGATCGAGGCGCTCAAGGCGGAGTACTACGCCGCCCGCGTGCAGGGGCAGATCGAGGCAGGAACCGACGACGTCGCCGTCGCGCGCTTCCGGCACGCGACCGCGTTCCGCTGGCCGTCCGCGCAACGCGTCTACGGGCTCGGAGCGCTGGACCTCGATAGCCTCGACGAGATCGAGGCCTGGCTGGACCCGGACCGGCCCGCCTGGTTCTACGTGCTGCCGCTGCCCGAGGACGAGCCGCTGCGCGACGCTTTGACGGAGCGGGGTTACGTCTTGAGGCGATCGCAGTCCGTGCTCTACGGCATACCCTTTTTGGACCGAACGGCTCCGGACGGCATGCGGGTGCGTTGGGCGGGACCAGAGGACATGCCGCTGTTCGCCCGGACTTTTGTGGAGGCCTACGGCTGGGAGGCGGAGGAAAGGGAGGACATCGAGGGCTCCTTGCTGGCGCAGTACTCCGGATCGCGCTGGCGCTGCTGCCTGGCCGAGGTCGAGTCGAAGCCCGTCGCCATCGGCGTGCTCTACGTCGGCGACCGCGTCGCCTTTCTGACCAATGCCGCCACGAAGGAGGACTATCGCGGGCGCGGCTGTCAGAGCGCCCTGCAGCGGCTGCGGGTTACGCGCGCCGCGCTCGAAGGCTGCGCGTTGATTGCCTCGGACACGACGCCCTACTCGCAGAGCCAGCGCAACCTGGAGCGTGCGGGCCTGCGGCTCGCGTACCAGCAGGTCGTTTGGGAGCGTCCGCCCGCCTAGCGAGCGGCACCCGTACGCCTGCTCCTGCCCTTGTGCATGCCCGGCGCTTGTCCTGTCCTTGTGTGGGGCACGGACAAGAGCACGCGCCGCGGGCACAGGGCAGGGGCATGGGCACGTCTACGGGAAGCTAGCTCTTCTTCGCGCGCAGGATGAAGTCGTGCAGGGGCACGCCCGCGAGCATCGAGGCGCGTGAATCCTCGGGCGCCTGGTCGCGGAACTCGAGCAGCATGCGGTGTGCCTCGTCCAGATGGCTCTCGTCGCCGGTCGCCTTGTAGAGCATGGCGCACACTTCCATGCGCACTCGCGGGCTCAACCGCTTCTGGTGCGTGCGGAACGCGTTCAGCGCCCGGCTTGCGTCCTGTTCCGGAAGCAGCGCGCGATACGCCGCGCAGAGCACGAGGATCTCCGGCAGCCCGAGCTTTTCGCCGAGCGTCTCGGCTTCGGTCAGGTGTTCCAGCGCCGCCTTCTGGTTCCCGCCCAGCGCGTGCAGCCGCCCCAGCGCCACTAGCGTTTCTGCGACGGCTGCTCCGGAGCCGATCTGTCGTCTCAGGTCGAGCGCTTGCGTGAACAGGGGCAGCGCCTCTTCGGTGCGCTCCGCACGCTCCTCCACCGCGCCGAGGCCGTGCAGGACGATGCCCTCCACCCGGCGGTCGCCGATCTCGCGCGCAAGCTCCAGCGCGTTCACGTGGTGCTCCCGAGCCGGCTCGTGCTTGCCCAGCTGCGACAGGATGCGTCCGAGCAGCGCGATCGACGTGGCCTGCCCGCGGCGATTGCCGCTCATGCGCTCCAGCTCCAACGACCGGACGTGATATTCGCGCGCTTCGGTGTAGCGGCCCAGCGAGTCGAACAGGATCCCGAGACTGTCCAGCGCCCACCCTTCCTGCACGCGGTCCCCGAGCTCGGCGGCGAGCTCCGCCGATCGTTGCAGGTACGTGCGCGCGTCGTCGTTCCGGCCCAGCGCGGCCAGCGCGACGCCGAGGTTGCCGAGCGCTATGGCCTCCACATGGTGGTCGCCGCACGACGTGGCCAGCTCGAGCGCGGCCTCGAGCCGCGTGCGCGCCTCCTCGAAGCGCCCGAGGTGGCGCAGCACCACACCCAGGCTTGCGGTGGCGCGCGCCTCGAGTCGCTTGTCTTCGGACTTGCGCGCCAGGTAGAGCGCGTTCTCCAGGTGGTTGCGCGCCGGCTGGTACTGCGCGACGTGCACGAAGTGCGACCCGAGCGCCTGCAGCGCCCCGGACTGCAGGGCCAGGTCGCCGCTGTCGTGTGCGAGATCCAAGGCCTCTTCCAGCGCCGCACCCGCTTCGTCCGGGTGACCCAGGAGGTCGAGCAGGCCGGCCTTGCGCACCAGGATGCGGCTGCGCTCGGGCTCTTTGAGCAGGCGTGGCGGCGCCAGTGCCTGATCCACCAGCTCGATGGCGGCTGCGTTGTTGTAGTTGTGCTCCAGGAAATCGAGCGCCGTATCGAGGTACGGCTGCGCCCGGCGTCCGCGCCCGCCCTTCATGAAGTGCAGCGTGATCTCGGTGGCGAGCGCGCCCTCCTGCTCCGGGGAGGCCGACGACATCGACCCGGCCCGCTCCTCGAGCGCGTCGCCGAGAGCTGCGTGGTACTCCTCGCGCAGCGGCTCCGGAAGCCCCGAATAGAGCGCCTCCTGGACCTGGTGGTGGTCGAACACGAACGCGCGCCCCGAGGACCGGACCAGGCGGTGCAGCTGTTCCGTGTGCGCCAACATTCGTAGCGTGGGGATGCGCTTCTTGCCGAGCGCGTCCGCCACCAGCGTCGGGTCGAACTCGAAGCCGCAGCAGGAGGCCACGTCCAGGATCTCGCGCTCGTCCCGGTCCAGCGCGCTGATGCGCGCCTGGATCATGTCCATCACGGTGGAGGGAATCTCGATCGTGCGGATCACCGATGTGCGCGCCCACGTGCCGTCGTCCTCCTGCCTGAGGATCTTCTCCTCGCGCAGGCCCTGGATGATCTCGAACACGAAGAACGGGTTGCCGTCGGACTTCTGCGCGATCTTGAGCGCCAGCTCCTCGGCCAGCGGCTGTGAGCCGAAGGCGTCCACGAGCAGCTGCATGAGGTCCTTCGCGCCGAGCCGCTCCAGCAGATGGCGCGAGACGTGGCTCAGGCGCTCGAGACTGTTGATCCACTCGGCGGGCAGGCCGGGCCGCGAAGTGCCGACGACCAGGATGCGGTGCCCGGCGACGGAGAGGGCCAACGCCGCGAAGAGCGCGAGGCCCTCCTCGGGCGCGAACTGCAGATCCTCGAGCAGGATCACCGTCGGCCGTTCGGCCGCCAGCGCGCGTGCGGTGTGCACGAACACCGTCTGCACGGAGTCCTTGGTCAGCTCCTGCTCGCCGCGCGGAGGTTGCGAACCCTTGAGCAGCGCCGCGAAGGCCGGAATCAACAGCGGCGTCTCGGGCAGATAGGGGCGCAACGCCTTCTCCAGCCGCTCGCGTCCGAAGTGCTCGCGGTAGGCGGTCGCGAACGCGCCCGCCTCCGTCGCGGCGCCGCCCGGCGGATAGCTGCCGAACAGCAGGTGCACCTCTTCTTCCTGCGCCAGGAGCTTCTCGGCGAACTCGTCCAGGAGCCGCGTCTTGCCGATGCCCGCTTCGCCTTCGAGGAACAGGACCCGGCCCTCGCCGGCTCTCGCGCCGCGGTAGGCCGAGCGCAGCGCCTCGAGCGCGCGGCTGCGGCCGTAGAGCGCGGTCTGGTGGGGCGTATGTATGCGCCGCAGCGGCTTGCGTGCTTCTTCATGCACGGACTCGGAGCGCCCGCCCCACCAGCGTGAACGCTCCCCTTCCTCCAGGACCTCGGCCACGTCCAGCGCCGACGCGAAGCGGTCGTCCCGTTCCTTCGCGAGCATGTTGCGCACGGCTTCGTCGAAGAAGGGGGAGAGTTGCGGCTGCAGCTCCGAGGGCGGCGGGGCCTCCTCCTGCAGCACGCGTTGAATGGCCTGCCACGAGTCGCCCCCGCCGAACGGGTGCTTACCGGTGGCCAGCTCGTACAGGAGCAGCCCCAACGCGTAGATGTCCGCACGCCCGTCCACGCTCTTGCCGCCGCCGAGGAACTGCTCCGGCGCGGCGTAGAGCAGGGAGCCGACGAAGATACCGCTTTGCGACAAGCGGATGGCCTCGTCGACCACGCGGGCCAGGCCCAGGTCCATGATCTTGATCACCTCGTCCTTGGTGATCAGCACGTTCTCGGGCTTGAGGTCGCGGTGGATCGCGCCGGCTTCGTGGATCGCGCTGAGCCCATCGGCCACGCGGCTGCCGATGTGGCGGCAGAGCTCCTCGGGAACGTGGTCGAGCTCGTCGAGCAGCGAGCGCAACGTCTGCCCCTGCACGTACTCGACCACCAGGTAGTTGAGCTGTTTGCCATCGAACAGCAGCGCGTCCACGTCGTAGGTGCGCACGACGTTCTCGTGCCGCACCTTCTTGCCGATCTGCGCCTCTTGCAGGAAGCGCTTGAAGTAGCCCGGCGTGGCGAGCAGGTGGCTGTGGATCACCTTCAGGGCCACCTGCTGCCCCTCTTCGAGTCCGGGGGCGCGGCCCGTCACCTCGACCAGGTAGACCGTCCCCATCGCGCCCGAGCCCAACTCGGAGAGGATGCGGTACGGTCCCAGCTCTTTCCCGATCATGCCGTGGGCGCGTGATTCTACCCGCGCGGAGCGCTGCGCTGCGAGTCCGGGAGCGCATCCCGTTCCCCGCCGCGCGGCCGCATCTGTGTCTTCAGCAGATCGATGGCTCGCGAGAGGTCCTGGGTGCGTCTCTCGACGGCCGCCTCCACGGAGTCGCGTGCAAGGTCCAGCTCCGCCTTCATGCGGCGGCGCTCGAGCTCGCCGCGCGCGCGCGCGGCGAAGATGTGCAGGATCGAGCGGTCGTGCAACGAGCCCGCCATGGGCAGCACGTCCATCACGCCGATGTGGCCGATGACGCGCTCCGTCGTGTCGAACAGCGGCGTGCCCAGATAGCTGTCCGCTTCCATCTCCACCAGAAGCTCGTCCCGGGGAAACGTCTGCCTCAGGTTCGTCGGGTGGAAGCAGAAGCGCCCTCCGACGACCTGTTCGCAAGGCGTGTCCTTCAGGTCGTACTCGAAGTTCTCGAGCCAGGCGCTACGTGACCAGACCGAGAGCGTGCGCACGCGCGTCCTCTTGCCGAGCACCTCGGAGACGAAGGCGTAGCGCACGCGGAGCGCTTGCGCGAGGTTGCGCGTGAGCGCGTGGAAGAGCACTTCGCCGGTCGCCTCGGCGATCGCGGCGACGACGGCCTTCAGCGTCTCGGAGTCGAGACCGGCGCTCTCGAGATCTATGAGCCTCTCTCGGGCGCTTTCCAGCTCCCGAATGAGCTCTTCCCGGGACATGCTTTCCGTGGACACCTGAGCTCCGCCGCGGATCTTCGCATATTCGCCCTTTTTGGGCGCGGCGCGTCACGCATCGCGTGGCTTTGTACGATGGGTCCATGCCGCGCCGGTGTTTCCGTGCGCGCATGCGTCATGCCGGTACCCGCGACGCAAACCCGCGCCGACGCGCTGGAGGCCTTGCTCCACGAGCGGCCGGTGCTGATCCTCGACGGGGGCCTGGCCACCGAGCTCGAGGCGCGTGGCTACGACCTGAGCGACGAGCTGTGGTCTGCGCGGTTGTTGATCGCCGATCCGGGCGCTTTGCGCGACGTGCACGCGGCGTACCTCGAGGCGGGCGCGGACTGTCTCATCAGCGCCAGCTACCAGGCCACGTTGGCGGCGTTCCTGAAACGCGGCCTGACGGAGGAGCAAGCCGTCGACCTGTTGCGTTTCTCGGTGACGCTGGCCTGCGAGGCGCGCGACGCGTTCTGGGACGACCCGGAGCGAGATCCCAGTCGCGTGCGTCCGCTCGTGGCCGCGAGCGTCGGCCCGTTCGGCGCCGCGCTGGCCGACGGCTCGGAGTACACGGGCGACTACGCCTCGCACGGCATGGACGAGGCCGCGTTGTACGACTTCCACAAGCGGCGCTTCGACGTGCTTGCGTCCTCAGGCGCGGACTTGATCGCGTGCGAGACGCTGCCGGCCCTGGCCGAGGCGCTGGCGCTGCTGCGGCTGGTGGAGGAGAACGACAGCGCTCTGGCCTGGTTCAGCTTCAGCTGCCGCGACGGCGAGCACATCAGCGACGGCACGCCGATCCGCGAGTGCGCGGCGGCGTTGGCGCACAGCTCCCGCGTGTTCGCGCTCGGTGTCAACTGCACGGCGCCGCGGCACGTCGAGAGTCTGATCGCACAGCTGCGGGGAGGCGCGAACAAGCCCGTGGTCGTATACCCGAACTCGGGCGAGCGGTACGACGCTGCGACGCGAAGCTGGACCGGCGACATCGAGGCGGACGACTTCGCGCAGGCCGCTCTGGCCTGGAAGCGAGCGGGGGCCGTCTTGATCGGCGGCTGCTGCCGTACCGGGCCGGCGCACATTCGGGCTCTGCGGAGGCGGTTGGTTGGCTAGCCCGTACGCGTGCCTTCTCCGCGGACACGGACACGGGTCGCGGGCAAAGGGCAGGGGCATGGGTACGTTTACGGAAGCCTAGGCCGGAGTCCACCAGTCGAGCCACCACTCGAGGTGGGGGACGTCCGCGCGGCGCGCCGCCTCGTGCACCGCGGCCATGTCGAACGGCACGCTGCGGAAGTCGAACGCGAAGCCGTCGTCGGAGACGGTCACGATCACATACTCGGCCCGGGTCGTCATCTTCGACGTGCGCATCGGCCCGGTGTAGGGGATGCCGACGCTGCCGGGGTTCAGGAAGCTCGTGTTCTGCATGCGCCGCAGCATGGCCAGGTGTGTGTGCCCGCCGGCGAACAGGTCCGCCTCGAAGCCGGCCAGCAGCGCCTGCACTTCCTCCTCCGGCGTCGAGCTCACGATCAGGTCGTCGTACGAGTTGGGCGAGCCGTGGCAGCACAGCAGCTTGCGCCCGGCCTCGAGCGGCACTTCGAACGTGGGCACGAACGAACGCACGAAGTCGCGTTCGGCGTCCGAGAGCTGCGCGGCGGACCAGTGGTGGATATCCACGATCCTGCGCAGCCGGTCGTCCGTGTCTTCGGTGGCCACCCCGGCCGGGTCCAACAGCGCGTCGTCGGTGTTGCCCATGACGACCGGACACTCGAGCTCGCGCAGGATCTCGATCGTCGCGACGGGCTCGGGGCCCAGGCGGCCACGTCGCCGAGGCACACAGTGCGGTCCGGCGCCTGCGCACGCAGATCTTCGAGCACCGCCTCCAGCGCGATGCGGTTGCCGTGGATGTCGGTGATCAACGCGATTCGCATGACGGTCAGGAGTATAGAATCGCAGAGTACTCAGAGACAGCAGAGAGCGCAGAGGCGGGCGGACAGCTAGAGGGCCTCCACACTTTCGGGGGCAGTGCGGCGGTCCAGGGTGCATAATCTCCGGCCATGCTTGCGCGCCTCTTCGCCGCCCTCCTGTTGCTAGCCCCGCTCGCGTATGCGGAAGAAGAAAGCGAGATGGAGGAGGAGCTGAAGCAGAAGCGCAACGTGATCCTGCTCGGCAAGACGCAGCTTCTGAACGACGCCCGGGCCTACCCGAAGTTCTGCAAGCAGAACGCCAACCGCAAGCGCTCCGAGCTGCGCAAGGAGATCGTGGCCAAGCTGAAGCAGATCGCGGCGCGGGAGCAGCCCAAGATCCTGAAGGCGTTGGGCGATCCCGAGGGCGCGCGCAGCCTGTGGGTCGTAAACGCCGTCGCGGTGTCGCTGACTCCCAAGCAGATCGAGCAGGCGAAGAAGCTGAAGACCGTGAAGTGGGTCTACCCGGCCGGCGCATTCCCGGACGAGAGCGTCAAGGGCAAGGTCTCCGAGGTTCTGAAGCCGGCGCGGCGCGAGCCGTTCAGCGCGAAGAAGAAGAAGATCCCCTGGAACCTCGAGATGTTGCACGTCCCCAAGGTCTGGGAAGAGCTCCACGTGACGGGCGCCGGCGTGATCGTGGCAATGCTCGACGCGGGCGTGAACTACAAGCACCAGGACCTCAGGCGCAACATCTGGATCAACCCGAAAGAGGTCGCCAACAACGGGAAGGACGACGACGGCAACGGGCTGGTCGACGACCTGTACGGCTTCCATTTCGTCCGCTGGAAGCCCGAGGTGCTGCCGGGGAACGTGCATCACGGGACGTTCACCTCGAGCGTTGTCGCCGGGGACGGGACCGGCGGCAAGGTGACGGGCGTCGCGCCGCGCGCCCGTTTGATGCCGCTGATCGCGTGGGGCGGGCCGTACCTCGCGGCGCGGGCGTACCAGTACGCGCTCGAGCAAGGCGCCGACGTGCTGAGCATGAGCTTCTCGCTGCCGGGGCTCGGGAACACGCGCGGGCTGTGGCGGCTGATGAGCGAGCAGGCTTGCTGCGCGGGTCTCGTGCAGATCTCCGGCGCCGGCAACTTTCCGCGCGCCAAGATCCCCGTCCAGATCCGCATCCCCGAGGGGATCCCGTGCGTGATCTGCGCCGGCGGGGTCACGAAGAAGAAGAAGTTTCCGCGCTTCGTCAGCAAGGGGCCGGTGGAATGGGCCGGGGTGGAGTTCTACGAGGACTACCCCATGCCGAAGGGGCTCATAAAGCCGGACGTGTGCGCCTTCCCGGGTCCGGCAATCGCTTTGTGCGCACCCGGGGACGAGGGCTACCTGCCGGACAACAACGGGAGGCACGGCAACTCTCTGAGCGCGCCGCACGTGGCCGGCGTGTGCGCGTTGATCCTTTCTGCGGCGCCCGACACGAACGTATGGAGGGTGAAGGAGATCCTGGAGCAGACCGCGAAGGACATCCCGCCGCGCGGCAAGGACAACGAGACCGGCGCCGGATTGATGAACGCCTACGAGGCGGTGAAGAAAGCCCTCGAGAAGTAGCCGCGCCATGCGGCTGCGCCCGAGTCGCTACAATCGCGGCGTGGGGATGAGAGGTCCGGCCGCCGCCGTCGCTGTCTTTGTCGCGCTCGCCGCGCTCCCCGCAGGCGCGCAGGACAAGCAGATCCGGCAGTCCATCCTCGACCTCCGGTCGCGCGAAGCGAAGGTCCGCTACCAGGCCGTCGTCCGTCTGGGCCGGAGAGGCAGCGCCGCCAAGTCGGCGGTCTCCGCCCTGCTCAAGCTCCTCGACGACCCGGTGAGCTACGTGAGCACCGAGGTGCGGCTCACGCTGCGCAGAGTGGGCGGCTCCAACCCGAACGCGCTCGTCAAGGGTCTCAAGAGCAAGAACGTCGAGATCCGGCGCGGCGTAGCCCAGGTGCTCGACTGGAACTGGGCGCCCCCGCGCGGCGCGCCCGGCAGCCCGCCGCGTCTGCCCATCAAGAAGCTAGATGCGCTCGTCGCGGCGCTGGACGATCCGGACGAACAGGTGCGCAAGCACATGGCGTCCGCGCTCGTGACGTACGGCGAGCGTGCGATCCCGGCATTGGTCAAGGCGCTGGACTCTCCCAAGATCCATCTGCGCACGGCCGCCGCGACGGCACTGGGCAACATGCCGAAGGAGCTTGCGCTGGCGGACCTGCTCGGTGCCCTGCGTAGCCGTAAAGCAGGCACGCGCGCCGCCGCCGCCTATGGGCTGCGCTTCCCGAAGAAGTCGGCGCACAAGATCGTGCCGCCTGTGCACCGCGTGCTCGACGACAAGGAGCCCCAGGTGCGCGCCGCCGCGGCGGAGACGCTCGGCCTCCTGGGTGGATACGCGGACGTCGTCGTGCCCAGTCTCGTCAGGCATCTGGACGATGCGGACGAGTCCGTGCGCGCGGCCTGCCTGCACGCGTGTGTCCGGTACGGGAAGGACGCGGTCGGGCCGCTGATGCGCGCGCTCAAGACCGAGGAGCGTCCGGCGGCGCTAGTGGCCCTGCCGCGCATCGGTTGGCCTGCCGTCGCTGCGCTCACGGGTGCGCTGGGGGATCCGGACTCCCGCTACCGCGCGGACTGCGCGGAGTGCCTGGGCGGTATCGGGTCGCCGGCGGATTCAGCGGCGCCGGATCTGCAGCGGTTGCTCGAGGACGAGTATCCGTACGTGCGCGCCGCCGCAGCCGTCGGGCTGGGCGGCATCGGCCCGGGGGCCTGGAAAGCGGCGGCGGGCTTGACCACGACGCTGGAAGACAAAGACGCCGGCGTTCGTGCAAGCTCGGCGCAAGCCCTGGGCAGGGTCGGCGTTGGCGCCAAGTCGGTCGTGACGGGCCTCGGCAAGTCGCTGCAAGACCCGCAGGCGAAGGTGCGCGTGGCCTCGGCCTTCGCGTTGTGGCGCCTCGGCGAGGATCACACGGCGGCTTTGAAGATGCTGCGCTCCGTCGTCGGCGACAAGGCCGCACCGCTGCCCCTCCGCGTGCAGGCAGCCGGCGTGCTCAGAACGATGCGCTGGGATGCGCGCGAGGCCATCCCCGAGTTGGCGGCGTGCTTCGTGGTCGACGGGGAAACCGCCGATCCGCCTGAGTTGCGCGCGGTGGCGGCGCACGCGCTGGGTGAGATCGCAAGCGCGAGCGGCGTGGGACTGGTCGAACGGCCCGATCGCTGGGGCCGGGAGCGCAACAAGATCGTACGCGCCACGGTCGATCTCGGGCTGGAATGGCTCGCCGCCCACCAGGACCTGACGGGTGAGCCGCTGCGCGGGTTCTGGGACGCGGACGAATTCATGAAGCACGATCCCGCCCAGGACAAGTGCGACGGACCGGGCAAGGCCCTGTATGATCCCGGCGTCACGAGCCTGGCCGTGCTCAGCTTCCTCGGCCTGGGGTACACCGACCGGGGGGGCGCGAACCCATACGCGAAGAACGTGGACGGCGGCTTGAGCTACCTGATGTCGATTCAGGACCGCCCGGGCTGCTTCGGTCCCCGCAACCACCAGAAATTCGTCTACAACCACGCGCTGTCGACGCTCGCGCTGTGCGAGGGCTGGCTCCTGACCCGGGATGCGCGCTACCGGCACGCTGCGCAATTGGGGCTCGACTTCATCGCCTCCGCGCGCAATCCCTACGGGGCATGGCGCTACGGCGTGCGTGCCGGAGACAACGACACCTCGGTCACGGCCTGGATGGTGATGGCGCTGCGCATCGGCGACCTGGCTGGCCTGCGGGTGGACCTGGAGGCGTTCGACGGCGCAGCGAACTGGCTCCATAAGATGAGCGACCCTGAGTTCGGCGTCACCGGCTACATCCAACCCGGCGGCTCGCCCGCGCGCCCGGAAGGTCTCCAGGACGCGTTCCCGGCGGAGCTGAGCCAATCGATGACGTCGGCCGCATGGTGGGGGCGATACCTGTGCGGAAGCAGCGCCTGGAAGGGGGCCTGGGGGCCGGGGCTCGCGCAGATCCGGGAAATACCGCCGGTCTGGGATCCTGCCAAGGGCTGCATAGACCTCTACTATTGGCACTGGGGCACGCTCACCATGCACCAGGCCGGCACTTCGGACTGGAAGAAGTGGCGCGGAAAACTCGACCAGGCGCTGCTCCCCGTCCAGCACGCCGCCGGCAGCGGCTCGCGCGCCGGATCTTGGGATCCGATCGGGCCCTGGGGACCTGATGGGGGGCGCGTCTACTCGACCGCCATGGCTCTGGTGATGTTGCAGACCCCCTACCGCTACACGCGCGGCTTCATGGATCCGCCGGAGCTGAAGGAGCCGTTCGCCGCCGCGTTGCCGGCGCTCAAGAAGGCCGCGCGCGACAAGAACGCGAGCGTCAAGGGCGCCGCCCAGCACGCCCTCGCGCGCATCCGCCGCGACCGATAGGTCCTAACTGCAGTGCGCTTCCCAGGCCGCGACGATGTCGCGGTGCAGCTGGACGGCCATCGCCGCACCGCGGAACTACTGCGACGGTATCTTACGGACCACGATCTTCTGAAGTGAGCGCGCCGGGGCCCCGTGTCATAATCCGCAGCGATGGAGCTGGCCCTGACCGTCCTTGCCGTCGTCGCGGCTGTCGCGCTGCTCGCGCGGACGGCGGATCGGAGGCTCAGGGGTCTCGCGCTGCTGGTCGTCCTGGTCGCGGCCGCCGCCGCCGCCGCGCAGTTCCCGCGGAGGGCGCGCGCCGGAAGCGAAGGCGACCCCCTCACCCAGGAGCGCCCGGTGGCCGAGCGCAACCGCGGCTATGTCTCCTCGCAGGCGTGCAAGAGCTGCCACCCGTCGCAGTATGAGAGCTGGCATCGCTCCTATCACCGCACGATGACGCAGGTCGTCACGCCCGAGACGATGCTCGCCGACTGGAGCGGCACGCTCGAGATCCGGGGGAAGCGTTACTCCCTCTCCCGCGAGGGGGACGAGTATTGGGTGGAC
>JAPUHK010000049.1 GCA_027297745.1 Planctomycetota bacterium | reverse complement strand
AAAAGGAAAAGGACAACTTCGTCGCGTTCTGCGAGTCGTTGAAGGCGCCGTGAGCAGCGAACCGGAAACGAGCCCCTTGGAGAACATCTCCGAGAGCGGTACGTCGGGGGAGGGCTTGACCCTCGGCAAGATCGCTTCCGGGTTGGTGCAGCGCCTGGGTTCCTTCGGCTTGGCGGTGATCGTCCTGCTGTGCCTGATGGTGCTGACCTTCTTCGGGACCTTCGCGCAAGCGCACATGAGCCTGCACCAGGTGCGTGAGATCTACTTCGACTCGTTTCCGGGCTTCATGCTCGACCTGGGCCTCTTCTCAATCCCGTTCCCCAGCGCCCTCGTGCTCTTGAGCCTCCTGTTCATAAACCTCCTCGTGGGCGGCATGCTGCGCATGCGCCGCACCTGGTCGCGCGGCGGCATCTTCGTCATCCACATCGGCATCGCGGTGCTGCTGCTCAGCGGCCTGGTCGAGTACGCTAGCTCGGACAAGGGTCACATGACGCTCTACGAGGGGCAGAGCTCGAGCCGGTTCGCGAGCTACTACGACTGGGAGGTCACGGTCACGGAGCGACTGCCCGAAGGCCGCGAGCGGTTGTATGTGATCCCGAATGATCACTTCGCGTGGCTGGAGGCCGGCGACGTGGCGCGCTTCCGCGCGGAGGGGATGCCCTTCACGGTTGAGCTACGGGGCTTCTTGGCCAACTGCCGGCCGCGCCGCGTCGGCGGGCCGCGTGACGGCATCGAGGGCTTCGGTCTCGAGCCCCTGCAGCTGGAGATGGAGGCCGAGAAAGACATCGCGGGCCTCACCGTCACCCTGGTGGACCCGAACGGCATGCGGCGCGAGGCGCTCCTGTGGGGCGCGCAGAACGCACCCTACCGGACGCGCATCGGCGGCCGCGACGTGGCGGTCGACTTCCGCCATCTCACCTGGGGGCTGCCCTTCAAGGTCACGCTGCGCGATTTCCAGCGCAAGCTGCACCCGCGCACGGGCATGGCCAGCTCCTTCAGCAGCGACATCACGCGCATGCAGGCGGGCGTGGCCCAGGACATCCACATCAGCATGAACGCGCCCATGCGCCACGGCGGGTTCATCTTCTACCAGTCCGGCTGGGGCCCGCAGAACGCCCCGCCGGGGGCGCGTTTGTTCAGCACCTTCTCCGTGGTGCACAACCCGACCGATCAGGGGCCGCTCGTGGCCTGCATCATCATCGGCATCGGTCTGCTGTGGCAGTTCCTGCGCAAGCTGACGCGGCACATCCGGGCCGAAGCCGGGAGGCGCGCATGAGGCTCGGGCATCGCCTTTGGCTCGTGTTTCTGGGCGCGCTCCTGCTCGCGCCGCCGTCCCTCGCGAACGAGGACCGCGTGCCCAGCATGCCGCAGGATGTCGTGCTGCCGCGCACGTGGTCGGATGACGCGCTCACGACCGCGTCCCACATTCCCGTGCAGGACGGGGGGCGTCTCAAGCCGCTGTCGACCGTGGCCGCCTTCAGCCTGCTGCGCATGAACCACAAGCGCTCCCTGCGCGACTCCGACGGGAACAAGGTCACGTCGCTCGAGTGGCTGCTCAACGTGCTGTACTACCCGGACGCGGCGCGCCGCGAGCCGGTCTTCCTGATCCCCGACAGCGCCGTGCTCGACGCGCTCGGCCTGAAGCACGAAGGCAAGAAGCGCCGTGACCGCTATTCGTACGACGACCTGCTTCCGGCGCGCGAGAAGCTGTTCAGGCTCGGCCACGAGTACGGACGGATCGACGGCAAAGACCGCACGGTGGTGCAAGGGCAGATCGTGGACCTGGTGGGTGCCTTCGACGAGTTCGAGGGCTACGCGCACTATCTGGACTTCGCACGCCGCGACGTGATCCTGGAGCAGGTCGAGGGGCTGGCGCCGTACTTCGGAGGCAAGCCCGGCGTTCGCGTCAGCGAGGCCCTGTACCGTTTCCCCGAGATCCTTCGGGACGCGTCCGGAGAGGGCAAGCAGGCCGAAGCGTTGCGCCCCGCCGCGAACTTCCTGTTTGAGCAGCTCAAGCGGCGGCTGCACAACTGCTATGCGTTGGCGCTGTTCCCTCCGCTGTCCGGCGACGAGTGGATGACCGCCCGCGACCTGCTGTCCTGGTCGCAGGACGGACAGGCGCTGCCGGCGGGCCACCTGAAGATGCTCCGTGATCTGGAGGACACGCTGCGCCGCCGCGACGACGCGGCGGCGTTCCGGGCCGGACTGAAGCGCTTCCAGGAGAGCGGCTCGGGCGCGGCGCGCACCCGCGGCGCCTACGACAAGATCGAGCTCGAGGTCCGCTACTACCGACTCGATCCCTTCCACCACAGCCTGTTGCTCTACCTGGGCGCATTCCTGCTCGTGGCCTTCAGCTGGCTGAAGGCCGGAAAGTGGCTGTTGCGCAGCGTGTACCTGCTGCTCGGCAGCGGTCTCGCGTTGCACGCGATCGGCATCACGCTGCGCTGCATCCTGCGCGGGCGGCCGCCCGTCAGCACGCTCTACGAGACGATCCTCTTCATCACGTCTATCGGCGTGCTCGCCTCGCTCGTGATCGAGATCATCAACCGGCGCCGCATCGCGCTGGCCACAGCGTCGATCCTGGGCGTGGTCGGGCTGTTCGTGGCCAACCGCTACGAGTTGATGGACAAGGTGGACACGATGCCGCAGCTGGTGGCGGTGCTCGACACCAACTTCTGGCTGGCGACGCATGTGACCTGCATCACGATCGGCTACGCGGCCGGTCTCCTGGCCGCCGCCATCGCCCACGTGCATGTCATCGGGCGGGCCGTCGGCTTCAAGCGCGACGACCCCGCCTTCTACCGCAACATCGTCCGCATGGTCTACGGCGTGATCTGCTTCGCGCTGTTGTTCTCGGTCGTCGGCACGATCCTCGGTGGCGTCTGGGCCAACGAGAGCTGGGGGCGCTTCTGGGGCTGGGACCCCAAGGAGAACGGCGCGCTCTTGATCGTCCTGTCGCAACTGGCGCTGCTGCACGCCCGCATGGGCGGCTACATCAAGGGCCACGGCATCTGCATGTCCGCCATCCTCGTCGGGGGCGTGGTGGCGTTCAGCTGGTGGGGCGTGAATCTGCTGGGGATCGGTCTGCACAGCTACGGGTTCACCCACGGCCCCATGAAGGGGCTCATGATCTTCGCCGGCGTCGAGTCCACAGTGCTGCTCGCGGGTCTCGTCTCCTGGTGGCGCACGCCGACGGCGCCCGTAGCCTCCTAAGCGCGGCAGGGCAACCGTTGTCCTGTCCCCTTGCACGGGAAGGGATGGTGCGGGGCCGTGTTCGCCCTGGCCCTAGCGTCTAGGCCGGCTCGTGCTGCGGCTTGTTCTCCCACAAGTAGTGCGTGTTGCCGTCGGGGTCCGACAGGTAGGCGAACCGGCCGGCCTCGTCGTCGATCACGGATCCTGTGAAGGTCACACCCTGCTCGCGCAGCTTGCTGATGACTTCCTCGAGGGGCTCGTCCACCATGAGGCCGATCTGGACCGAGCCCGCGGTCCCCGGAGGAGCCGGTGAGCTTTCGGTCGCGGGATGCAGTCCGATGACCAGGTCGGGGCCCGCCTCGACCTCCGCCCAATGGTTGCCGAAGCGGCGGCGCAGCTTCAGCCCCAGGGTCTGCGTGTAGAACTCGACCGCCCGGTCCATGTCCGAGACGAAGAGCGTGGCGTTTCCGTTGTCGATCATGACGGCTCCTTTGGGGACCAGCATGGCCCACCCCCGCCTGCGGCGTCAAGCGTGTCCCGTCGCGGAATTGACTAACACCGCGCCGAGCGCCTATCGTCGGGGGCATGAACGCTCGCCGGCAGGCCGCGGACCTCTTTGAGCAGGGCGCGACGCAGGCGGCCGTGGCGCGCCGGCTCGGCGTGTCTCGGGTCACGGCGCTGCAGTGGCACCGCATCTGGCGCACGCGGGGTCGCGCGGCACTCCTGACGCCCGGGCGTCGAGGCCGGCGTCCCAAGCTGGACTCGTCCCAGCTGGCCGCCATCGACGCAGCGCTGCTGCGGGGTCCGCGCGCGTGGGGCTACGCTCTCGATGAGTGGTCGCTGGCGGCGATCGCGGCGCTGATCCGGAAGCTGACGGGCGTCGTCCACCATCCGCGTCACGTCGGGCGCCTGCTACGGCGCATGGGCTGGATCGTGCCGCCGCTCCGTGGCCTGCGCGAGGACGCGCTGCGCCTGCGCTTACTGGAGGATCAGGATGGAAACCGCATCTGCCTGCTCGAGGATCACGCCGCGCGGAACGCGTAGCGGCTCTGACCTCGCCCCGCTCATGCCCGTCCTATGTAGAGGAGAGCCGGTGGGTGCCCGGCTCGGGAGGCAGGCCATGTGGGTACGGATCGTTCTGGCGTTGCTCATCGCGGCCTTCCCTGCGGTGGCCAAGGAGGACATAAAGGAAAGGGAGCCGGGTCCGCGCACCAAGGGCAGCGTCTACGCCTGGAAGGGGAAGAACGGGCTTGGCTACCGCCATTACATCCCCAAGCACTTCGATCCGAAGAAGGGCGCCAACTTGACCCTGATCCTGCACGGGTCCAACCTCAGCGCGGGTTGGGGCTTTTGGAACCACAAGGCGGGCGAGTTCCGCGCCGACGACGTGGTGGTCAGCCCGGACGGGACGACGCCGAACGGGCGCGGCGGCTTCAACTTCCTGCGCAGCAAGAAGGACACGAAGCGGCTGCACCAGCTGCACGTCGAGATCAAGAAGGCGCTCAACCTCACCAACACTTACGTGTACGGCCACAGCCAGGGCTCGTTCTTCGCGTTCCTGTATGCCGGCGAGTATCCGAAGGACGTGCAGGGCGTGGTCGGCCACGCCAGCGGCGTGTGGTCCGGCACGCAGCAAGGCACCCGGCAGCACGGCCAGGCCGTGGTGCTTATGCACGGCACGCAGGACCCGGTCGTGCCCTACTTCCAGAGCGCCTACAGCTATGGGGGGTTCGTCGAGAAGAAGTACCCGCACGTGCGCCTGCGCCCCTTGGAGGGCTGGAACCACTGGCCCGCCGAGCACAACGGCAAGACGCGCCACACGTCCCAGCAGCTGGCCTGGGTGGAGGGCATGACCACCACCGACGCCGCGCGCCTCGCGGCCTGCCTCGACATGCTCACGAAGGTCACCGGCAAGGACCGGCACGACTACGCCGGCGCCTATCTGCTGGCGCAGCACATCTTGTCGTTGGAGGAGGCTCCGCCCGCGCTCAAGAAGCGGTCCCGAAAAACCGTGGACGCAGTGCAGAAGCTGGCGGAGATGCACGTGAAAGCCATCCGGGCGCCCGATCCCAAGAAGCT
Organism: Planctomycetota bacterium; assembly: GCA_027297745.1. Classification (GTDB taxonomy): domain Bacteria; phylum Planctomycetota; class PLA2; order PLA2; family PLA2; genus JAPUHK01. Next base: position 460 of record JAPUHK010000049.1, on the reverse strand, counting down.
CAAGTTCACCCGCGCGCCCTGGGTCGCGCACCTTCCGATGTTCGTGCGCAACTTCCGCGGCGTACCGGCCTGCGACGAGTTCGCCAAGACCTGGGACGGCGTGCTCCAGGCGCACCGCAAGGCGTTCGACGCGCAGTTCGACAAGTTCTGGCAGCACAAGCAGAGAAACCCCGCCAAGGCTTTCGACGCGGGCGTGAAGGGGTTGCAGAAGGGCTTTCTGCATCATCGCGGCGCCGACCGCGAGTTCTTCCTGAAGCAGATGCAGGCCTGGCGCAAGGACGCCAAGAACCACAAGCTGTCCAAGAAGTCGCTCAAGGCCTACGACGCGCTGGTGCCGGACTTCGAAAAGGCGCAGAAGGACGGCGCGCGTGCGTTCTTCGGCGTGAACAAGAAGGCGCCCAAGCTGTAGCCTCGTCCCCCCCCGTGGGGCACAGTAGGGAGGAACGAAAGGAAGATGGGA
>JAPUHK010000048.1 GCA_027297745.1 Planctomycetota bacterium | reverse complement strand
AAGTCCGTGTACCGCAGGCTCTGCGGATCGCGCAGCCGGCTGCAGCACTGGAGCGCCAGGGAGTACTCCGAGCGCGTCTTCGTCTTCATCATGAGGTTGAACATCTCCTCGGCCTTGGCTTCGCGCCGCTCCACCTCCTTCTGCGTGCTTCCGGCCAGCTGCTCCACGATCCCGCTGCGCCGCTCCCCGAGTCGCTTCAGGCTCTTGCCCGCCGTCTCGAAGAGCCTGAGCGCCTTGCGCGGATCGAGCTTCTCGCCGTACCCCTCGGCGAGCTCGAAGTAGGCTCGCAGCCTCTCGTCGTTGGACTCGTTGGGATCGAAGTCCAGGGCGTTCTGCAGGTCCGCGCGGGTCAGGTCGGCGAGCGCGAAAGTCACCTCTTCTCTTCCGTGGCGCAGCCTGGCACGGAAACGGTCGGGATCCTCGGTGACCTGAACGCTGTCCGCTCGCAACTGCTTGCCTGCAGCCGCGATGGTCTGGAGGCGAGTCACGCGGCCCAAGAAGCGGTCGTGAAGCTCTTGATACAAGACGGCGTCGTCCCGCAGCTTCTGGATTCGGTCGGCCGGAGCGAGAATCCACACGTGGTCTTCGAGCGCATCGTCGACAAGGCTCTTGGCGGCCGCGTAGTCACGCCTGCCGGCGAAGTCGAAGAACCGGTGCTCGATGCCGGCAAACAGGGCGTTCTGGTTCTCGACGACCTCGTCGCGCCGCTTCAGGGTCTGTTTCTTCTTGGCGTCGGCCTGGCCCTTCAGGGCGTCGGCGCGGAGCCAGAACCTGTGGAAGTCGTCGGAGGCCTCGTCCCAACGTCCTAGCTCGATGTGCTGCCGCGCGATCTGCTGCACGCGACGCCAATCCTCCCGCTCCGCCGCATCGAGGGCTACCAACCTCCTCTCATCCTTGGCCGGGAAGAGACGCAGTAGGCTCGCATGGACACCCTGGCTCTGAGCCCACGCGCGGTGCCGGCTGCGCGCGTCCTCCAGGTTCCTCAAGTGCTCGCTGGCGGTCTTGAAGAGCTTGGCACCGAGGCTGAGCTCGAAGGGTTCGCCGTAGTCCCGCTCCGCATCCTTCCACCGCTGGACCATCTTCTCCAGCCACTCGATCTGGTTCTCGACCTTCTTGACGCTCGCGCTCTCGAGGTACAGAAACCCCTCGTGCAGATCCTGCGCGAGTTTCTTCAGGGCCGCGTGCGCCTCCTCTGCGTCACCGTAGTCCGCTTCGTCGAAGGCGGCCTGCCAGAGGCGGCGCGCGCCGCTGTCCGAGAGGCGCCGCAACTCCTTACGAACCCTGAGCAAGCGGTCCTCGGTCCCGTCGAAGTTGGCTTTGTTGGGAACTCTCTCATGCGCCGTCGCAAGGCCTTCGCGCGCGTCCTCCACTTCGGCCGCGATCGTCAGGGCCTCGAGATCCTGAGTGACCCACCCAAGCCGGGTGCGGAGATCGCCGAGCGCGGCGCCGAACTCGGCAGAACACAGTTCCGCCCTGGCCTCCAGCTCTTGCTCCAGAAACACCTTGGCTTGTGCGAGAGAGCCTTCGAATCCAGGCCCCCAGCTCGAGAACTGACCCGAAAGCTGACTCCCGATCTCCCGCGCTTTGCTGCAATAGAGCGCATTCTCCTCACGCTCCCTTGCACGGCGCACGCTGCCGACGATGAAGAACGTGGCCACGAGCACAACGGCGGCGCCGGCGCCGACGTAGCCCAGGCGCTTCGCGCGTCGCTTGGCCAGAAACGCCTTGTAGTCGCCGCGGAAGCCCGCCGGCACGATGCTCTGGCCTGCGCGCAGCGTCTCCAGGTCCTGCAGCAAGGCCCCCGCGCTCTGATAGCGCTCGCGCGGATTGGCGCGCATCAGCTTGTGGATCAGGTAGAGCACCTCGAGGCTCAGGTTCGGGACCACCGTTTCCGGCGGATCGAACTGGCACAGCAAGACCTTGTGGAAGATCTCGCCCAGGTTGTCGCCCGAGAAGGGCGGTCGCGCGGTGACCATGTGGTAGAGCGAGGCGCCGAGACTGAAGAGGTCCGAACGCCCCGTGGCGTCGGCCGCGCTGCGCGCCTGCTCGGGCGCCAGGTACTGCGGCGTCCCGATGGCAGCGTCGGCGATGGTCAGGTCGCTGGGCTTCTGGCCGCGGGCCAGGCCGAAGTCCGCCAGCTTCAACGTGCCGCCGGGCGTGATCATGATGTTGCCCGGTTTCACGTCGCGATGCACGACGCCCTGCGCGTGCGCGTGCTCCAGCGCGCGCGTCACCTGCTCGAGGATGCGCAGCGCCTCCTTCTCGGGGAGCGGCCCCTTGCGCAACAGCTCGCGCACGGTGGTCCCCTCCACGTACTCCATCGTGAAGTAGTGGAAGCCGTTCGACTCGCCCACGTCGAGGCTGCGCACGATGTTCGGGTGGTTCAGGCGCGCGGCGAGCTGCGCCTCGCGCTTGAGCCGCTCGATCTGCGTCCTGGACGAGGCGTGGTCCTGGCGCAGGACCTTGATCGCGACCGGGATGTCGAGCTTGACGTGGTGCGCCTTGTAGACCGAGCCCATGGCGCCGGCGCCCAGCCGCGCGATCAGCCGGTAGCCCTCGATGGCGTTGCGCGACTTGCCCTCTTTCCGCGCCTGGATCTCGTCGCGCACCGCTTGGGCCTGCGCGGGGGCCAGAAAGCCCTTCTTGACCAGCAGCGCCTCGAGCGAGTCCTGGATGTCCATCTCCTGCTTGAGGCGCGTGAGCAGCCCAAGGCACTCCTCGATCTGCTCCTCGTTGGCGAAGCCGCGCCGGAGCACGTGCTCGGCGAACAGGAAGTCCTGCTGCCTAACGGCCAAGGTCGTGCTCCTCGTAGTAGGGCCTATGGCGCAGGAAGTCGATCAGATCGTTCTCCTCGGCGGAGCGGCTGGTCGTGCCGGTTCCCTTGCCGGGGATCTTGGGTGCGGTGCTGCCGTCCCCGTCGTCTTCCTCCTCGTCTCCCGAGTCACTGTCGTCACCGTCGTCGTCTTGCTTCGTCGTGCGCTCGCGGTCACCCGCGTCCGCCACGTAGTCGAGCTCCAGAACCTCGTACACGCGTGCGTTGACCAGGTCCAGCGCACGCTCCCGTTCGCTGCGGCTCCACATGCCGTAGGGATCGATGTCGCCCAGGCGGCCGAACACCATCCCCGGGTCCCGCCTTTCCCAGAACAACTGCTGGACCGCGTCGCGCACTCGCTTCAGGCGCGGGTCCGTTACCTGGGAGTGCACGAGCGTCAGACGAATCTCCTCGGCACGCTCGCTGTCGAACTTTCCGGCGGCCGGAAAGGCTATGAGGTGCCCCAGGCAGCCCGCGCTGTAGATCTTGGCGTACTTATTGCCTTGGCGGAAGAAGCGCAGCAACTCGTCGACGGCCTCCGGACGGCCGGTGTGCGCCAGCGCAAACATCAGCGCGGCCGTGAGGTCGTTGTTGCCGCCCTTGCGTGCGGCGAAGCGCAGCTTCTTGTAGCGGTCGTCGTCGTTCCAGAAGTCCGAGGGCGGCCACTCGTCGGCCAGCCCCAGCGCGGCGGCGGCACGTACTTCGCGCTTCTCGTTCGCGTCGGTGGCCGTCTTCAGCAACACCACGCGGATCGCGTCGGTGCGCGGCAAGGCGGCGATCGCCCCATACAGCAGCGCGCGCACGTGCTTGTCCCTTTCCCTGCGAATGCGCCTTTGCAGGCGCGGCAGGATCCCCGGCAACCCCGGGCGGGCGATCAGCCCAGTGGCCGCCACACGCCGCACGAGCTTGGAGTCCTCTTCGAGCCGCTTCTCGAGCAGCTTCTGCAGCTTCGCACGCCTCGGCTCCGGCGAGTCGGGCGTAGCCACGATCGCCGCCAGCAGCATGCCGGCCATGTTCGCGTCGTCACGCTTCATGAGCGGGAAGAGCGCGATGCCCAGCAGGTCATCGCCGGTGCGCGGAAGCTTGGCCGCGGCCAGCGCCGCCGCTGCTTGATGCTTGCGGTTGGACCGCATCTCGCGCATCGCCTCCAGCAGCAGGTCACGATCCGCCCCCTGCCGGAAGTGGCCGAGCACGAGCATGGCGGAGCGGCGCACCCAGGAATCGGAATCGTGCGCTGCGGCCCGGAGAGAAGGCAGGGAGCGCGGGTCCTCCAGCTGCGACAGCGTGAGGATGGCGTTCATGCGCACGCGCATGTCCTTCTCGCGCTTCTTGCCCTCGAGCGTAGCGGACAGCGCAGGCACGGACCAGATGCCGATGTCTGCCAGCCGCCGCCGCGCCCGCCGCCGGTCGACGATGGTGGAGTCGTTGAGATTCTTGATCTCGGCCCGGATCTCCTTTTTCGTCTTCGGGTCCGGCGTGCGGAAGAAGATCAGCGGCGGTTTCTTGAGACCGTCTTCCTGCGCCGGAGCGGGCAGGCAGAGGAGGAGCAACAGCAGCGCGATTCGAGGCATGTGGGCAGGGGACGACCGACCGCCGGCTTGAGCCCCTAATTGTAACGCGCCACGCGGCGGGCATTCCGGGCCCGGGCCGGCTTCCTATTGGTCTAGCCTCGTTATCGGACGATTCGGAAGTTGTTCCCCACGTACTTCCGCCAGCCCTTCTCGACCTTGTCGTAGCCGCCGTAGTGCTTGATCACGGAGGCCGTCTCGCGCTCCACGGCCGTGTCCCCCGGGCCCTGCTTGGCGTCGCGTACAAAGGCCTCGAATTTCTTCGCGTCGGAGTGGATCAGGTAGGTCACGACGCTCCAGGCCTTGGCCAGCTCCTGGGCCGTGAGGCGGTTCGAGTCGCTGAAGATGTCCTTGCCCTTCATCTTCTGCAGTTGCGGGTCGCGCCGCTTCTGCACCAGGCCGGCGAGCTGGCCGGGCCAGTTGTCGGTGTCCAGCCAGGGGTTCTTGCGGTCGCCCTCGATATCCCCCGAGGTGTAGCCGCCGCCCCCCACGTCCGCGCTGAACGTGTGGATCTTGCCGGTGATGCGCTTCTCGAAGTAGTAGGCGATGCCCTCGTTCAGCCACCACGTCGGGAAGCGGTAGGCGTTCACGAAGCGCGTGACCAGGATGTTGCCGCCGAAGTGCACGCAGTGCGCGCGCAGGCCCTCGTAGGGATCGGGCATCTGAACGTGCGCGCTCATGATCTCGGTATCCGCGCGCCCGTACTGGTCTCCCTGCGGGTTGACGCGCTTGAAGTGCACCTCCCAGAACGAGGTCACCCTCTGGCGCAGCGACGTGCGCACCTTCTCCATCCTGAGGCGCGCGGGGTCCCAGCGCTGTGACTGCTTTTGCTGCTCGAAGGCCCAGCGCGCGAGGCGCCGGTAGGGCGGGTTCTTGCGGAAGACGTAGACGCGGTGCTTGCCCTCGAGCAGGTTCTCGTCCTTCGACGACGGGAAGACGCGCAGCCACTCGGCGTACAGCTTCTCCATCGTCTTGGCGACGTTCTTGAGCTTCTTCGCCTCCAGGTCGCCGAGCACGGCGTAGTGGTCGGAGATCTCCAGCTGGAGCCGCTTGCCGAGGCCCGTAGCGCGCCGGGCGGGCCCCAGCAGGCGCTTGACGGCCAGCTCGTCCTTGCGAACCCACTCGCCGCCGTACTTGACGTACCCCTGCGCCTCCTTGATCTGGTCCGCGGTCTTCCACTCGCCCTTGTACTGGCGCAAGCCTTGCTCGAGCTTCTCCTTGTCGGCGGGCGTGACCCATTGGCCCTCGTGCTCGACCAGCCCCTCGGCGCGCTTTTGCGCCGCTTCGTCCTCCCGGGCGCGGGCGTCCCGGTCGGCCGGCGTCATCCACTCGCCCTTGTGCTGCACGCGCCCAAGCGCCTGGTTGGCGGCCGGGTGCTGCGGGTTCAGCTGCACCGCGCGCTCGTTGAGCCTGCGGATGACCGTCTTGTGGAACTTCTGCGCGGCCGCCCACGCCGCCAGCTCCATGACCGCGTCGGCGTCGGTGGCCGCCGCGAGCCGCTCGTCGTAGTCGTGGATCACGCTGTGCTTGCGCACCACGGAGCGCACGATGCTCTTCGGGTAGGTGACCTTCTTGAGCCGCCTGTTCACGTAAACGACCTTGGCGTCCGTCTCCTCGATGACCTTGACGTCCTTGATCGCCTTGCCCGAGGTCAGCACGACCTCGTCGGCGGCTGCGGGACCGGAGAGAACGAGCAGCAGGAAAGCTGACGGGAGGATCAGGGTGGTGCGACTCACGACTCTAGACCGTACTTCTCGATCTTACGCTGGAGCGTGAAACGGGAAATCCCCAACAGCTCGGCGCCCCTGGTCTTGTTGCTCTCCGCCACCCGCAGGGCCTTGCGGATCTCGTCCACCTCCACGCGGCGCACGAGGTCATCCAGGTTGCGCACCTGATCGGGCAAAGCATCCCGATCGTGCGGGGCCGTAGCACCGCCGCGCACCTGCTCGGAGACGTCCTCCTCGTGAATCACGTCCCCCGCCACGGCGATCATGCGCCGGATCTCGTTCTCCAGCTCGCGCACGTTCCCCGGCCACGTGTAGGCCTCGAACGCGCTCATGGCCTGCGGCGTGATCTGTTTCGGCGGCCGCCCCGAGGGCGTGAAGGTCTTGAGGAAGTGGCTGACCAGCAGCGGCAGGTCGCCCTCGCGGTCGCGCAGGAGCGGCAGGTTGATGCTGAGAACCTTCATGCGATAGAAGAGGTCCTCGCGGAACTCTCCGGTCTCCGTCATCTGCCGCAGGTCGCGGTTGGTGGCCGAGATGATGCGTACGTCGACGCGGATCGACTTCTTGCCGCCGACGCGGCGCACCTCCTTCTCCTGCAGCACACGCAAGAGCTTCTTCTGCAGTTCGAAGGACATGTTGGCGACCTCGTCCATGAACAGCGTGCCGCCGCTGGCCACCTCGAACAGACCGGGCTTGTCGCGGTCGGCGCCGGTGAAGGCGCCGCGCACGTGCCCGAACAGCTCGGCCTCGATCAAAGTCTCCGGGATGGCGGCCACGTTCTCCGCCACGAACGGGCCCTTCTGGCGCGGGCCGTTGAAGTGGATGGCGCGCGCGATCAGCTCCTTGCCGGTGCCGTTCGCGCCCTCGATCAGGACCGGCTCCTCGGACTCCACCACCTTGTCGAGCAGGTGGAAGACGCGCCGCATGGAGGCGCTCTCGGCGATGATCTGGTGGTACGAGTACTTGGTCTCCAGCTCGTCCTGGCGCAGCTTCAGCGCGTCGGTCATCTCCCGCAGCCGGCCGCCCTGCTCCTCGTACTTGTTGCGCAGCTCCCCCAGCGCGGCGTCCAGCTTCGAGACCAGCCGCTCGTTGTTGCGGTACAGCTGGGCGCGGTGGATGGCGCCCGCGGCGAAGTGGGCGAAGCTCTGCAGGGTACGCAGGTGGTCGTTGGCGAAGACCCCGCGCGCGATGCGGTTGTCGATGTACACGACCCCCACCGTCTCCCCGCTCTTCTCCTTGAACGGCATGCACAGCACCGAACGCGGCGCGATCTCGTGGATCGACGCGAACGAGACGAAGCGTTCGTCGGACGTGGCGTCCACGGTCAGGATCGGGTCGCCCGTCTTGGCCACCTTCTCCGCGATGGTCGTGGAGAAGCCGACTTCCGGGTTGAGGATGTCCTCCTGCTGAAAGTTGCGCGCGACCGTAACGGACATCTTGCCGTTCTTGATCAACACCAGGAACCCGCGCTCGGCCTGGCAGACCTCGACCGCGTGGTCCATGATCAGGTTGAGGATGCGGTCCAGATCCATCTCGGAGTTGAGTGCGGCGGCGATGCGCTGCAGCCGTTCGAGGCGGTCCCCTTCCGAAGGCAACGGCGCGGTGTTCAGGCGCGCGGCGTCCTGCTCGGTCCACGTGCTGTCCCCCGCCTCGTCAGGCTGGTGGTCGTAGAAGATCTTGACCGCGCCGATCTCGATACAGTCGCCGGGGCTCAGCGCCTTGCGATCGACGTGCGCTCCGTTGACCAGGGTTCCGTTCTGGCTCATGTCGTCGACGAGCGTGACCTGGCTGCCCTGCATCAAGAAACGGCAGTGCTTCCGTGAAGCTTTCACGTCACGGATGTAGATGTCGTTTTGAGACGAGCGGCCTACGACGATTTCGTCCTTGTCCGTCTTGAAGTCGCGGGTCTGATCGTCCTCGACGATGATGAAGGTCGTCACGCGCCTAGGCCCCCTGTGAGCCGAGAGCGAAAACGCTCGTCGACCCTCTCTCGGCCATCGCGGCCAACCAAAATCCTACAACACACGGCATTGGGCAGGAATGAGGTGTGCGGTTCCATAGCGCCCGGCGGTCCACGAGCGCACTGCGCCGTTGAGCGCCACCGCTAGATCTCGTAGGATAATAGCTCCAACCACACAAGATGAAGCCGCGATTCAGCCTCCAGGAAGTAGCCCGAATGACGGGCGTCGAGCGCCGCGAGATCATGGAACTGGAGCGCACGGGACTGCTGCCGGCCGCGCGGCGCGACAGGGCCAACCACCGCTTCTACGACTTCGACGAGGCGCGCCGGCTGGTGACCCGTTTTCGCGGCAACCTGAGCCGCGGCATCGCCGTCGTGAATCAGAAGGGCGGCGTAGGCAAGACCACTACCGTTTTCAACCTGGCCGGCGCCTTCGCCGGGCGCGGACGCCGCGTGCTGGCCATAGACCTGGATCCGCAAGCCAGCCTCTCCTTCTCCTTCGGAATCGAGCCCGAAGCCGGCGAACCCACGACGGAGGAGGTCCTGGCCGGGGGCGTGGACGCGCGCGACGCCGTGCGCGCGACGCACATCCCGGGCATCGACCTGCTCCCCGCAAGCATGCGGCTCGCCGGCGTGGACGCGCGTATCGCCGCCGTTGTGGCGCCCCAGACGCTTCTGCGCCGCAAGCTGGAGCCGCTGCGCGCCGCCTACGACATCCTGCTCCTGGACTGCCCGCCCAACCTCAACCTCGTGACCGTCAACGCGCTGGTGGCCTGCGAGGAAGCGCTGGTCCCGATCGAGGCCCAGGCCTATTCGATCAAGGCCATCTCCGACCTCTCCAAGACGCTCGCGGTGATCCAGGACCGCACCGCACAGCGCATCGAGATGCGCGTGCTGCCCACCAAGATCGACGCGCGCATCAAGATCTGCGCAGAGATCCTCGAGGCCGTGCGCGCCTGGCTCCAGGACCGCGTCCTGCCGCCGGTGCGCACCGACGCGCAACTGATGCGGGCCGTGCTCCGGCGCGAGCCTGTAAGCCTCAGCTTCCCCGCCAGCAAGGGCGCCCGGGACTACGGCCGCTTGGCTGACTTCCTGCTGGAGGCGCAGCCGCAGCCCCCGGTCCGTTCGCGAGGCTGAGGCTGAGGCCAAGCAGCGGCCGAGAGCTTTCGGGGCGTTCGGCGGACCGGTAGACTCAGCCACCCCGATGTTCGTCGTCTTGCGCCCCCAATGCCCGTCCGAGGAGGAACGTCAGGTTCTGCACGCGGCCGAGGTCGCACAACTCGGGCCGAAGCTGACCACGATCCACGGCCGGCGCATCATCGCGCTGCGGGGCGAGGAGTCGCAGACGGACGCGATCCCCTTCGAGGCCTTCCCGGGTGTGGAGCGCGTGGTGCGCCTGGAAGCGCCCTACCACCTCGCCGCGCGGGAGTTCCACGAGCACGACACCGTGGTCGAAGTGGAGGGCACGCGCATCGGCGGGGGCGGCCTGACGCTTATCGCGGGCCCGTGCGCCGTGGAAGACGGCGACCAACTCATGGCCGCTGCGCGCGCGGTAAAGGAAGCCGGCGCCAACCTGCTGCGCGGCGGCGCGTACAAGCCGCGCACTTCGCCATACGACTTCCGTGGGCTCGGCCTGGAGGGTTTGAAGCTCCTGGCGGAGGTCGGCGCCGAGGTGGGCCTGCCGGTCGTCACCGAAGCGATGGACACGCGCCAGATCGACGACGTCGTGCGCTACGCATCCGTGATCCAGATCGGCACGCGCAACATGCAGAACTTCCCGCTGCTCGAGGCGGCGGGCCGCACGGGCCATCCGATCCTGCTCAAGCGCGGCCGCGCGAGCACGGTGACGGAGTGGCTGTGCGCGGCGGAATACGTGCTCAACACGGGCAACGAACGCGTGATCCTGTGCGAGCGGGGTCTTGTGGCCTTCGACACGGCGGTGCGCAACGTGCTCGACCTGAGCGTCGTACCGCTGGCCAAACGCCTGAGCCACCTCCCGGTACTGGTCGACCCGAGCCATGGCACGGGCCGCAGCGAGCTCGTACCCGCCATGGCGCGGGCGGCGGTGGCGGCGGGCGCCGACGGGGTGCTCTTGGAAGTGCACCCGCAGCCGGAGCGGGCCTTGTCGGACGCGCGCCAGGCGTTGCGACCGGCGGAGTTCGCCGCTCTGGCCCCCGACCTGGCCGCGATCGCGGAGATCGTCCAGGGAAGACCAGCGCTGATCTAGGCGGCGCTAGCGCCCCCTACCTCTGCCTCTACCTCTACGCCTGCCCCGGTGCTCGAGGGGCAAGGGAACGGGAAGGAATGAGAGGTGAGGGTAGAGGTAGGGCTTTGTGGAAGACCTTGCAATCCCGCGGCGTCCCCCTTCAAGTGACAAAGCCATGAGACCGCTGATCGCAGGTAACTGGAAGATGAACCTGCTGCGCCGTCAGGGGGCCGACCTAGCGGCGGCGGTGGCCCGCGGGCTGCGCGGCACGGACGCGGGCGTCGACGTAACACTGTTCCCGCCGTTCCCGGCGGTCGCTGCGGTCGTCGAGGCGGTCGCGGACAGCGAGATCACCGTCGGCGGACAGGACCTGCACGCGGAGGACGCCGGCGCGCACACCGGTGCCATCTCCGGCCCGATGCTGCTGGACATGGGCGCCACGCGGGTGCTGGTCGGCCACAGCGAGCGCCGGCAGGAGTTCGGGGAGAGCGACGAGGTCGTCAACCTCAAGCTGAAGGCTGCGCTGCGGCATGACATCCTGCCCGTCCTGTGCGTGGGCGACACGCACGACGAACGGGAGGCCGGGCAGACCGAGGCCGTGGTCGAGCGCCAGGTGCGCACAGGCCTCGAGGGCGTCGTCACCGGGCGCGCGGCCGAGATCACGGTGGCCTATGAGCCCGTCTGGGCCATCGGCACCGGAGTGACGGCCACCCCCGACGAGGCGGCCGCGGTGCACGCCCGGATTCACGCCCTGCTGCAGGAGCTTTGGGGCCAGGCGGCCGAATCCGTGCGCGTCCTGTACGGGGGAAGCGTAACCCCCGGAAACGCCGCCGACCTGCTGACCCGGCCCGGGATCGAAGGGGCGCTCGTGGGCGGCGCGAGCCTCGACGCCCGCGACTTCTGCGCTATCGTGCGCGCCGCTTGCGCCTGACGTAGAATCCCGGTTTCGACGGACCCGAGGTCTTCATGCTCTCACTGCTCGCCATTGCCGGAATCATCAAGGGGATCCTCATGTTCCTCTTCATCCTGGTCTGCTTCCTGCTGGTCGCGATCATCCTGTTGCAGGAGGGCAAGGGCGGCGGACTCGGCGGCGCTTTCGGCGGCGCGGGCGCGGAGACCTTCGGCGTGCAGAGCGGTGGCGTGAACCGCTTCACCGCATGGATCGGGGGCACGTTCTTCGTCCTGGCTATCCTGTACGCGGCGATCCGGCCCCCCGCCGACGACTCCAGCGTCTTCGACCAGCCCCCCCCGGAGACGCAGCAACCTGCGCCCGGGGGCGGAGCACCCGGCGCCCCCGCCGGCGGCCCCGACAAAGCGACGGAGCCCGCCGGCGGCGACAGCGGCGGCGACAAGGAGGACGGATAACGGGCCCATGCCGCGCAGCATGACCGGCTACGGCGCCGCCAGCAACGGCGGCGGTTCGGCGTCGGTCGAAGCCGAAGCCCGCTCCGTCAACGGCCGCAACCTCAAGGTCTCGCTGCGCGTCCCGCATCTGCTGGCGCCCCACGAAGCCGACCTCGAAGCGCTCGTGCGGCGCGCCGCGGGCCGAGGTACAGTCGGCCTGACGGTGCGCTTCGAGCGCACGAGGCCCGGGCAGGCCGTGCAGCTCAGGCCCGGGGTCGTGGAGGACGTCGCCAGGGCGTTGGAGCCGCTGCGCAAGCGCGGCCTGATCGAAGGCGTGCTCAGCGCGGATGCCGTAGCGCACCTTCCCGGCGCACTCGAGCCCGTGCGCCAGAAGCCGCTGCGGCCCGCGGAGTGGCGCGCGGTGAAAGCGACGGTGCAGGAGGCGCTCGAGGCCATGAACGGGATGCGCGCGCGCGAGGGCCGGCACCTCGTGCAGGAGCTACAACGGATCCTGGCGCGCGTGCGCAAGAACGTCGCCCAGGTCGAGCGGCGCACGCCCCAGGTGGTGCGTGAGCTGCACCAGCGGCTGCGCGCGCGGGTGGCCGCGCTGCTGGAGGCGACCTCGGCGCGGCTCGATGATGCGGCGTTGGCGCGGGAGGTGGCGCTGCTCGCCGACAAGGCCGACGTGGCCGAGGAAATCGCGCGCCTGAACGCGCACCTCGACGAGTTCGAGCGCTACCTGCGCCAGAAGGGCGCGGTCGGGCGCACGCTCGACTTCCTGACGCAGGAGCTCTTGCGGGAAGCGAACACGATCGGCTCCAAGAACGTGGACATCCCGATGGGCAAGGCGGTCGTCGCGCTGAAGAGCGACATTGAGCGGCTCAAAGAGCAGGTCCAAAACCTCGAATGACCGAGCCGCGGCTCGTGGTCGTCTCGGGCCCTTCCGGCGTCGGCAAGACCACGGTCTGCAAAGCGCTCGTGCAGGAGCCGGGCTTTGTGCGCGTGATGACCTGCACCACGCGGGCACAGCGCCGCAACGAGCGGCCCGAGGTCGACTACCACTTCCTGACGGAAGAGGAGTTCCAACGCCGTATCGCTGCCGGCGAGTTCCTGGAGTGGGCCAACGTGCACGGCTCGTGCTACGGCACACCGCTGGACGAGACGCAGGCCATCCTGGCGCGCGGCGAGCATGCGGTCCTGAACATCGACGTGCAGGGGGCCGCGTCGGTGCGCGACGGCGACCTGCCGTGCCTGCTCGTGTTCTTGCTGCCGCCCTCGATGGAGGAGCTGGAGCGGCGGCTGCGCGGCCGTAAGACCGACGTCTGGGCGGAGATCGACCGGCGGCTGGAGACCGCCCGGCAAGAGCTCGCGCGCAAGGACGAGTACGACTTCCACGTCGTGAACCGCGACGTGCAAGAGGCCGTCGCCGAGATCCTCGCCGCGCTGGCGTAAGCGGCCTCGGGATGGGGTTCCCCCCAGGGTTACTCTTAGAGCCTCCATGGTGAAAAAGACACGTCGGCGCTACGAAATCCGCAAGCCCGAGCTGGACGCCCAGCTCGAGGCGCTGCTGCTACGCACGGCGGAAGAGCTCGGGGAGCCGTCGGACTTCGAGCTGGCGCGCGAGATCCTGGTTTCCGCGATCAAGATGGCCGGCGAGGGAACGGGCCGCGGCGAGCTGAAGCTGGTCAACCGCGCGCTGAAGGAGCTGAGGCACGCCTTCCGCGTCTTCCAGCCCTACGCGCAGATCCGCAAGGTGGCACTCTTCGGCAGCGCGCGCACCGCGGAGACGCACCCCGCCTGGAAACAGGCGTACGACTTCGCGGAGTCCATCTGCAAGCACGGCTGGATGGTGATCACCGGCGCCGGCGACGGCATCATGGGCGCGGCCCAGGGCGGCGCGGGGCGGGAGCGCTCCTTCGGCGTCAACATCCGCCTGCCCTTCGAGCAGCTCGCCAACGAGACCATCCGCGGCGACACCAAGCTGATCAAGTTCCGCTACTTCTTCACGCGCAAGCTCATGTTCGTGAAGGAGGCGCACGCGGTGGTGCTGTTCCCGGGCGGCTTCGGCACGCACGACGAGGGCTTCGAGGCGCTCACGCTGATCCAGACCGGCAAGAGCGAGATCCTGCCCGTCGTGTTCATCGACCAGCCCGGCGGCAGCTACTGGCGCGACTGGCTCGAGTACGTGCGCAGCCACCTGGCGGACCAGCACTACATCGACCCCGACGACCTCAACCTGCTGAAGGTCACGGACGACGTGGACGAGGCAGCGGCGGAGGTCCTGCGCTTTTACAGCAACTACCACAGCAGCCGCTACGTGCGCGACAAGCTCGTGCTGCGCGTGCAGCGGCCGCCCGAGCCCGAGCTGATGCAGCGGCTCAACGACGAGTTCGCGTCGATCGTGGAGAGCGGCACGATCGAGGCGGGCGGGCCGCTGGAAGAGGAAGGCGGCGACGCGCCCGGCCTGGCGCGCATCATGCTGCGTTTCAACCGGCGCGACAACGGCAAGCTGCGCCGCATGATCGACGTGATCAACGAGGCCAAGGCGGACGAAGAGGCGCCGGCCAGCCCGCACGAGATCGTCGAGGAGGAGTTGGAGGAAGACGAGCCCTACGACTGGGAGGATCGGATCGGGGACGAGCCGTCCTCGAGATAGGGCTCGACGTCCGCCTTGCTCAGGAGCGACAACAGACGCTTCCCGGTCTCCTTCACGAAGCGCTCGCTCTGAACGCCACCGTCCGGATGGGGATCCTGGCGATCCAGGACGATGGCTACGGCCACCACCTGCGCACCTGTCTCTTCGATCCGACGCACTGCGTCGACCTTGGTCGCGCCGTCGGTGATCACGTCGTCGACGACCACGACGCGCGTTCCCGCTGCGGGCGTGCGGCCCACGAAGCGGCCTCCTTCGCCGTGCGTCTTCTCTTCCTTGCGGTCGTAACAGAAGGGCTTCGAGAGGCCGTGCTCGCGCCACAGCGCGTCGACCGTCGCGGCGGCCAGCGTGATGCCCTTGTAGGCCGGGCCGAACACCAGGTCGAACCCGTCCGCGCCCACTTCGCTCAGCAGCAGCTGCCCAAGCTCCGATCCGATGCGCGCCAGGCTCTCCCCGTCGTCGAGGTTGCCGAGGTTGAAGAAGTAGCGCGACTTGCGTCCGCTCTTCAGCGTGAAATCCCCGAAGCGCAGCACGCCGCGTTGCACCAGAAGCTCTACGAGGTCCGCACGCCCGCTCATTACCCGGATCATACTTGCTCGCAGGCTCGCAACGGGAGGGGGAGAGGGAGTGGGAGCCGGAGCGATGGTTCGGGCCTCCGTGACATCTGGCGAGGTCGAAATGCGCGGGCATACGAACACTTCTGGTTCAGAGCCGGAGGCCGTCCTGCCAACTTCGCTCCCCCTCCCGCTCCCGGCCCGGCCCCCGCCCGTTCCCTTACCCCTCCCCGTACCCGTTTCGTAGCATGTGCGCCGTGGCCAAGACCATAGTCCTGGGAGTCACGGGCTCCATCGCTGCCTACCGTGCGGCGGACCTCTGCTCGGCCCTCAGCAAGGAGGAGGGGCTGCAGTGCCGCGTCGCCATGACCCGCTGGGCGACGCGCTTCGTGGGCGAGCTGACCTTCACCACGCTGACCCAGAACCCGGTCATCACGGACGACAACATCGGCGACTACGCCGATCGCCCCGAGCACCTCGCTCTGGGCGACCTGGCGGACCTGTTCCTGGTCGCCCCGGCGAGCGCGAACATCATCGGCAAGATGGCGCACGGCATCGCAGACGACATCGTCGGCACGACCTATCTCTCGGTCACCTGTCCCGTGGTGGTCGCACCGGCCATGAACGTGCGCATGCTCGAGCATCCCGCGGTCCAGAACAACCTGGGCATCCTGCGCGAGCGCGGGGTGCGCATCGTCGACCCCGAAGAGGGCGTGCTGGCCTGCGGGGACTACGGCAAGGGCAAGATCGCCTCGACCGAGACGCTACTCGGCGTGATCCGGGAGATGCTCACCTGAGCCATCTGCTGGTCACCGCCGGCCCCACCCGGGAGGCCATCGACCCCGTCCGCTACATGAGCAACAGATCCAGCGGCGCCATGGGCATGGCGCTCTGCACCGCGGCGCTTGCGCGCGGCCACACCGTGACGCTCGTGCTGGGGCCGGTCCAGCTGCAACCGCCGGAGGGCGTCGAAGTGATCCCCGTGGAGTCGGCTGTGCAGATGCACGAAGCCGTGCTGCGCCGGCTGCCGGGCGCCGACGTCGTGCTCTGCGTGGCTGCAGTCTCCGACTACCGCGTAGCCGAGCCCAGCAAGCGCAAGCTCAAGCGCGGCACGCCGCCCACGCTGCAGCTGGTCGAAAACCCGGACATCGCGGCGGACGTCGGCGCCCGCAAGGGGGACCGCACGCTGGTGATCTACGCGCTCGAGAGCGACAACGCGATCGAGAACGCCCGCGCCAAGCTGGAACGCAAGAACGCGGACTACTGCGTCGTCAACGGACCGGAGACGATCGGCGCGCCGGGCGCGCTGTTCCACATCCTGAAGCGCGACGGGTCGGTGCTGTGGACCGACAAGGCGACGAAGGAAGTCCTGGCGGGCGTTCTGATGGACGAGCTCGCCCTTTGAAGCTGCCCGCGCGCACGTACGGATACCTGTTGGCGTTCCTGTCGGCGGCCGCCGGCGCCGTGCGCTACAACCTGGCCATCTACGCCAACCTGCAGGGATTCGACTACGTCGCGTTCCTGACCTACGCGCTGGGCGTGGGTGTGCTGGCCAGCGGAGCGCACGTGCTGTACTGCGACGGGCCACGCGGCTTCCTGCCGCTCCGGGGCAAGACGCGCTATGCACTCCTGTACGGAGTGCTCATGTCGTGGAGCACGCTGAGCCACTTCGTCGCGCTCTACTACATGAACGAGACGCTCATGATCAGCGTCGCCCAGTCGGGCATCCTGATCACCATCGCGCTGGCGGTCTGGCTGCTGGGGGAGCGCTTCACGATCCGGGAGTGGATCGGGACCGGCATCATCTGCGCGGCCGTGCTGCACTACAAACCGTGGTCGGGCGAGGTCCCCCACCGGACGGGCTTCCTGATCGTCCTGTCGGGCGTAGTCGGCGGCTCGCTGGCGACGGTCGGGGCCAAACGCTGGGTGCTGGAGGTGCCGCCGCGAGTGATGATGGTGTGGCGCAACGCAGTAGCACTGGTGGTGGTCGCCGCCTACGCGCTGCTCACCGGCCGCCTGGCCGGGCCGCCGGCCACCTTGGGCACTGCCGTGGCGGTCCTGGCCGCGGGCATCGTCGGGCCCTATCTGCACGGCCTGACCTTCCTGATGGCGCTCGAGCATTTGGGGGCCGCCAAGGCCGCGCTGATGAACCGCGTACAACCGGTGATCGTCTTCGTGCTCAGTTGGGTGTTCCTGAGCTCGGTGCCCGCTCGGGAAGACATGGCCAGCGCCGCCCTCTTCGTCGTGGGAGCGTTGTGGCTGGTAGCGGCGCGTGGGAAGGCCGAGAAAGCGTGACCACTATCTTGTAGCCTTTCACCTGAAGCTCTACGATATCCTGTTACTGGTTTCGGGAGACCCGCCATGCGCATGTTCCTCCCTATCAAGGGTCCGGATGGGCGCTATCTGACCCGCCGCGAGACGGTAGCGCTTCTGGTCCTCGGCTGCACGCTGATCTTGTGCGTGCTCACGCTGATGGCAGGGGAACGCGCTTACGCCGGCATCGGCGCCCAGAACCCGATCCTGGCCTTCGTCTCCCTGCCGAGCCGCCTGCTGGGCGGCGGCATCGTGGCCCTGTACGGCGTCGTGCTGTTGTGGTCCGCGCTCGTGTACCTGCGCGGCGAGTGGACGCTGGAGGGCAAGCCCCTCTCCGGGCGGTTGGTCGCGGCGCTCTGTGTCTGCATCGCCATGTCAGGCGTGCTCGCCGTCGCGGGTCTCAGCGAGAGTGCCGGCAGCCTTGGGCGCCTGGTCGGCGAGTCGCTCGCCAACACGCTGGGCGGCGCGGCCGGGATCGTACTGCTGTTGGCCATGACGCTGGTCGGGCTCAACCTCGCTGCGGGCGGCGCCTGGGCCGCGGCGTCAGCGCCGGCGCGCGTGGTCGCGAGCCCCTATCCCGGCACCCCCACCGCACCCACATCGGCCGGCGTCGACTGGCTCGGGACGCCAGCCGCGACGAAACGCGGCGCCGGCACGCCCCCGCTGCCCGACGACGGCGATCCGACACGTGAGGACCGTTCCTTCGCCGTCCTGCAGGCAATGGAGGAGATCGAGCGCTCGAAGGGCGTGACCATCATCGAGATCGACCCCGAGGCACAAGAAGCGCTCGCCCACGAAGTCGCCGCTGCGACCGGAACCGGGGAAACCGAGGACGAAGCCGACACCGACGAGGACGAGACCGAGGAAGCGAGCACGGCTGACACCGAGGACGACGAGGACCGCACCGAGGACGAGACCGAGGAGGCGAGCACAGCTGATCCCGGGGACGACGAGGACGGCGCGCCGAACGACTCCAGTGAGCCCACCGACCCGTACAAGCGTCCCGGCCGGCTGGAGAACCGCCCGGACACCGACGGCGGCGACAACTCCTCGAGCGGGCACTCGGGCTCTTACGACTGGCGCGGCCGCCCGATCGGCTAGTGCTGCCAGCCGGGTACACTCTCGCCCGGTGAATCTCCCGAACAAGATCACGGTCACGCGCATCGGCCTGGCGGTGGTGCTGTTCGTGCTGCTCGAGACGTGGTGCGCGAACCGTGAAGGCCTGCCTTGGTTCGTTGCCTTCGCGCTGTTCGTGACGACCGTTGCGACCGACGGACTGGACGGGTACCTCGCGCGCGCGCGCAACCAGATCACCGCCTTCGGGCGCATCGCCGATCCCCTGGCGGACAAGATCGTGATCAGCGGCGTGCTCGTGATCACCATGCAGCTGCCGCAGACCGAGGCCTACGTGCCCGCCTGGCTGGTGATCCTGTCCCTCTCGCGCGAGTTCCTGGTCTCGGGCCTGCGCGGCTTCCTCGAAGGCCGGGGGGAGACCTTCGCCGCGCGCTGGGAGGGGAAGACCAAGCTCGTGGTCCAGGCGATCTTCTGCGGAGCCGTGATCCTCTATCCCGGCGCTGGTTGGGGCTGGGTCCATTCTCTGCTCGGCGTGCTGCTCTGGGTGACGGCGGCGGTGACGGTCTGGAGTGCCGTGTCTTATGTCCGCCGCGCCGTCGAGGTGCTGCGCGAAGCATCCGACGTCTAGGGTCGGTCTGAGAAGCGCTCTCGCTCCCCCTCCTGCTCCCGTTCCCGTTGCGAGCCTACGAGCAAGTATGATTGCGCCCCATGGCGAGGCGTGGGACACGCGGAAGGCGGGAGTCCGAGGGCCGGCGCAGCGAGCGGGCGCCCGCCGCCCCGCGCATTAGCGGCCCGACGCTCACCGCCACGGCGGCCCTTGCAGCGGTCGCGGCAGCGGTCTTCGCCTTCGCGGGAGTCTTCGCCTCCTCGGGCGGCACCGACACCAGCGCCATCGACGACCTCGGGGCTGCTCTGGTCCTGGCGTTGACCGCGCCGGATCCCGCAGCCTGGGAGAAGAACGCCCGCACATACAAGGCGCAAGCCGCCTACGTGCGCCGCGTGCTGGACACGGCCGGCATCAACATGCCGGGACTGCCCAGAGGGCCGAGGGGTAAGCAATCCGGTTTCGACCACGCAACGGCGCAGCACAACGCGGCAGCGCTGCAGCGCGTGGCCGACGCGCACGGCGGGCTGGCGCGTGGCGTGGTGCGCGGCTTGCAAGTCCGGCTCGACAAGAAGCAGGGTCCGGAGACCGCGGGCGTCGGCCTGCCGCGTGATCCGCAGATGCAGCGTGTGGGGACCGTCGGCAAGGACGTCGAAGTGTACCGCGCCAAGCTTCAGGATCCGGTGACGCGCGCCGTGTTCGCGGCACGCATCTACCTGCGCGAGTACAAGAACCGCAACGGCACACGCGCGGGCGATGCGGTGGCCATCCTCTCCGAGGACGGCCTTGGCAAGAGCGGCGCCGGCTCCTGGCTGTTCCTGACGCCGTTGCTCGTCGGCCTGGCGGGCGCGGGCTGGGTGGTGGTGGCGTCGAAGGCCGCGAAGGGCCTCGGCGGCCTCGCCCGCGACCTCGACGCGGTCGGACGCGGTCGCCTCGACCAGGGCATCATTGTCGACTCGACCGGCGTGGTGGGCATGCTGCAGCGCACGGCCGAGAAGTTGTTGCGCAACCTGGAGCTGATACAGATCAGCGGGTCGGGT
>JAPUHK010000047.1 GCA_027297745.1 Planctomycetota bacterium | reverse complement strand
GTGCGCCCTCCGGTTCGCCTACCGGTTGCGCTCCTGCTAGTGCAAACCCAGCGCGCGGAGCCTCTCTTCGGCGCCCGCCAGCTCGGCGGCGAGCTTCTTGCGCGTCTCGGTGCGCACGCGCTTCGGCTCGATCGTCGTGCGATCCAACGCGTCCAGCAGGATCCAGGCGAAGGCCTTTTGGCCGCGCAGGTCGCGGATCAGACCCAGGCTGCGGTGGCCCCGCCCCGCGTAGTACTCCCAGACCTCCAGGTC
Organism: Planctomycetota bacterium; assembly: GCA_027297745.1. GTDB lineage: Bacteria > Planctomycetota > PLA2 > PLA2 > PLA2 > JAPUHK01. The sequence goes on along the minus strand of JAPUHK010000047.1, from coordinate 10,897 downwards.
GTCGAGCCCGCGCGTCTCGCCCGTCTCGCGCTTCTCCACGTAGAGCAGGCGATACCCGTCGCCTCCCGAGCGCAGCGGCTCGCTGTACTCGCCGGCCTTCGCCCTCGAAAGGAACTTCCCCTGCGGCGAGCCTTCGTCCTGCGTCGCCATGTCGACCCAGCCCTCGCCCTTGCGCACTTCCTTGCCGGCGGCCGCGGCCGCCTCGTCGAAGGACTTCCCGCTCTCGAGCGCGCGGAGGACCCTGTCGAGCCGCTCTTTGACGATGCGCTGGCGCTCCTTGACCGCCCACTCGAACGGATCCTCTTTCTGCGCGGCGCGGCGCGCCAGGTCCGAGTTCTCCTTGCGGCTCAGCTCGATGCGCACCTCGTGCGCCAACACCCGGCTCTTGCCCACCCAACGCTCACGGTCGTGCTCGTAGGCGGTGCGCACCTGGCGCGGGGTTGGCGCCAGCTCGAACGGCAGCAGCTTGCGGCTGCGCGTGAAACCGTAACGCAGGTACTCGCCGTTCAGCTGCTGCACCAGCAGCAGTGTGCTCAGCTCGTGGCGGTGTCCCTCCACCGTGAGGCCGTTCTGCTCCAGCCACTGGTAGTAGGCCGCATCACCGCCGAGCTTGTCCACTTGCCGCTTGATCTCGTCGTTGATGTCCTGCTTGGTGACGACGATGCCCGCCAGCGCCGCGGCCCGCTCGCGCAGCTTGCGTAGGATCACGTCGTCGCGCACCTGCTTCGGGTTGCCGACGGTCTCCGGCCGGATGTTGCCCAGCGCGCGCAAGGCGTCGGTGCGCGTGATGATCTCGTCGTTGAAGGTGATCGGGAACCCGAGCGCGTCGTGGCCGAGGTCCCCACCGGTGTCCTGCGCCTGCAGACCCGCCGGGAGCAGCAGAAGGGCGGGAACCAGCTTGAGGAATCGCATCCGCATCGAGTACGCGCGTCGCCTTGGTTTCGGGCAGGATACCAGCGGGCTCTCCTCAGCCTTAGCCTCACGACCCGTACGGGTGCTGAGGCTCTAAGGATCAGCCCAACAAGTCCAAGAACACGCGCAGCGCACGCTCGGGGTCGGGCGGATCGACGGCGTCGGCCAGGATCGCGACCTTTTCCTCGGGCAAGCGCAGGGAACGGCCCGCGCGGCGGCGCAGGAAGGGCAGCGCACGCTCCGGGTCGTTGAGCCCCATCTGCAGCACGCCTCCGGTCTCCAACGCGAAGCGGCCGATACCGTGCTCCTGGCCCAGCACGCGCAGGCGCGCCACGTCGAACAGCAACTGAACGGGCGCCGGCGGCGGACCGCAGCGGTCGCGCAGCTCGGCGGCGATGTGCTGCAGCGTCTCGTGCGTTCCCGCCGACGCGATGCGCCGGTACAAGCCGAGCTTGAGTGCGGGATCCCCGGCGTACTCGTCCGGCAAGTGCGCGTCGATGTCCAGGTCCACGTAGGTCTCACCGTGCTGCGGCGCGCGTTCTTCCTTGAGCTCGCGCACCGCGTCCTCGAGCAACCTGCAGTACAGCTCGTAGCCCACGTCGGCGATGAAGCCGCTCTGCTCCGCGCCGAGGATGTTGCCTGCACCACGGATCTCGAGGTCCTTCATGGCGATGAGGAAGCCGGCCCCGAGCTCCGAGTGCTCCTCGATGGCATGCAGGCGGCGCGTGGCGGGGTCGGCCACGAAGCGCGGGTCCTCCGGCACCAGGAAGAGCGCGAAGGCGCGGTGGCTGCCGCGCCCGACGCGGCCGCGCAGCTGGTGCAGGTCGGCCAGGCCGATACGGTCCGCGCGGTCCACGATGATCGTGTTCGCGTTCGGAATGTCGAGCCCGGACTCGATGATCGTGGTCGTGACCAGCAGGTCCACGTCACCGCGCACGAAGTCGAGCATGCGCGACTCGAGCGAGCGTCGGTTCATCTGACCGTGCACGACGGCTCGGCGCGCCTCCGGGACGAGCGCGCCGAGCACGTGATCGATGCCCGCGATGGTCTCCACGCGGTTGTGCACGAAGAAGACCTGCCCGCCGCGGTGCAGCTCGCGCATGATCCACTCGCGCACGAGCCCCTTGTCGAAGCAGCGCACTTCCGTGTGCACGGGCATGCGCCCCTCCGGGGGGGTGGTCAGGTTGGAGATGTCGCGCAGACCGAGCAGCGCCAGGTTGAGCGTGCGCGGGATCGGCGTCGCGGTCATGGTCAGCACGTCCACCACCGCGCGCAGCGACTTCAGGCGCTCCTTGTGCTCCACGCCGAAGCGCTGCTCCTCGTCGATCACCACCAGGCCGAGGCGCGCGAAGGCCACCTTGCCGCTGAGCAGCCGGTGCGTGCCGATCACGATGTCCACGGCGCCCCGTTCCAGGTCCTCGAGGATCACCCGCGCCTCGCGCTCCGTCCTGAAGCGGCTCAGCATCTCCACCCGCACGGGGTAACCCGCCATGCGCTCGCGGAAGGTCGTGTAGTGCTGCGCGGCCAGCACCGTGGTCGGCACGAGCACGGCCACCTGGCGTCCGCCGAGCACGGTCTTGAAGGCGGCGCGCATGGCCAGCTCGGTCTTGCCGTAGCCGACGTCGCCGCACAGGAGCCGGTCCATCGGGCGTGCGGTCTCCATGTCGATCTTGAGCGCCTCCATGGTCGTGATCTGGTCGGGCGTCTCCTCGTACGGGAAGGAGGCCTCGAACTCGTGTTGCATGGCGTCGTCCGGAGGATGCGCGATGCCGCGCCGCCGCCGGCGCAGCGCCTGCAGGTCCAGCATCCGTACGGCCAGGTCCTGCACCGCGCGGCGCGCGCGTTCCTTCGCGCGCCCCCACAGGGCACCGCCGACCTTCGCCAGGCGCACCTTGTGTCCCCGCGCCCCGATGTACTTCTGGATCAGGTCGATGCGCGAGACGGGGACGTAGACGCGCACGTCGTCCTGGAACTCGACCACGCAGTGCTCGATGGGGACGCCGCGCTTGCGGATGCGCTCCACGCCGCGAAAGATGCCGATGCCGTGCGAGAGATGGACGACGCGGTCGCCCTTGCGCAGGTCCAGGAAGTCGTCGATCGCGCGTGAGGCGACGCGCCGGGGGGGCGGGCGGCGGCGGCTCAGATGTTCCAACAGGTCGTCGTAGCCGAGCAGGCACAGGTTGCTCTCGGGCAGCTGGAAGGAACGGCTCAGGCGGCCGCGCAGAAAGCTCAGGCCGGAGGGCAGGCCGGGTGCCAGCAGGTGCCGGATGCGCTGCTCCTCGGCCTCGTTGCGGCAGACGAAGAACGTGCGCCGGTCCGGCCCGCACACTTCGCGGATGCGCGTCTTGAGGCTCTCTACGTCGGAGCCGACCGGCTCCACCTGGCGCACGACGACCCGCAGCGCGCCGCCGGGGCCGGAGCTCAGCGCCGCACCCGGCCGGCCGCCGGGATCCGGCGGACCGGGGTCCATGCGCTCGGGGTCGACGAGCAGCAGTGTCGCGTCCGCGTCGAAGTGGTCGGGCAGCGCGCAGCCGTCCGCGCCCGAGTCCGACAGGTCCAGAAGCGGCAGGCGCACCTCCGGCAGCGTCTTGAGCGCGCGCTGCGTAGAAGGGTCGAAGCGGCGCAGCGCTTCGAGCTCGTCGCCGAAGAACTCGAGCCGCAGGGGCGTATCGAACCCCGGGGGAAACAGGTCGAGCACGTCGCCGCGCGCGCTGAACTCGCCTTCGATGCTCACGAGTGAGACGCGCCGCCACCCCGCATCCGCGAGCCGGCGCACCCAGACCTCGGGACCGTCCGTGCTCAGGCCCGGCTTGAAGTGCACGGCCGAGCGGCCGAAAGCGCCTGGCTCGGGCGCCGGCGCGGCCGCGACACTCGACGATGCCAGCAGCACGGAGCCCGGACGGGCGTGCAGACGCGTCAGCGCCCCGCGCCGCCGCACGCCGCCCTCGTCCTCCTCCGCCTCGGGGTAGATCAGGATGCGCTCCGGCGCGATGCCGAAGAGCTCGAGATCTCCGGCCAGGTCGTCCGCTTCGAGCGAGGAGGGGTGCAACACGAGCGCGCTCTGTCCTGCGGGCAGCAACGTCGCCGCCAACAGGCCCAGGGCCCCACCGTGCAGGCCGCCCACATGCGGGCGCTTGGCGACGGGCAGCTCGAGGCCGAGCCACTCGTCCCACGCGAGATCACGTTCTTTTAGGGCGGGGGCCACGTGCAAAACCTAACAGGCGTCGAAGCCAACCGGCCATGTGAGCGGGAGGGCGGGCACATAGGCCCGCCCCTACAGGCAGTCTGGTCCGCATGGGCGGCACTGCATGTGGCCGCCCGACCCTGCGACTTCCGGGTGCGCCCCCTACTGGGACACGGCGGAGTCAGAGCCCTTCGCCCCGGAGCCCGCACGCCTACGGCGCCGGCGACGGCGGCGCGGAGCCCCCTCGCCGTTCGCGGGCGCAGGCGTGGGCGGCGAAGAGGGCGTCTCCGTCGTCTGCGCAGTCGACTTCTTGCGGCCCCTCGAGCGGCGCGTCTTCTTCTTGGTCTCTGCCTTCGGCGCTTCGACCGCTTCCGCGCCGGCCTCGGTCTTCTCGGCCGAGGGGCGGCGGCGTCCGCGGCCGCCGCGCCGCGTCTTCTTCTTGGCCGGAACGTCGTTGAGACCGGGCGTGGGCAGCAACGTGCCCGCGCCGCGCACGCTGTCCGACTCCTTCTCGTCGATCGCCTTCAAATGGATCAACGCGGCGCGCGCGGCGCCCTGCTCGGCTTCCTTCTTGGAGCCGGCCTTGGCGCGCCCCCACTCCTTGCTGTGCATCTTGGCGATCACCTCGAAGGTGCGCGAGTGCGCCGAGCCCGACTCGTGCATGACCTTGTACACGGGGACGGTGCCCTGCTCGCGCTGGCAGTATTGCTGCAGCGTCGACTTGTAGTTCTTCTCCGCGCGGTCCTCGACGATCTCGTTCACGACCACCTGCAAATGGCGCAGGATGAACTTGCGCACGGCGGCCAGGCCCGAGTCGAGATAGATGGCGCCCACGAGCGCCTCGAACATGTTGCCCAGCAGCGAGGAGGGAATGGCGCGCTTACGCACGCCCTTGCCCACGAGAATGAAGCGGTCGAGCGCCATCGCGGCCGCGATGCGCTCCAACGTCGCGCGCGAAACCGCGTGGCTCTTGATGCGCGTGAGCACCCCCTCGTCCTCGTTCGGGAAGCGACGGTACAGCGCTTCGCTCAAGATGAGCCCGAGCACGGCGTCTCCCAGAAACTCCATGCGCTCGTTGCTCGGGACCTCCTCGCTCTTGATCGAGGAGTGGCTCAGTGCGTTGAGCAGGTAGCTCTTGTCCCGGAAGGTGAATCCAAGCAGCACTTCCAGGTCGGCGATCCGGTCCTGTTCCATAGGTTTTGTCCGGACGCGGTCGCTAGAGGCGGTGGCGGGCCCTCGAGCCCGCGGCGGCTTCGCGCGGTCGCGTCATCCCCCGGGTTAGTGGAGGAAATGTCGTGTTCCGGTAAAGACCATGGCGAGGCCCCTTTCATCCGCATAGCGGATGCAAGCCTCGTCGTTACGGCTGCCACCGGGTTGGACCGCAGCTCGAACTCCCGCATCCACGGCGACTTCGAGGGCGTCGTTGAAGGGGAGGAAAGCGTCGGAGGCGAAAACGGCTCCCTGCGCACGGCCGCCCGCCTTTTGGACGGCCATGCGGGAGGCGTCGACGCGGCTCATCTGGCCCGCGCCCACTCCGACGACTTGCTCTCCTCGTACCAAGACGATGGCGTTGCTTTTCACGTGTTTGGCGCAGCGCTGTGCGAAGACCAGGTCCTGCACCTCTTCCTCCGTCGGCTCGCGCTGCGTCACTACTTTAAGATCGGCCGATTCGGCGCGCACGGCGTCCCATTCCTGGGCCAGGAAGCCGCCCGAGATCTGCCGCAGCTCATAACCGCTGCGCTTGGGCGGCGCACACGCCAGGATGCGCACGTTCTTGCCCCACTTCGGCTTCTCTCGCAGGACCCGCAGCGCCTCCTCCTGATAGGCGGGGGCCACGATCACTTCCACGAAGCGCCCGGGCTCGGCGATGGCTTCGGCCAGGCTTGCGGAGACCTCGCGGTTGAAGGCCAGGATGCCGCCGAAGGCGGAGACCGGGTCGCCGTCCCACGCGGCGCGGAAGGCGGCCACGGGGTCCGCTGCGACGGCCGCACCGCACGGGTTGGCGTGCTTGACCACGACGGCCGCGGGGCCGTCGAACTCCTGCACGGTGTCGTAGGCGCCTTGGGCATCCTGCAGGTTGTTGAAGCTGAGCGGCTTGCCGTTGAGCACCACCGCCCCGGCGATCCCCTCCCCCTCCGCGCTGCAGTACAGCGCCGCGGCCTGGTGCGGGTTCTCGCCGTAGCGCAGGTCGCGCGTCTTCCGCGCGCCGACCACCAGCGCGTCCGGCAGGCGCTCGGCCCCCGGCTGCGCGCCCAGGTAGTTCGCCACCGCCGCGTCGTACACGGCCGTATGCAAAAACGCCTTCTGCGCCAGCGAGCGGAGGAAGTCCAGGTCGAGCTTGCCTTCGTCGAGGCGCCGGAGCACCTCGGCGTAGTCCGCTGGATCGACCAGCGGGACCACGTCGCGGTGGTTCTTGGCCGCTGCGCGCAGCATGCACGGGCCGCCGATGTCGATCTGCTCGATGGCCTCTTCCTCGGTCACGCCCTCGCGGGCCACCGTGTCGACGAAGGGGTACAGGTTGACGCATACCAGATCGATGGGCTCGATCTCGTGCGCCTCGAGCTGTGCGCGGTGAGAGGGGTCCTCGCGGCGCGCCAGGAGCGCGGCGTGGATCTTCGGGTGCAGGGTCTTCACCCGGCCGTCGAGCATCTCGGGGAAGCCCGTGACGTCGGCGATCTGAGTGACCGGCACGCCGGCCTCCTCGATAGTCTTGGCGGTTCCACCGGTGGAGAGGATCGTGACGCCGCGCTGGTGGAGGGCGCGCGCGAGCTCCCCGATTCCCGTCTTGTCGTAAGCGGAGACCAGGGCGCGGGAAATCTTTGTCATATAAGGATTTACACGAACTGAGGGCGTTCCCCCAGCGCTGCCAGACATGGTAGCCCCGGGTGTGTCGGCTGGCAAGGTTCGCCGCGGCCGGCCCTGTCGCTAGTTCTGGGAGGGATCCGGCTCCGAGGGCGCCGGAAAGGCCTTCAGGTAGGCGTGGATGAAGGCATCCAGATCGCCGTCCAGGACGGCGTCCACGTTGCCGCTTTCGAGGCCCGTGCGGACGTCTTTGACCATCCGGTACGGGTGCAGCACGTAGTTGCGGATCTGGCTGCCGAAGGCCGCCGAGGCCTTGTCCCCGTACGCCTTGCGCGACTTCTCGTCGCGCTCCTGCTCCTGCAGCCGGTAGAGCTTCGCGACCAGGATCTTCTCGGCCATCTGCCGGTTGCGATGCTGACTGCGCTCGTTCTGGCAGGCGGCCACGACGCCGGTCGGGATGTGCGTGAGGCGCACGGCGGACTCGGTCTTGTTGACGTGCTGTCCGCCCGCTCCGCCCGCGCGATAGGTCTCGACGCGGAGGTCCGCGTCCTGTAACTCGATCTCCATGTCGCCCTCGAACTCGGGCACGACGTCCACCGACGCGAACGACGTGTGACGCCTTTTCTGCGCGTCGAAGGGCGAGATGCGCACGAGCCGGTGCACGCCCGCCTCCGCACGCAAGTAGCCGTAGGCGAACTCGCCGCGCACGGCGAAGGTGGCGGCCTTGATGCCGCCCTCGTCGTTGGGCTGGAGCTCGAGGATCTCGGTCTTGAGCCCGGAGCGCTCCGCCCAGCGCAAGTACATGCGGAACAGCATCTCGGCCCAGTCGCAGGAGTCGATGCCCCCCGCGCCCGGGTTGATTGCCACGAAGGCGGAGGCGGCGTCGTGAGGCCCCGAGAGCATCAGCTGGAACTCGAGGGGCTCGAGGCGCGGCTCGAGCTCTTCGAGATGCCGGCGGATCTCGGCCCGGTCCGCTTCGCTCTCCGCTATGGGCAGGAGCTCGCCGAGCTCTTCCAGCTCGGCGTCGATCTTCTGCCAGGGCTCGACGGAGGCCTTCAGGCGCTTCAGCTCGGCGACGGTTGCCTGGGCGGCCTCGTTGTCCGACCAGAAATCGCTCTTGGCCATCCTCGTCTCGACGGCGGAAAGGCGCTCTACAAGGTCCGGAAAGTCAAAGACTCTCCTTCGCTTGTCGAACTCGAGTGTGAAGCTGGTCGAGCAAGCTCGCGATCTCGTCCGTCACGGGCGTCTACCTCTCCTCTAAGGAATCGGTGAAGGTAGCACATCTCCGTACTGAGGCCACCGACCCGAGCCCGAGTCCGCTCCCCGAGCCCCGCGAATGATGACCAGGCTCGGGCGCGGGGATCGGACTCGGGCTCGGATTCGGGCTCGGATTCGGGCTGTGAGCGACACGCGAGAACGAGCACGAGAACGAGGGGCGCTAGTCCACATGCCTTGCCACGTGCTTCCCCCTGTGCTGCACGGCGATGTCGCGTAGCAGGGTCGGGTGCTGGTCTCCGTCCACGCTGCGCACGACCGACACGGTGTGGATCGGGATGCGCCGCACGTTCAGCTCCAGGAGCGCCTCGAGGATCTGCTTCGGGACGCGTCGCTTGCCGCGGTTGGGCACGCCGTCCTAGATCACGAACAGCTCGTCGGGGCCCAGCGCCAGGGCGGTCTCCATGGCGTCGAAGAGGTTCGTGTAGGACTTGATCTCGAGCTCGTCCAGGTGGCGCACCAGCAGCTCCTTGGTGACCGGGTCGGCGCGGCTCAGCCGGCCCCGCCAGGGCAGCACCTTCTCGTGGAAGAAGACGACCTCGAAAAAGTGGGACGAGCGCAGGCTCTTGACCGCGTTCGACAGCTCCTTGTAGGCGGTCGGGAGCTTGTAGCGCATCGACGCGCTCACGTCGTAGCAAAAGACCACGCGCTTGCCGCGCACCGGGATGTCGAACCAGTACGGTGGGTTCGGGTCGTCGGGCACCTCGTGTGCGTAACGCACGGGCTTGCCCTCGGACGGCGCCGCGATGGGCGACGCCGTGAGCTTGCGCACGCCGTCCCACCACTTCTGCCAGCGGGCCTGGTCGCGCCCGAAAGACTGGCCGGTCAGGCGCGTCAGCACCTCGAGGGCGGCCGCGCGCATGCCGGCGTCGTCGGCGTCCAGGGCGTCGATCAGGATCGGCAGGGTCTCGCGGTCGCGCTGGTGCACGAGCCCCTGGAGCGCGGCGGCCTGCGGGCAGGGGTCGCTCTCGAGCCGCGCGTGGCGTTGCACGAGGCGGCGCGCCAGGGGGTCGCGCATACGCGCCAGCGCGCCGATCAGGACGGCTCGCTCCAGAGGGTCTTTCGATTTCTGGAGCCGCTCACCGAGCCGGCCCGCCAGCTTCGGCGGCGCGCGGCCGAACGCTTCCCAGAAGCCGTCGAGCGCACGGTCGTCCCGCTCCTTCACGAGCTGGCGCACCAGAAGGGCGAAGCCGTCCGGGCCTGCGAGCCTGGACAGCCCGCGCGCGATCAGCGCGCGATCCTCGGGTGTCGGCTTCCCCCGCAGGCGCCGGCGAAGCTCGCCCGCGAGCCGGTCCCGCGCGCGCTCACCTTCCCAACTCACCTGCGCCAAAGCCAGCGCCTCGTACACCTCGCGGCGGCGCTCACGCTGCTGGGAGCGCAGCCCGCGCAGCGCCCAATCGGAGTCGCGCGGCGCCGACTGCGCCGCCGCCGGCGCCGTGAGCAAACCCACCAAAAGCGCCGCCCGCAGGGCCCCACAGCTGTGGTAGAACCGCGCCTTCATGCTGGGGACCCCGCAGGAGACGCCCGAGGCCGAGCGACGACGGCGGCGCGTCGTCACGCTGCTGGTCTTCTTGGCCATCATCCTCGCGCTCATCTACGCCTTCCGCGCGGTGCTCGTTCCTTTCCTGATCGCGATCTTCTTCGCGTACCTGATCGACCCGCTGATCAACCGGCTGTCCGGCGTCCGCATCTTCAAGAACGTCCACTTCGGACGGGCCGGCGCGATCTTATCGCTCTACAGCGTAATCCTCGTCGGGATCTACTTCGCGGGCGCGTTCGCCATCCCGGCACTGGGTCGCCAGCTGCAGCAGGTGCGGCACGACCTGCCCTTTTTCCAGGGTAAGGTGGAGCAGAAGGCCACGGCGCTGATCGAGTGGTGGAACGAGGTCGTGGGCTCCGCGACCAACAAGGAGGGCCCGCCCACCAGGAAGGCGGCCGGTCCGCAGGCCCCGCGGCAGGTTGAGCGGAATCTGCCCGAACCGCGCACGCGCTTTCATCTGAAGGGCGGGGGACAGAAGACCGGCAAGGTCATCGCGCGGCGCGACAAGAGGGTCTTCCTGGAGATCGGGGACGGCGTGGAGGCCATCGACACCGCCTCCATCGTGCTCGAGGAGCCGCTGCCGCGCATCAAGGTCAAGCACAACTACGGACGCAAGGAGGGGGAAGAGCCACTCGAGCTGGCCGGCGAGGTCATTTCGCGCAAAGGCGACACGCTCACCTTGGACATCGGCGCCCGCACCATCACGATCCCCGAGAGCTCGATCCTGGAGGAGGAGCAGCTGACCCAGGGCGCGGAAACCGCCGCGCTCGACGTCAAGCAGATCATCGGCGAGGGCTTCGACGAGTTCGTGGCCAACATCGACCGCATCCTGCTGTTTGCCTTCAAGGTGGCCAAGTGGATCCTGGGCGCCGTCTGGTTGATCTTCCTGATCTTGATGATCACGGCCTTCCTCGTCGTGGACCGGGAAAAGATCATCGGCTTCATGCGCTCTGTGCCGCCGGACCGCTACCGCGCCAAGTACGTGCGGCTGACGGAGTACATCAACCGCGGGCTGGCGGGCGTCATCCGCGGGCAGCTCGGCATCATGGCCGTGAACGGCATGCTGACCTGGATCGGGCTCGAGATCATCGGCTTGCGCGACGCGCTGCTGCTGGGCGTGATCGCGGGCATCGCGAGCCTGATCCCGCTCTTCGGAACGATCATGAGCTCGTTCCCGATCGTGC
>JAPUHK010000046.1 GCA_027297745.1 Planctomycetota bacterium | reverse complement strand
CGACGAGGTAGTCGCCGAAGACCAGGGAATCGAGGTGGCCGAGCGTGAACGCGCGCAGCGCGTCGTCGGGCGTGCAGACGATCGGCTCCTCGTGCATGTGGAAGGCCGTGTTGATGATCGTCGAGAACCCGGTGAGCTTGCGATACTCCTCCAGGATCGCGCGGTACCCCGGATTCTCATCGCGACCGAGCAGCTGAGGCCGGGCCGTGCCGTCCACGTGCACGACCGCGGGGCAGCTTCCCCGGAGCCGGTCCGTGCAATCGCAGGTGATCGTCATGAACCGGCCGACCCGCTCGGCTCCGTCGAGCCCCACATAGCAATCCGACGTTTCGTCGTCGAGCGTCACTGGAGCGAAAGGCATGAACTCCGTACGTTGCAGACGCTGGTTCAGCCAGTCGTTCACCGTCGGGTCGCCGGCATGGACGAGGATCGATCGGTTCCCCAGGGCGCGCGGGCCGTATTCCATCGCGCCCGCGAATCGCGCGACGACTTTCTTGTCCGCGATGAAACGGGCGATGCGCGCAGCGAGATCGGCGGGCTGGTCGTAGCTCACGCCGGCCGAGTCCAAGGCCCGTCGCAGCTCGTCATTCCCGTAGCGGGAACCCAGGTAGGCGTGCGGCAAGTCGTGCACGAGTGCGGCGCGCTCGCCGCGCGGACGGGACGCCGCAAGGGCGTGGAGCGCCGCGCCCGCCGCGAGTCCATCGTCGCCCATCGCCGGGTGGACCGAGACTGTCGGGACGCCGTCGATCGCGAACAGGCGCTGGTTGAGCTTCACGTTGGCCGCCACCCCGCCGGCCAGGGCGAGATGCCGGGAGCCCAGTTTGTCGACCCAGTGCGCGACGAAGGCAGCGCACACTTCCTCGAGGACCAGCTGGATGCTGGCGGCGACGTCCTCCCGCGCCGCCTCTGCGGGCAAGAGCTTCCGGACCTTTTTCAGCGCGGCGACATGAAACGCGCGCGCGCGATTCTCGATCCGTCCGTCGCGATAACGGACGAGGCTCCGGAACAGGTCTCCGTAGCGCGGCTCCCCGTACGCGGCAAGGCCCGTGATCTTGCCTTCGTGCCGATGCGCCTTGAACCCGAGGATGTGCGTCACGTAGGAGTAGAAGTTCCCGATCGAATCGTAGGACGACACCGCGGCATGCCGCTCGAGGACGCCGTCGCGACCCCGGTAGACCGCGGCCGAGAGACCGTCGCCGGCGCCGTCGAGCGTCACGACGTTTGCGTCCGCGTGGCCGCCGGTGTAGTAGGCGGAGGCGGCGTGCGCCAGATGGTGATCGACATAGACCGGCTTCGCCTCGAAGCCCTGGGCCTGGAGCTCCCGGCGGATGGCACGGGAGCGGCGAAGGCCGAACAGCCGTTTCAGGGCGTAGTAGGGCGCCCGCGCGGCCCTGAGGCCTCCGAGGACCCGGGAGCCGGCGTTGCCGAGCGCCAGGACGAGCCGCTTGTCGGTACCCCAATCGGCGTCGAAGAAGCCTGCCGTGGTTTCTGCTTCGGGACGCCAATAGAGGCTCTTCGTCGCGATCGCGATCCGGGAGATCTCGTCCGGCTCGACGCCGGCGATGCGGAGCACCTCCCGGATCGAGAGGCGGGGCCACCCCATCGCCATCTTGATGCGGTTGAGGCGCTCCTCGCTGACCGCGGCCACGATCCGGCCGTCGCGGACGAGCGCGGCTCCGCTCGTGATGCTGTCGGCTATTCCTAGGACGAGATCGGCGGACATGACGGCGTCGGGGTGCGGTTTGTCGGGCTATTTAGACAAAACCAACTGCCCACTCAGAACACTCAAGTTTCATGCCGGTTTTCCCCACCCGGGCGCCCCTAGAGTAGCCCCTGCTCCCGATACCACGCCGCTGTCTCGGCGAGGCCCTGTTCGCCCGAGCGCCGCGCTTCCCAACGGAGCAGGCCTTTCGCCTTGGCGATGGAGAACGAGCGGTCCTTGGTAAAGAAGGCGACGCGGCGCCTGAAGATCGGGGGCTCGAGTCCCAAGGGGACGCAGATTCCCTCGCAGACGACCGCGGCGATCCAAAAGGGCCACACGGGGAGGCGGAACGCACGCGGCGGCGGCAGGTCGAGGGAACGGGATACGGTGGAGACGATCTCCTCGACCGACGTCGATTCGGGCGCGCCGCACAAGAACGCCTCACCCTCGGCGGCCGGATGTACTGCAAGCAGCGTCATGAACTCCGCCAGATCCTGCGTGTGAACGAGGTGGAGGAGGCAGCGTCCACCTCCGAGCAGCGGGTAGCGTTTCTTCTTCGCCCAGCGGAACAGGCGCAGGAGCCGCGTGTCGGGCGGTCCGAAGATGGCGACCGGCCGGACGACGCTGAGGCCGAGGCCGGTCTCCTCCCGCAGCTTCCACAGGGCCATCTCGGCTTCGAGCTTCGCGCGCTGATAGACGTCCCCTGGGTTGAAGGGATGCGTTTCGTCCGCGGGCGGGTTCCGGATGTGACCGTGAACGCCGTTCGTACTGACGTGGACGAAGCGGCGGAACCCGGGCCGGCCCGCGACCGAACGCGCGAGGGCGAGCGTCGACTCGACGTTGATCTTCCGGTACGCATCCGTCGCGAGCTTCGCCTCGCGGAACCCGGCGGCGACGTGGAAGACGTAGTCGACGCCCTCCGTCAGCGGCGGCACCGTTTCCGGATCGCGCAGGTCCGCTTCCCGCCATTCGACCGGGAGCCCCGCGAGCCGCTTCTTCGAGGAGGTCGAGCGGCACGCGGCCACGACCTCCGCGCCGAGGTCGTGGAGCTGGTGCACCAGAACGCTCCCTGTCGCCCCCGTCGCGCCGGTAACAAGAACGCGCGCACCCCTGAGGTCGCTCCGATCGACGGCGCCGGTCATCCGCCGCTCCTCCGCCGCCCCAGCAGCTCCCGGTAGACCTTCGCCAGGGGCAGCCGGTTCCGTACCCAGGAGTGCTCGGCCCGCGCCCGCGCCTGGAGTCGCCGGCCGAGCGCCTCGAGAGCGTCCGGCGGCCTGTCCAGGGCCTCGAGGACGCCTTCGGCGAATCCGTCCGCAGACTGCTTTTGGACGTACAAGCCGTCGTCGCCGAGGATGGCCCGGTTGACCGGGTTGTCGAAAGCCACCACGGGCAGCGCGCATGCCATGTAGTTGAAAAGCTTGCCGTTGCCTTCGGTGGTCGAGACCTTGGGGGTGACCGCCAGGTCGGCGGCGGCCAGCACCCCGGGGACGTCGAGGTAGGGGACGCGGCCGAGGAACGTGGCGCGCGAGCCGAGGCCGTGCCGTTCCATCTCGGCCGCGCGCTCGCGCTCGCCCGGGAACCCCGCGACGAGCAGGTGTGTGTCCGGCCGTTCCTGCAGCACGCGCGTCATGCTCTCGATCAGGATGTCTATGCCCTGTACCGCCGTCAGCACGCCGAGGAACACGATGACGCGTTGTCCGTCGGGGATGCCGAGGGCCCGCCGCGCTCCGCTGTCCGGCTCGCGGAACAGTCCCTGGCCGACGCCGTCGGCTACGACCGTCGTGCGCCCGGGCGGCACACCGAAGCGCTCGATCAGATCGCGCTGCACTTCGGTGGTGCATGCGACGATGCGGTCGGGCAGGCGGTTCACGACGCGCTCCACCCAGCCGAACAGGCGGCGGCGCAGGCCGAGGCGCTCCCCGAAGCCGTAGGAGGCCATCTCGCGCGTAAGGCTGCCCTGGTAGTCGGCGATGCAGGGAACACGGAACACCTTCGCCACCAGCGCGCCGATCAACGCGCCCTCGTGCAGGTGTCCGTGAACAACCGCGGGCCGGAAGCGCCGCGCGACGGACACCGCGCGCGCCAGCAGCAGCAGGTCGAGGTAGGGCTTGTGCCATGACGGGCCCGGCCCGAGCTTGTGGTACCAGGGAACGCGCAAGGAGCGGTGGGTCGGAATGCCCTCGGGGTCCCGGCCGAGGTGGTATGTGCAAACTTCCACCTGCATGCCGAGCTGTTGCAGCAGTCGCACTTCCTCGTAGATGCGCACGTGGCAGCCGCGGTCCGCGAAGAACGGCGTCGGTGCGATCACCAGCACGCGGGGAGGTGTCGAGCGCGCGTGTGCCATCAAGCTTCCGTGCAGAACGCCCGCCGGACGTCCTCCAACTCACGCTCCCGCTGGTGGTCGCTCCACCCGAGCTCTTCCGCCAGAATCGCTGCGCAGGCGTGCAGATACTCCTCTCCGGGATCGCCGATCGTGCCGATGCCCGTGCGGCGGAAGACAACGTCGCCGAGGCGGCGGGCCATCTCGTGCCGGGCCGCTCGGCGCACGACCAGGCGGGGCGTGGTGCGCGCCGCGCCCAGCGCAGCGAGATCCGCCGGCTGCGCCTCCTCGAGCGCCTCCGTGTAGCGCCCGCCGTACAGCCGCAGCAGCTCCTCCAGCCCGTCCGGCTGCAGCGCTTCCGGTCGGCGGCTGCGCGCGTCCTCGCGCAGGCGTGCCATGCTCTCGAACTTCCCTCCGTAGATGGGGGTCGTCGCCGTAGCGCAAGGCTCGGGCTCACGGCTGAGCTTGCGCAGCACGAGATCCGTGCAGCGCTCCGCCAGCGCGCGCGCCGTGGTGTACTTGGCGCCCAGCGCCGTGACGAGTCCGTCTATGCCGGCCAGCCGGGCGTGATCGTAGAGCCGGTAGCGTGCCGAGCCCTGATAACGGTCTGTCCTCGCAGGGACGCCCACTAGCGGGTACAGGCCGGCATAGAACCAGCGCACGTCGTTGCGCGCGAGCTTCGCGCCCGGGTACGCGGCGTTGATCACGTCGAGAAAGCCCGCGATGTCCGCCTCACGGATGCGCAGGTCGTCGCGCCTTCCCGAGCAGGGCTCGTAGGTCGTTCCGATCAGCGTGTGGCCGCGCCAGGGCATGAGGAAGATGTGCCGCCCGCCGCGGTGGATCACCGCCTCGTGTTTCATGTGTGTCGAGAGCGCCAGGGCGCGTTCCGGCCCCAGCTGCCGCACGACGAGATGCATGCCCTTCGCGAAGTGGACCCGCTCGGGCGCGACGCCGTTCGCGAGCGGTCCCAGCGCACGGAATGCCCACGGGCCGGCCGCGTTCACGGTCAGACGTGCGCGCACCTCGTGCTGCGTGCCGTCGAGCGTGCCCTGCACGCGGGCGCCGACGACCCGCCGCTCCTCCAGCAGAAGCTCCCGGACCTCCGTGTAGTTGGCGGGCACGGCGCCGCGCTCGGCAGCGGCCTGCAGCACGCTCAACGTCATGCGTTCGCTGGACCACATCTGGTAATCCTCGTACTGCACGGCCCCGGTCAGCCCCTCGCGCGCGAGCCCGGGGGCGGCCGCCAGGGCCTCCGCGCGCGACAACGCGCGATCCTGCCGCGGCCACATTGCATCGTCGCTCCCACCGATGTCGCGAATCAGCGCGCGGTACGCCCAGAGTCCCGTGCGCAGCAACGGCTTGCCGCGCGCACCGAGGCCGTAGGTCGGAATCAGGAAGGTGAGCGGGGCGACCAGATGCGGCGCGATGCGCCGGAAAGCCGCCTGCTCCCGCGCCGACTCGCGCACGCGTCCCAGCAATCCCTGCTGCAAGTAGCGGATGCCTCCATGCAGCAGCTTCGAGCTCGCGCTGGAAGTGGCAGCGCCGAAGTCCTCGCGCTCGACCAGCGCCACCGAGAGGCCGCGCAACGTCGCGTCCCAGGCGATGCACGCGCCGGAGATCCCGCCGCCGATGACGAGCACGTCGAAGGTCTCGCGGGTTAGCCGGTCCTGTCGGGCTTGCATCGGATTTGGTGGCGGGTGCTCGTGTCGAGCGAATTGGACATCCGTATCAGACCTGTTTCTGACCGTCGACCAACTCCGCGTTTTTGCGCACACTGGGGGCCCGGAGGGCCCGCTGGAGCGCCATCCTAGGCCGACAGTCCCTGCGGGGCTAAGCGGGCGCAAAGGGCGTGCCCGCGCAGCTCTGCCGCCGGGGATTCCATAGCCCTGGAGTAGAATGCCCCTGGACATTTCGATCCGGGACCGTGTTG
>JAPUHK010000045.1 GCA_027297745.1 Planctomycetota bacterium | reverse complement strand
GGCGTCCGTGTTCGGCGACATTGTCGCCGATACGGTCCCGGCGTCCTGACAGCTACTCCCCCAACCGCACCCGCCGGTCGAAGGTGAGCGTGCGGTCGAGGCGCGCGTCGAGCGTCTCCAGCACCGTCGCGTAGTCCGGTGTGGGCTTGCCGCGGTACACCTCCGCACCGTCCGCGCGCACCACGACTTCCTTCTGGACGTCGATCATGGACGGGTTGAGCAGGATGCTGAGATCCTTCAGCTCGCCACCCATCAGATCGATCTCGAACGTGTTCCCGTCGCGGATGGCCACGAGCGTCATCGTGTCTTGCGGATCGGCGTGGTGCACCCAGTAGAACCAACGCTTGATGAAGCGCCCCGTCTTGTCGCGCTCCTTCGGCAGCGGAAACGGGTTGAGCGCGGTCTCCCAGACGATCTTGTGGGGAAACGAATCGCGCGCGTGCTGGAGCAGCCGCTTGGTCAGGGCATGCGGCTCGCCGGGCGCGAAGCTGTGGGCCAGCCCCTCCACCGCGCGGAAGCGGATCTTCTGGTAGCCGCCCGGGTCGTCCCGGCGTAGCTGCTCGAGCTCCTCCCAGACGTAGAGGTACGTGCCCGGACGGCAGTTGCGGTCCACCATCCCCGCGAAGTAGTCCATGGGCAGGTTGCGCACGTTGGGCACGATGCCGTGCTGCAGCGCCTGCACCTCCTCCGGCGTCTGCACCTGGCTCTTGGGGAGCGCCATGAGCACTCCCGCGCACGGCGCCGCGCCCGCCAGCAGGTCGGGATGCCGCCCGGCCATGAACCACGAGCCGGTGCCGCCCATGCTGAAGCCCATCACGTAGACCTTGTCCGGGTTCACCTCGTGCAGCGCCTTCGCGATCTCGATCAAGCTCAGGCAGAACTTCTCGCCGTGCACCGTGTTCCAGGCGTCGCCGTCGAGCACGACCGCCTGCGGGTTGATGCTCATGCAGCCCTTGCCGCGCCAGGACCCCTTGCTCGCGCTGCCGGCGCCCTCGCCGCCGCCGTGCAGCCCGAGGATCAACCCCTTGTTCTTGCCGGCGCTGGAGACATACGCCCAGGCCTCCCCGTACGGCGTGTCGAGCACGAGCTTGCTGCCGCGCTTGACCCGCTTGAGACCGCTCCAGTGCTTGCGCCCTTTCCAGAACAGGTCGCGCACGCGCCTGAGCGAGCCTTCAGGCATCTGGCCCAAGCGGCGCGCCTCCTTCAGCAGCGCTTCGCGCACTTGCGGGTCCCACTCCGCGAAGCGGTTCATGGGCCGCGCCTTCCACCAACGCACGCCCAGTGCCTCGATTTTTTTCGCGGTCTCGGGATCGATCGTGCCCGCGTAGACAGGCGTAACCAGCAAGAGGATGCAGAGCAGCGGCAGACGCTTCACGGGGTGGAGGTTAACCGCTCCGCCGTTCTCGTACTCGGAGGATCACTCCAGACCGGGAAGCCTGCCCTGGCGTGGGGGCCTACGGCCGGCGCCCGGAACGGGAACGCCGTCGGCGAGGCAAACGTCGCGGAAGTCACAGAAGTCGCAGGTCTTCCCGGGCTGGGGCGGGTAGCTGCCGGCGCCGCGGTGCGCTTCGCGGAACTGCTCGACCAACTCCTCGAGCGGGCGCGGCTCCACCTCGACCACCTCCTGCGCGTCCACGAACACCAGGTGGCCGGTGGCCGGAACCTTCAACCCCAGCGCGCGCAACGCCTCGAGGTAGATCGCGATCTGCACCTCGTATGGCTCCGCATCGGCGCTGCGCGAGGTCTTGTAGTCGACCAGCAGCGCCGGGTCGGGCGCGTACAGGTCGATCACACCGCGCACGGGGATGCCCCCCACCTTCGCGAAGAAGGGCATCTCCTTCTCGACGGGCCGCCCGCCGATCTGCTGTATGAGCGGCGTCTGCGCCAGCCATGAGCACCAGCCGCTGAGCTGCTCCAGCTCCTTCGCGCTGGCGCCCGGCAGATGGCGGCGTAGAGCCTCTTCCGAAGGCACTCCCCCCGGCTCGATCTCGGCCAGCGCTTCGTGCAGCGCGGTACCTAGCCGCCGGCGGGAGCGCTCGACCGGCTCCGCGGGCGTCGGCCGGTTAAAGTCGAAGTACTCGGCCGGACCGGCGGCGTCCAGGTCGAGGCGCAGCATGCGCGCCAGACGGTAGCGGCGCGGGCAGCGCGCGAACTCGACCAGGTCGGCGGCGCCCGCGACGTACGGCGTGGCGTCCGGCTCCGGCACGTCGATGGCCGCGATGCGCTCGAGCAGCTTCAGCGCGCCCGCATCGTCGCGCTCGATCCCGGCCGGCAGGTCGGCGCGGCGGCGCAACGCACCGCGCACGGACGGGCCGGGGCCACGCACCTCTGCCGCGCGCAACAGCTCCGCGTCGTCGAGCACGCGCACCTCCGGCGGCGGCGCCTCGATCAGCGGCTCGAGGATCTTGCGGCTGGCGCCCTTGTAGCGCGCGCCCGTGAGCAATAGATGCTCCTGAGCGCGTGTGAAGGCGACGTAGTACAGGCGGTACTTCTCGTTCTTGTCCTGCTGCTTGTCCCACTCCTGCAGCGCGGGCATGCCCGGCGGGTCCAGGGGCTTCGGCTCCGCGCGCAGCTTGAAGCCGAACAACCCCTTCGGGTGCAGGATGACCGGGTTCGTGCCGTTGCGCTGCGCGGAGAGGTCGGCCACGGCCACGAGCGGGAATTCCAGGCCCTTGGCCGCGTGGATGGTCATGATCTTGACCGCCTCGTCGGTCTCGGACGCGATCGGCGCTTCGCTCTCCCTGAGCTCCCGCTCGCGAAACTCGAGCAGCGCCCGCGCGTACTGGACGGGCTCTTCCTCGTGCTTGCGCGAGCGCCGCAGCGCCTTCATCAGATTCGCGTGGCGGCGGCGGCCGTCCGGCTCCTGCAACAGCATCAGCTCCGGGAAGCGCGTCTCGCGCAGGATCGTCTCCACCAGATCGCCGGTGCTCATGCGCCCCATGAGCTCGCGCCAGCGCTCGAAGCGCGTGGCGAACGTGCGCAGCTTGTCCCAGCGGTCCTGCGGCACCGCCTCCGGGCGCTCCATGCGCAGCGCGCGCAGCGGCAGCGGCCCTTCGGCCTGCAACTGCAGCAGGTCTCCCTCGGGCACACCGCACATCAGCGAGGTCATGGACCCGACCGCTTTGTAGCCGTCGTACGGGTCGGCCAGCAGCAACAGCAGATGGGCCAGGTCGACCACTTCGCGCGCGGCGTAGTAGCCGCGGCCCTGGATCACGACGTAGGGCACACCGGCCTCGGCCAGCGCGCGCTCGTAGACCGTGAGATGCGTCATGGCGCGCAAAAGTACCGCGCAGTGCTTGTACGTGAGCGGCTCGGCCTGCTTGTCCACGCGTGAGAGGGTCAACTGCTTGCCTTCGACGATGCGCTTCAGCCGCTGCGCCAGCGCGCGCGCCTCGAGCCGGCGCCCCGCGGCCGCGTCCTTGGCCTGCGGCGCGATCACCTCGACGCAGGGCTCCGCCCGGTCGCGCCAACCGGCCTCCGGGTGCAGATCCTGCGGCTCGACGTTGCGGCCCTCGAACAGGCGCCGGAAGAACGCATTGTTGAAGCTCAACAGCTCCGGCCGCGAGCGGAACGAGCCGCCCAGGAGTTGCACGGCCGAGGCGCCCTGCAACTCGCGGAAGACGTCTACGTCGGCGTAGCGGAAGCGGTAGATGGACTGCTTCTCGTCGCCCACGCCGAAGCGGCGGCAGCTTTGCGCCAGCAGGTCGAGGATCGCCTGTTGGATGCGGCTCGTGTCCTGGTACTCGTCCACGAGCAGGTGGTCGTACTCGGCCGCGATCTTCGGGCCGGCGTCGGAACGCAGCAGCTTCAAGCCCTCGCGCTCGAGGTCGCTGAAGTCCACCAACCCGTCGGCCCGCTTGAGCTCGGTGTAGCGCCGGTCCAGGCGGTCCAGCACCTCCACCACCGCCTCACCCACGGCACGTGCGGCCTCCGCGTGCTCGAGCAGGGCGTATTCCTTGGCGATCTCTTTGCCTTCCTTGAACAGGTCGCGCTGCGCGGTCGCCACGGTCCCCTTGACCAGGTCGCGGAAGACCGCCGTCAACGACGGGTCGAGCGCTTGCAGTTGCCCGCGCAGCCGTGCCAGCTCCAGCAGACGCTCGCCGGTCTTGGCCTTCGCGCGCTGGCCGGCGCAAGCTTCGAGGAAGCCGGCCATGCGCTCCGCCAAGCGCGCATCGGGCTCGACGGGACGCAACTCCCGCATCTCGAGCGGCGTAGCGCGCGCGGCAAGGTACAGCTCGCGCAACGTCTCCTCGCCGCCTTGCAATCCCACCAGCGTCGCGCGCAGGCCGGGCTCGAGCGCGTCGACGGTCTGCTGCAGCGCTTCCTCGAGCAGCAATTGCGCGGTCATCTCGTCCGAGACGACGAAACGCGGATCGAGGCCCGCATCGAGCGCGCGCTCGCGCAGGATCAGCCCCAGGAACGAGTGCACCGTCGAGATAGGCGCGAACTCCGCCGTGCGCGCCAGGCTTGTCTGTCCCCGCTTGTGCAGCTCTTCGCGCACGCGTGTCTTCATCTCGCGCGCCGCCTTCTCCGTGAAGGTCACGGCCAGGATGCGCGGGATCTCGACCTTGTGGTCCAGCACGAGGTGCAGGTAGCGCTCGACCAGCACGTGCGTCTTGCCCGTGCCGGCGCCGGCTACGACGGCGAGGTGGCCGTCGACCGCCGCGAAGGCCGCCTTTTGCTGGTCCGCCGTAAGCGGGCTCACAGCGCCTCCTCGGAGCCGCGCTTCTGTTTTTCGCGGGCGTCCTTGGCCAGCCAGCGGGCGCGCGCCACGCGGCACAGGTCGTAGCCGTCGCACTTGGTGCGCGTGCAGCGCTCCGGATCGCGCGGGTGCACCGCCAGCTCGCCCGCGCGCGCCTTCCGGGCCACCTCGAGCACGATGCCGCGCATGTGCTCGCGGCGCGCCTGCAGCTCCTCGCGCCCGAGCACCTGCACACCTTTGCCGGTAATCTCGTCCTTCAGCTCCGGCACCACGAAGCCCACGCGCTCCCCGACGCGCAACAGCTCGAAGACGGCGCCGGCCGGGTCCTCCACCGCCATCAAGTAGGTGTCGAGCTGCACGTTCTCGAAAGCGTAGGCGTCGTCGAGCTTCTGCTTGCCCGTCTTGTAGTCGCGCACGAGCGCGCCGGCCGGGTAACGGTCGATGCGGTCGATGCGGCCGCGCAGGATCACGTCCTCGACGGGCACCTCGAACTTGTACTCCACGTCCTCCACCGGCAGGTGGCGCAACTCCTCCACAGCGCGCACGACGGCGCCGCGCATCCAGCGCCGCGCGGCTTCCCCCTCGAGGCCCAGGCGGAAGTTGCGCGTCTGCTCCGCGAAGATCTCGTCGAAGATCTCGCCGGGATCGCGCTCCTCGCGTGCGGCGATCTCCAGCACCTCGTGCACGATGCGGCCGCGCTCCAGCGGATCGAGCGCCTGCGCCCGCGCCGGCCTCACGCGCAACACGCGCCCCATCAGGAACAAGTAGGGGCAGCGCCGGAAGCTGTTGATGCCGGAAGCGCTCAGCGTGCGCGCCGGGTCTGTGGGCAGGTTCGTGATCGGCCGCGAGCGGATCAGCTCCAGCCGGCGCGGCCAGGCCAGCAACGCGCGCGGAACCGCGTTGCGGTCGTACAGAGCGGCCGCCAACGCACCCTCGCCGAGTCCGGCGCGGCACAGGCCGTCGGCCACGATCGGCAGCAGGTCGTCCGTGCTCACGGCGTCGTCCGGCTGGACGTACTGCTCCGCCAGCGGCACGTCGCGCGGCTGCGGCCCGTCGAGGTGCTGCAGCGCCTCGTCCAGGTACGGGGAAGGCGGGCGCGGCGTGCCCTCCTCGTCGAAGGCGGGATGAGTCAGCACGAGCCGCTCCCGTGCCCGCGTGAGCGCCACATAGAACAGGTAGCGCTCCTCGTCCTCGCGGCGCGCGCGCAGCGGCAACGCGAAGCCCTGCTCGTCGGCGAAGGCCTGCCGCTCGTCGTCGCGCAGGAACAGGTCCTGGCGGATGCGGCGCGGAAAGGACTCTCCGCTCAGCCCGGCCACGAGCACGACCGGCTTTTCCCACTGGCGCGCGTCGAGCACGTCCACTCCGTAGACGCAGTCGAAACGGCGGTCCGGTGTGGCCACCTGCAGGGAGCCGAGGCGGCGCAGCACGCGCCCCGCGGCGTCCGCGAGCTCGAGCCCGGCTACGGCTTCCGCTTCCGCGAACAGCTCCACGAAGAAGCGGCCCGCACGCGCCGTGTCTTCGTCCGCGTCCGGCTCGCGGCACAGCAGCTCGCGCACGCCGAGGTGTTCAGCGAGCACCGCCGGCAGCGAGCCTTTCAGCGCGCTGAGCGCGTGGAGGGCGTCTCTGACCTGCGGGGTACCCGGGTGCTCCGTGGGGTCCCCACCCTCGCGCAGGTGCCTGGCCCAGCGGTCCACTTGATCGCTCGGCGGCGCCCCGTAGAACCAGGGGGAGCGCAGCAGCGGCATCAGCTCGGCGGGCTCGGCGGTGCCGCACAGCGCGCGCAGGAACAGCGCTGTCGCGCGGCCTGCCGGCGTCTGGCCGGCCTGCTCGCGCCCGAAAAAGCGCAGCGGGATCCCATGCCGGCGGAAGGCGGCGCGGTACAGCCCGTGCATCCCGTCCCACGAGCGGCGGATGAGCAGGAAGTCGCGGAAGGAGCGGCCCGAGCCCGCCACGTAGCGGGCCAGACGGTCGGCTTCGTCCTCGTCGGAAGCGCAGCGGATCCACTCGACCGCGTCGGCCGCCGTGACCCTGTCCCGCACCGCCGTGAACAAGCGCTGCTCGAGGTGGCGCAGGGCGGGGTTGGTGCAACGGCGGTTCTCGCCGAGCTCCACGGTCCGGCGATAGCCGAGGGCCGCAGCGGTGCGCGCCGCGGTGACGAACACCGGCGACATGCGGTCCGCCGGATCGAGCGGCAGGGTCACGACGGTTTCCGCCGCCGCGTCCGCCAGCAGGTCGACGATTTGGCGCTCGAGGCCGGTGAAGTCGTGAAACCCGTCCACGAGCAGCAGGTCGTAGCTGCGCGCGTCCGTGCGCAAGCTGTCGCGCGCGCGGGTAAGCAGGTCCGCGTGGTCCATGCGCCCGCCCTGCGCCTCCACATAGTGCGCGCAGGCATCGAACAAGCGTCGGCCGCGTGCGCCCTCCGGGAAGTGGGCTCGGGCTTTGTCGACCGCTTGCGTGAGCGCTGCGCCGTTCTCCTTGATCTCCTTCACGGCCGCCAGGAACTCGGCCCGGAACCCGGCCTGCTCGGCCGCCTCGGGGAAGTCCTCGCGCAACACGCCTTCGGCCACGAGATCGCAGACCGCCGGGGGCATCAGGCCGCGCAGCCGCAGTCCCGTGACGTGCTCGGCCAGCGACGAGAAGGTCTCGATGCAGCGCTCCCGCAGTCCGCCTACACGGTCCAGCAGCCGGAGCCGCAAGAACTCCGCCTGCCCGTACGTGGGGACCAGCAAGAGGGCTCGGCGGCCCTGGCGCAGCGCCTCCGCCAGTCGCTCAAGACACGCCCGAGTCTTCCCCGTGCCGGCCCGGCCGAGGATCAGAACACGCGCCACACCCCGAGTTTAGGCTCGTCAGGCGACAGACCCCCCCCGGGCCGGGATGGCGCCCCGGCACCCGCCCCTCGGGCCCCAGGTAGAGGGAGGCCCATCAAGCAAGTAACATGGCCTGCTTCCACGCGGCCCAGCCGCTGACGGGCGTATGAAAGCGAAGCTCAACCGATCCGTTTCGGTCCTGGGGACCGGCTCCTATCTACCTCCCCGGATCGTCACCAACGGAGACCTCGAGAGGCTCTGCACGAACTACGACGCGGAGAAGTCGGGGGGCTTCACGACGTGGGTGGACCGCGTCACGCACATCCACGAGCGTCGTTACATCGAGCCGGATCAGACGGCGGCGGTGTTGGCAGTGGAGGCCTCGAAGCATGCGCTCGACATGGCCTGCGTGCGGCCGACCGAGTTGGACCTGATCATCCACGCCTCGTTCACTCCGTCGATCGCGGTGCCCGGGGACCACGTGCTCGTGGCCAAGGCGCTCGGGGCAGACGCAACGCCTTCGTACACGCTGACCGGCGCGTGCTCCGGCTCGGTGTACGGCATGGCCATGGCGTACGGCATGCTGGCGTCCGGCACCATGAAGCGCATCCTGGTGACGGGCGCCGAGACGATCTCGCCGACGCTGGACTACGCCGATCCGCTGACCGCGATCATCTTCGGGGACGGGGCCGGCGCCGTGGTGCTGGGCACGACGGACGACGACGCGGGCGGGATGCTGCCGCCCGATCTGGGCTTCGAGTTCAACGTCGAGAACATCAAGCAGAACAACGCAAACCTGCCCTTCACCTCGAAGGTGGTTACGGAGGGCTCCAACGGCTCGCCTACGACCGTACAGAAGGAGTACCTGCGCATACGCGGCGGGCAGAGCGTGCTGCGCAACGCCGTCAACATCATGGCGCGGCACACGACGGCGGTGCTCGGCTATCCCGAAGCCGGGTTCCGGGACCCGGACCTGCAGGAGGCGCTGAACCGCGTGCACGTCATCCCCCACCAGGCGAACGGCCGCATCGTCGACGGAGTCGAGAAGAAGCTCGGCATCCCCGGGCGCGTCACGAAGACGATCTACAAGACGGGCAACATCTCGGCGGCGTCGAACCTGATCGCGCTCGACTACGCGGTGCGCCACGGCAACATGCAGACGGTGTGCGACGAGGACGGGGTGATCCTCGACATCAAGCAGATCCCGGAGCCGCTGCAGAAGGGCGACCTGGTCGTCCTGACCACGATCGGGGCCGGGTACCTGTCCGGCGCGATCGGCTTCGTCAACCGGATTCAGTAACGGTCACCTCACTGCAAAGACCCAACCGGCTGCTGCGTCGATGTTTGCGTCGAACGTGCGGCATCGATGCCGCATTGCGGCACGCGTGCCGCACTCGGATGCGCGTAAGTCGCTTCGACAGAAGGCGTTCCGGAGTTGGGACGAGGTAACTGTTACTTCGGTGTGAAGCGCTCGTTCGCGCCGCTGAAGGTGAAGCCCGGCGACGGCCCCCCGCCCACGACGTAG
>JAPUHK010000044.1 GCA_027297745.1 Planctomycetota bacterium | reverse complement strand
GGCGTACCTCAGGTCGTAGTCCGAGAGGTCGTTCGGGGACTCGACGTAGGCGATGTGCGGGTTGCCGAGGGAATCCAGGGCTAGCGACGTTTGCCAGCCGGCTTTGCGATCGCTGTCCACCGTCTCGATGTTCCAGGCCGATCCTGTCCATCGGGCGTATTTCAGGGCGCCGTTCGTCGCATCGTGGTAGCTGATGTGCGCGTTGCCCGCAGCATCGAGGGCCAATGACGAATAGTCACCCACGCTACCCACGGTGTCCACGGCTTGGATCTGCCAAGCCGACCCGTTCCAGCGAGCGTACTTGAGGTCGCCGTTGGCGGCATCGTGGTAGCTGATGTGCGGGTTGCCGGAACCGTCCAGGGCCAGGCAGTTCGTGGAGCCGACGTTCCCGTTGTCATCGACGATCTCGAGCTGCCACGCGGTCCCGGTCCAGCGCGCGAGCATCAGCTTCTTGATCGTCTTGGTCTTCTTCTTGCCCTTGCCGCTCGTGCTCGTGCCGACATAGCTGATGCACGGGTTGCTTCCGTGCAGGGCCAGAGACCCGCCACCCCCGTTGCTGTCGACGGTCTCCGTGATCCACTGGGAGCCGTTCCACCGGACATACTTGAGACCCGTACCGTTGTGGGCTACATGCGGGAAGCCGTTGGCGTCGAGCGCGAGCGAGCTACCGCGGCCCCCCGCGTCGGCCGTCTCGATCGACCATACCGAACCCGAGAGCTTCGCGTAGCGGAGGTTGCCGTTCAATATGTCCCGGTAGGTCACGTGGGCGTTGCCGATAGCATCCAGGGCGAGGGACGTATCAAAGCCAGTATTGGTGGAGAGCGGGTTGGGGATCGCCTCGATCGACCAGGCCGACCCGGTCCACCTGGCATACTTCGCGCCGCGGTTGCTCTCGTCGCGGTAGCTGATGTGAGGATCGCCTGCAGCATCCAGCGCGATCGACGCGTACACGCCGACCAAACCGAAAGAGTCCACGGTCTCGATGACCCAGGACCCCGGCGGGAGAGGGAGCGTCGTCGCCTCGGGCGAGTTGGAGATCCCGGAGATGTTGCCCTCCTCGTCGGCGACCTTCAACGCGAAGTAGTAGGTCGTGTCCGCTCGGAGGCCGGGGACCGTGATGCTCGCGGGTCCCGGAGTCCCTGGGACGGACTCGCCAAAGACCTGCACCGCGCTGTCCCAGTTGCTGGCGGTGACCGGTTGGTCGGCGAGGAAGCGGACGTCGTAGGCGTAGGCGTCGTCGGCGCTCGCCGTGAAGGACAGGGTGACGGAGTCGGTGGTCGCGCCGCCGGCCAGCAAGTCGGAAACCGTGGCGGGGGGAGTAGTGTCCGTCACCGGCTCCGGCGGCGGGTCCGCGGGAGATCCGCCCAGCGCCCGGAACACGTTGAGCCTGCCGCCGGTGACGGTCTTGCCCACCAGCGACGGGATGTGGTCGACGCTATTCATGAGAGTCTGCTTGAGCTGGGCGCTGCTCAGTCCGGGCGACCGCGCCAGGACGAGCGCGGCGGCGCCGGCGCAGTGCGGCGCGGACATCGACGTCCCGCTGAACGCAGCGTACGTGTTGCCCGGCAGGCAGGAGAGAACGTCGACGCCGGGCGCCCCGAGGTCGACCCAGCTCGTGCTGAAGTTCGAGAACGAGGCGAGCTGGTCGTCATCGTCCGTCGCCGCCACCGACAGGATGTTGTCGAGGGAGTAGCCGGCGGGGTACGAGACCTTGTCGCTGCCGCTGTTGCCCGCGGAGGCGACGAAGAGCGCGCCCGAGTCCTGGATCGCGTTTTGGAGCGCCTTGGATCTGCGTCCGCCGCCCCAGCTGTTGCTCGTGATGGGCACGTTGAACGAAGCGGCGTAGAGAACGGCCGCGATGGCGTCGGCGGTGGAGCCCGATGCTCGTCTGTTCAGGAACTTCAGCGGCATGATCTTGACCTTCCAGCACACGCCGACGACGCCCTTGCCGTTGTCGCCGACCGCACCGATCGTGCCCGAGGTGTGCGTCCCGTGGCCGTTGTCGTCGAACGGGTCGTTGTCGTCGTTGCTGAAGTCCCAGCCGCGGATGTCGTCCACGAAACCGTTGTTGTCGTCGTCGATGCCGTTGAAGTCGGAGGCGTCGACGAGTCCATTGTTGTTCAAGTCCTCGCCCGGGTTGATCCAGACGTTGGCCGCCAGGTCCTCGTGCGTGTAGTCGAGGCCTGTGTCGATGTCGGCGACGACGATCGTCGAGGCGTCGTTGCGGATTCCCCAGGCCTGCAGCGCGTCGATGTCCGCGTCCCTCGTCCCACCTGTCTGGCCGCTGTTGTGCATCCCCCAGACATCGCTCCGCAGCAGGGGATCGTTCGGAGCCTGGTGCGCGAGGACGAGGTAGTTCGGCTCCGCGAACTCGACGAAGGGCCGCTTCGCGAGGATCTCGAGCGCCTTTTCCACCGTCAGGCCTCCGCCCAACCGCCAGTGTCGGATCCGGAGCTGGTCGAAGGAGCGCACGTGTTGCGCGCCCACGGCTTGCGCGGCGTTCAGGATGGCGGCGGGCGGGGCTTTGGGCCCAAACTTCACCAACACCTCGCCGGGAACGTGGTCGGGCGGCGCGGCCGGGTCAGCTTTCTTGTCCTGAGCCCAGGTGGCCAGGGTGAAGCAAAGCGACAGAGCGATCACCAGCGGGAAGACAGCCTTGGTTCTCATGATCCTTTTCCTCTCGATTGGCTTTGAAGCTGTGTTTCGTACGCCACCCAGAGCCGGCGCGTGTCCGGATCGCGCTCCGTGCGCAGCGCGGCCGCGATCTCGTCCGCGAGCTCAGCGCGCTGGGGGCGCGTTCCTTTGGCTGCCACCGCACCCATCGCGTGGTCCAAGAAGGTGAGGTCGTCCCGCGCGGTCGTCAGCGGCAGCTTGGCGATCACCGTGTCGCGAGCGCGGATCATCCGCACGAAGAGCTCCCACGTCGACTCGTCGCCCACGGCGGCGGCCAACGCGAGCGCGTCGACTCCGCCGCCGTAGGGCGCGCCGGGTTTGGCCGCCGCGACCATGACCTCGCCGAGCGTGGCGCGCAAGCGGGTGAGCTGCGGCTGGAGCGCGGGTTCGTCGAGGCGGTCTTCCAGCGGCGCGGCCACCTGCCGCAACCGCGCCCAGTTCGATGCATCCATCCGGTGGCGCTGCTCCGTCAGGCGCGCAAGCTCGTGCTCGAGGACGTCGCGCGTGTCCGGAGGGGCATTTGGAACATCCGCCACCGCGAAATCGCCCTCCTGGTAGGGCTCGCCCACCATCTCGTGCCCGGTGTAGCGCATCGCCCGGTAGAACGGGGCCCGGGGGCGGATGCCGTCGAACTCCGGCACGTTCAGAAACAGGTCGATGACCATGAAGTTGCAGAGCGCCCACAGGCAAACGAGGACCAGCAGGGTCCCGCGCACGCGGGGCTTGGCTTGATCGTTCTTTCGCGTCATCTGAAAGGTCCCTCCACCAGGTACATCAAGGTTTTGGGCGGTGTGGGGACACCCCTGGAATTGCCGTCCCCAGGAGCGGAGAATCCGGGATAGGAGTTCGGGTGGCCAAAGCGAACGACCAAGAGCTGATCGCAAGAGCCAAGGCGGGTGACGAGGACGCCTACCGGCTCCTCTTCGAACGCTACTCGGGTCCGTTACGCAAGCGCGTCGAGCGCTGGCTCCCCAGGGCCATCCAACGCAAGGTCTCCGTCTCGGACGTGATGCAGGAGGCACGCCTCACTGCCTTTCAGCGCTTTTCGCACTTCGAGGACCGCGGCGATGGGTCCTTTCGCAAGTGGCTCCAGCGCATCGCCGAGAACAAGGTCCGGGCGGAGGTCCAGCGCTACGCGGGTACAAGAAAGCGCGCCGTCCAACGCGAGGTCTCGCGCGGGTACCGCCCCGACACGGCCAACGTCGTCGGCCAGCACCCGTCGCCGAGCCAGGCGGCCATTGGCGCCGAGCTGAAAGAGCTGGCCCGCCAAGCCATGGAGACGCTACCGCCGGACTACCGCGCGGTGCTGCGCCTCGCCCTGGAGGAGCGGTTGCGCCTGCGGGAGGTGGCCGAGCGCATGAACCGGTCGCGCGACGCGGTCAAGAAGCTCTACGGCCGGGCGCTCTGCCGATTCAAGGACACGTTCGACCGGTTGAGGGGGGAAAGCCATGCCTGATGACGAGCGCATTGCCGAGATCCTGGGCGAGTGGTACGAACGCCGCGACCGCGGCGAGGAGGTGACGCCCGAGCAGGTGGTCGCGTCCCATCCCGACCTGGCCGATCCGTTGCGCGAACGCTTCGAGATGCTTGGGGTCATCGAGTCGCTGTTCGAGGAGCCCAAAGAGCTGCCCGAGGGCACGCCGCGAGAGATCGGGGACTTCCGTCTCATCCGCGAGGTGGGGCGCGGTGGCATGGGTGTGGTCTACGAGGCGGAGCAGATCTCGATGCGCCGAAGCGTGGCGCTCAAGGTGCTGTCGCTGGCGATTACGGGCACGGGCCAGGCCGTCAAGCGCTTCGAGCGCGAGGCGCAGGCGGCCGGGCGGCTGCACCACACCAACATCGTCCCGGTCTATGCCATGGGCCAGTTCGCAGGCTACTGGTACTACGCCATGGAACTCGTGCGTGGCCGCGCCCTGGACCGCGTGGTCGACGAACTCCGCGCCCTGCGCGGGCGTCCGTCCGAGGAGAGCCTCGCACGATTGGTGGGCAGCACGCCGGAAGCTTCCCCGTCCAGCCGCGCGCCGGAGTCGAGCGCCGCCCAGCGCATCACCGGCACCGGCGAGCGGGCCTATTTCATGCGCCTGGCCGAGATGTTCGCGGGCGTGGCAGACGGGCTCCACGTTGCGCATGCAGAGGGCATCATCCACCGCGACATCAAGCCGTCGAACCTGCTGCTCGACGAAGACGGCCTTGTGAAGATCGTCGATTTCGGATTGGCGCGCCTCGAACAGGACGGCCACTCAATGACGATCACCGGCGACCTCCTGGGGACGCCGGCGTACATGAGCCCGGAGCAGGCGATGGCCAAGCGGG
>JAPUHK010000043.1 GCA_027297745.1 Planctomycetota bacterium | reverse complement strand
CGAGCTCGGCGAGGGCTGGACCAAGGCCTACGAGAGCACGCTCGGCGAGGCCTCGATCCTGATCCTGCTCACGGACCAGATGCCGAAGGCGCAGCGCGACGTGGCCGTGGCCGCAGCCGCCGGCTGGGGCGGCGACCGCTTCGTGGCCTTCCGCCGGCTGGGCGGCATCAAGCTCACCTACCGCTTCGACTGGAAGGCGCTGGGCCGGGAACAGCGCGCGGACGCCCGCAAGCAGGCGCTGACCACGCTTCACAAACGCTTCGAGGAAGCTGGTTTCGACATTCGGCCGGACGTGAACATCAAGGGCGAGGTCAACGTGGAGGTTCCGCCTGCAGACGTTGCGGAGCTCGCGGAGATCAAGACGCTCGTAACGTCGCACGGCACGCTCGGCTTCCGCATCGCGGTGGAGCGCGAAGACCCGGCCCACGCGCACTACTGGGAGTGGTTGCGCGCCAGGCTTCAGGCGCACGGCCCTACGGACGGTCCCGTGACGGTTCCCGCCGCCGCGCGCCGGCCCGAGGACAACAAGCAGAAGCGATTCCGCTACGGCCTGCGCTGGCACCGCATGTCGGACAAGGCGTTGCACAAGCGCCTCGCGTCGCTCGAAAGCGACGGGTGGATCTTGTGCGCGCTCGACGGCGAGGACCTCGGCGGCGCCGACCTCGAGGGTCTCAACGTGCAACGAGACCTGCTAGGCAACGGCTGGGTGGTCACCTTCGAGGTGCGCAAGCTTGCCCAGCGCTCCATGCGCCGCTTGACGAGCCGGACGGGCTCCCACATGGCGATCATCGCGGACGGCCGCGTCGATTGCGCACCGGTCCTCAACAGCGCACTGGATACGAACGGACAGATCTCGGGCAACTACACGGAAGCCGAAGCACGTGCGCTGGCCGCCGTGATCAAGAGCGGCGACCTGGCCGAAGCCCCCGCTTTCATCGAGCAGGAGCAGATCGCCGCGCCGGGCGCGCGGCCCGTGCTCGCGTGGCTGACGGAGTGGGACAGCGTCGCGGATGCGGAAGAGTTCGAGCTGGCCTACACGCAGGCCGCGGGCGAGCGCAACCGGAAGCGGGAGT
Organism: Planctomycetota bacterium; assembly: GCA_027297745.1. GTDB lineage: Bacteria > Planctomycetota > PLA2 > PLA2 > PLA2 > JAPUHK01. The sequence continues at coordinate 3,457 of JAPUHK010000043.1, read as the reverse complement.
GGCCGGCCGCCGCCATTCTGCGCGCCGGGACGAGGGTGGCCGTGGTCGAGGGAGCGGACCAGGCCGTAGGCGCCCAGCTGCTGCGCGTCATGCTGCCGGCGCGCTGATCGATTCCGAGACGCGGGCCGGCCCGCGGCCCGGCCGCGGCACGCTCTTCGCGCTTTGCGCCTTCAGGCGCCGGTTTGTCCAGCCCTGTGGACACGGCGCCCGGTGGTGTGGGGACGACCCCCGCGGACCTGACAAACCAACAGAACAGATAAGGTAAGCTCGGGCCTTCGGGCCGCGCCCGCGGAGGCGGCGGTTGGAGGCTTGCCGGGAGCACCCCGGCCGGTGGGTAAATGCGCTCGCTTGTTTTCGTAGCCTTGTTGCTGGCGTTCGCCGCGCCTGCATGGGCCCAGACTGCGCGCCAGCTCAGGTCGATCGATCAGGAGCTGGAGCAGCTCGAGATGGCGCGCAGGGCGCCGCGCGCGGACTGGACGCTCGGCGAGGGCGCGCGCACGACCTGGGGCGTCTACACGACCTTCAGCTTCCTGGCCGTCGATGACGACCTGAGCAACACGCGCATCCTGCGCCAGGTCGACTCCAAGATCTGGGGCCAGGCGTTCTGGAACGGCCACGAGGTGTTCGGCCGCCTGCGCCTCTCGTACCGCGACTTCAACTCCGGCGACTCCTTCAACGGGAGGGGCGACGATCTCGCGGAACCACTCGGCGACCGCTACTGGTACCGCTACCGTTCGCCCGCCGCACTCGGAGCGGAGGACGGCCTGAACTGGTGGATTCAGGCTGGACGCCAGTACATCCAGTGGGAGCAGGGCGTCGTCCTGAGCCAGGCGCTGTACGCCGTACAGGGCGGCCTGCACGGCCGCAACTTCGCGTTCCGCGGCTTGATCGGGCGCACGCCGAAGACCGGCACGATCGACTTCGACTCCTCCCGGCCACAGTTCGACCAGCAGACCGACCGCGTCTGGTGGGGCGCGCTGCTCGAGTACACCGGCTCCACGCGCCACAAGCCGTTCATCTACTTCCTCGATCAAACGGACGAAAACGGCACGATGGCGCTGTTCGGCGGCGTGCCTACGGTCTGGATCTACGACTCGAGCTACGCCGCCATCGGCAGCAACGGCAGCTTCAGCGGCGTCACTTACTACCGGGCCGAGCTCATCTACGAGTGGGGCACCGGCGCCAGCGACTCGCTCGCGGGTGCGCAAACCCTCGAGGACATCTCCGCCTGGGCCCTGCGCTTCAACATCGTCTTCATCCCGCACAACTGGCGTCCCCGGCAGGGCCGCTTCGAGATCGAGCTGCTGATCGGTTCCGGAGACGACGACCGGGGGCAGAGCGCTTTCACGCCCTTCGGGAACACCTCGGGCACGGACGACAACAGCTTCAACGCCTTCGGCTACGTCAACACCGGCTACGCGCTGTCGCCCGCGCTCGCCAACCTGATTTCCCTGCGCTTCGGCTACAGCACGATCCCGGTACCCAAGAGCCACAAGTTCGGCAAGCTGCAGCTGCTGCTGGACTTCTTCATCTTCAGCACGCTCGATTCCAACGCCGCCACCAGCGTGCCGACGAACCGGACGGACAGCTTCATCGGGGTCGAGTTCGACGTCGCGCTGACGTGGGAGATCCTCAGCGATCTGTACTTCGATCTCCGCTACGGCGTGTTTTTCCCCGGCGACGCCATGCCGGCGGGCTTCGATGACCCGCGGCACTTCTTCTACGTGGGGGTGAGCTATGCGTTCTAGACTCGGACCCCTGCTACTCCTTCTGCTGGCCGTCGCTTGTGCGCGCACGACGCTGAAGTCCTCCGTGGCCGCGGAGCACGGCGGCACGGACGAGTTCGCAGAGTTGGACTTCTGGGAGGGAATCAGCCAGGCCAGGCTGGTCACGAACCGGGACGCGCTGCACGCCCTGCTCTTGAGCGTTGAGCAGGCGCCGGGCGGCGCGGACTACGCCGCGGAGGTCCAGCAGGCGCGGAAGCGCGGCTGGGTCCGGGAGGGCTGGAACAGACCGGCCAACGAAACGGCGCAGACCGGCCTGATCGCGCGCGCGATCTGTCTCGAGTACGACATCGAGGGCGGCGTCACGATGCGCGTGCTCGGCCCCCGGCCGCGCTATGCTGTCCGTCAGCTGACCTGGCTCGGCCTGCTGCCTACGCGCGGGACGAAGGAAGCCCTGTCCGGGCTGGAGCTCATCGCGCTCTTGAGCAACGTGGAGGACTTCGCCACGGCGGACGACACCAAACCGGAGGATCTGGAATGAGACGTTGCATGCTCATCCTCCTGAGCCTTGCGCTCGCCGCCCAGGCGCAGGACGCCGCGAAGGATCCGAAGCAGCCCGCCAAGAAGGGCACGGCCAAGCAGCCGGCGCAGAAGGAAAAGAAGAAGGCTACGCCGGCGCCCCTTGGCAAGGACGAGGTCAAGGTGCTGCAGGCCGTGATCATCAAGGTCGAGGGCGTGGTCCAGTGGCGCCCCTCGACGAAGGGGAAGTGGCAAAAGGCGAAGGTCAACGATCTGCTGGCGCCGGGCGCGGAGATACGCACGGGCCGCAAGTCGAGCGTGACCTTGCGCGTGGGCCTCAACGCCACGTTCAAGGTAGACCGCCAGAGCCGCGTGGCCATTCCGGAGATCGTGCAGAAGGGCCGAGTGCTCAAGACGCGTGTAGCACTGCGCTACGGGCGCGCCGACGTAAAGGTCGACCGCGTCGGCCTCGACAACGATTTCGCGGTCGCCTCGCCGTCCGCGACGCTGGCCGTGCGCGGCACCGCCTGGCGCATGTGGTGGGACGTGAACAAGGGCTTCCGCGCGGTGGGCGTCCCGCGCAACAAACTGCGCGCGATCGAGGTCGAGTGGATGCAGGGCCGGCGGGCGTTCCTGAGCCAACAGGACGGAGTGAATGAGCTCTTCAAGGACGCCGCGCTGGCCGCGTACGCGAAGTCGTACTACGTGCCGCCCCCAGGCTATGAGAGCCCCAACCTGGCCGAATGGCAGTTGCAAAATCCGGGACAGGTCAACCGCGTGACGATCGACACGGGGGCCAACTTGCTGGCCTTGCGTGGCTATCTGTTGCAGGGCGCGCGGGTGGGCCAGCAGCAGCCGGGAGGCATGCTGCCGCCGCCCGGTTCCGGGGACCCCAACAATCCGTTCGATCCGAACAACCCCTTCTTCGGCGCCAACAACCCCAACTTGCCGCCCCCCACGGGACCGCCCCCGCCGTAGCGTAAGGTGGAGTGCTTCCGGCGCCGCCGGGTGGATCGATGGCACCGCAAGAGAGCGAACCGCAGGCCGCGACCGAGGCCTCCACGCCCGCCAAAGTGCACCGCTTCGACCGCCGGCCGCTGTACGCCGGCCTCGCGCTGACCCTGCTCGGCTCGCTCGCCCCCTTTCTGCCCTGGACGGGCGAGATCGAGGCGCGCGTCACCGACCTGCTCTTCCGTCATGCGCGCATCGATCCG
>JAPUHK010000042.1 GCA_027297745.1 Planctomycetota bacterium | reverse complement strand
AACCAGTTTTCCATGTCCAGGATGGCCGCCGCGCTCGGCGGCGTAACCCCGGTGCCGTTGTAGAAGGTTCCCGGCGGCGGCGGAACCGTAGGCGTGCGGATGGCCGTATTCCCACCCGAGATCCTGATGATCGAGTTGATGTTGATCGTGGCGGTGCGGGTCGTGATGCCGGCGCCGATGAGGGTGAACGGAAGCTGCGTGTCATCCCCCCAGAAGGCCGTGGTGTTCGGGCTGTCGCGATTGACGGTCGTGGTGAAGTCCTCGTTGATCAGGCCGATGTTCTGGGTGCTCGGGTCGAACTCGGTCCCGAAGTTCGCCAGGAAGGTGAAGTTCTGGACCTTGTTGCCGGCGAGGTCCGTCGGCAGGAAGTTCGGGTTGAAGGTCGTCGGGGCGTCCGGGTCGATGAAGTTGAGCTGGATCTTGAAGGGGCCCTGGCCGAAGCCGAACACGGGCAGGAACGTGTAACGCCTGAGGGATCCGTCGAAGAAGGTCAGGCTGGGGATGTCCTGCTGGAAGGTCGGCGAGGTCGGGCTGTTGTTGGTGAGGAAGATGTTGCCGCCCAACAGCACGCTGGACGGATCGATGGGCTCGTTGAAGATCACCGTGACCGCCGCGTCCGATTGCACGAGGCCGATGGGGCTCGCCTCGGGCACGAACTCGAGGCCCAGGACGCCCGGAGGGCCCTGCACCGGGTCGTTCCAGCCGAAGCCGGTGATGAAGGTGATCTCGTTGTCCTGGGCGGTGGTGCGGATCGGGTTGCCCTCGATGTTCTGGAGGAAGAGGTTGTGCGGCTCCGGCGCGTCCGGATCGAACAACGGGATCTTCACCAGGATCTGGGAACCCGACGGGAAACCGATTGCGTTCTCGCCTCCGTTTCCGAGCACCGTCGGGTCGAACTCGACGATGTTGCCCGAAACCAGGAACTGGCCGTCGGGCCTGGTCTGGAACGTACCGCCGGTACGCACCTGAAGCGACAGGTCATGCACCGACTGCGGCAGCACCTGCGTGCTGAAAGTCAGCCGGATCTTGACGTTACGGGCTACAGCGCTCTCGGCGTCTGCGGGCTCAACGCGAATCAGCACCAGCTCTTTCGGGTCGGCGCTGGCAGGCGTATTGGGACCACCGTCGTTGCTGCCGCAAGCAGCTACGAGCCCCAAACAAACGAGCGAAAAGGCTGTAAACAAACTCCCCGGTCGTGACATGACCACTCCTTCTTCCTCGACCAACGTCGAATTGGCTGCCCCGTCCTGACGGCCAAAGGCCCACACGTGCCGTGCAGCGCGCCGGGGAAAGTTACGAAACGTCCCCGAGGCTGTAAACAGGCGGCCGATCTTGGATCCCATGGACATAACTCCTGGAGGAACCAGGCTTTGGCACTATACGCAATTCCCGTTCCCATGAATGGGCCGGGCACCCCCTCCGACCCGCCATCCTAAGTCAAGTGAGACCAAGGACTTGAGGGGTTCGGCCGAGTCTAGGGAAGGGACCGTATGTGCGGGTCTGCTACACCCCACTGATGCAAGGTCGCACCCTTTGGGCCGCCGGGCTCAAGAGGCAGTTGCCCCGGCCTCCGGAACCCTCAGCCAGCGGGTCCCGCAGACCATGCCCACCACCCGAGCACCAACGCTGCGGCCCTTGAAGGGGCAGTTCCGGCTGCGGCTGCGCAGGCGTCCGGGGTCGACCGTCCACTCCTCGCGGGTGTCGACCACGTTGATCTGCGCGGGAGCGCCGGGCGCCAGTGCGGGCGCGTCGATCCCGGCCACCGCCGCGGGCCCGTCGACACACAGGTGGATCAGCCGCTCCAGGGGGAGGCGGCCCGTGGCCACGAGCGCCGTATGAGCAACTGCAAAGGAGGTCTCGAGGCCGATGGCGCCGAGCGGCGCCTCGTCCAACGCGCGCGCCTTGCGCGCCGGCGCGTGCGGAGCATGGTCGGTGGCGATGCACGTGACCGTACCGTCCAGGATGCCGGCGATGACGGCGTCGACGTCGCTCGCGGCGCGTAGCGGCGGGTTCATCTTGAAGTCGGCGTCGCCCTCGGGGATGTCGTCGTAGGTCAGCCAGAGATGGTGCGGAGTCGCCTCCGCCGTCACGGAAGCACCCTCACGCCGCGCACCGCGCACGATCTCCACGGATCCCTGCGTTGAGACGTGGCACACGTGGAGCGGCGCGCCGCGCTCGAGCGCCACTGCGACATCGCGCGCGGTCCCAACATCCTCTGCTTCGACGGGGATGCCGCGAGCGCCCAGGCGTTCCGCCACGCGCGCGTCCACGGAGCCGCCCGCCGCCAGCCCGCGGTCTTCCGCGTGCACCATGAGCGGCAAGCCCAGCGCGTGCGCCTGCTCCAAGGCGTCACCCAACACTCGCGGTGACTCCACGGGCAACCCATCGTTGCTGAGCCCTCCCGCTCCGGCGGCGCGCAGGTCGCGGAACGGACTCAGCGCGTCACCGCAAAGCCCGCGGGTCACAGCCGCCACCGGATGCAGTTGGATGGGCGAGAAAGCGCGAGCCCGCTCGCACAGCGCCCCCGTGATCTCTGGGGCGTCGTTGACCGGATCGGTGTTGGCCATGCAGAAGACGTGGTGGATGCCGCCCGCCGCAGCGGCGCACAGCCCGCTTTCCAGCGTCTCCGACTCGGGGTCCCCCGGGTCTCGCAGGTGGACGTGCAGGTCAACGAAGCCGGGGGTCAGCAGCAACCCGGCGACGTCCTCCACGTGGGCGCCCGGGGCTTCGAGGCCGGGCCCGACCCGCTCGATCGTGCCGCCGCGCACGAGCACGTCGGCCAGCTCCCGGCCCCGCGCCGTCACGACCGTGCCGCCACGCAACAGCAGCAGCTCGCGCTCCGTCCACGGCAGGGGCTCGGTCCCGGCGCTCAAGGGAGGCTCTTTGTACCTTGCGCAGCCACGAACCCGGAACGCTACCCGTCGCCCGCCGTGCGGTAGACGCCCCACAGCGTGGCGAAAACGTGGACCGCCTCGACTTCCGGCAGCGCCGCCGAGAGCAGCCCGGCTCCGCCGCCGACGGCGACGACACGGGGCCGCACCGGACTCTCCGCGCTGAGTCGCGCGATCAACTCGCGGGCGGCGCCCACGGTGCCGTGCCACAGGCCGCTGCGGATGGACTCTGCAGTCGAGCAGCCGAGCGCGGCGGGCGGCTGTGCCCCGGGTTCGGGGCGCGCGGGCTCGACGAGCGGCAGGCCCGCCGTCCACTGGGCCAGGGCGCGGGACTGAAGCTCCGGGCCGGGCAGGATGGCGCCGCCCAGAATGCCCTCCTCCCGCAGCCCCAACGTGAAGGTCATGCAGGTGCCCAGGTCGACCACCAGCACACCTTGCGCTTCGGGGCAGCGGTGCAGCGCCCCCACCACGCTCATCACGCGGTCGCACCCCAGATCCTCCGGCGGGCAATAGCGGACGGGTACCTGCAACGGGATGTCTTCCCCGACGACGCGCAGGTGGGGCAGGCGCATACGCAGCCGCTCGAGCTCGGCGTCGTTCACCGAAACGGCCGCGGCTACGCGGGCTGCGGGGAGCGAGTCCAGGCACGAGCCGACCGGCAGGCGGCCGCCGTCTACGCGCCGGGTTTCCTTGAACGTCGCGTACTTGATGGCCGAGTTGCCGACGTCAAGGACCAGGATCCCGGCTACCTCCCGCGCCGGGCCGCGTCGCGCAGCTTGGGATCGCGCGCGTCGAAGCGCTTTGTCAGGTTCTGCCCGTCGCGCAGGAAGCGAACCGTGATGAAGCGCGCCTTCCTCTGGTTGATCTCGTTCTTCACGAGGCGGCTGGCCTGTTCGCGGCTCGTCACCGGGCGGTCGTTGATGTGCGTGATCACGTCGTCTTCGTAAAAGCCGAACGCGCTGGCGCCCGAGCCGGACTTGATGCGCCGGATCACGAGGCCCTTGATCTTGCCGGTCTTGCGGTCCCTATACGGCGCGGCGTCCACCGACTTGATCAGACGCTCGCGGTTCTTGCGCAGGTACTCGAAGCCCTCGCTCGTGGGCCGGAAGACGTCGCCCGAGGTCTCGAACACCGTGACGCGGCGGCCCTCATCGGTACGCACGACGCCGACCGGCAGCTGCGTCGCGGGCGTGACGCGCACGGGCGGCCGCGCCTCGACCGCGATGCTCTCGCCTTCACCGGCTTCGGTCTCGCGCTGACCGGCGGTGCCTTCACCCGTCTCGCCTTCGCCGGTCGCGTCCGCGCCGCCTACGACGGGCTCCGCTCCCGCGCCGCCCCCCCCGCTGGTCTTGCTGAAGTCGATGCCTTCGATGTCGGGAAGGGGGCCGCCCACGGAGATCGGCAGACCGTCCTGGCCGAGCTCGTAGATCCTGATGTTGCCGTTCTTGGTGCTGTACAAGATCCGCCTGGTGGCCGGGTCCTCCCTGGGCTTCACGATGCGCAGCGGCATGCGATCCCCCTCCGCCTTCCAGTGCACGCGGTCGAAACGCACCCCGTCGCAATCGAGATCGAAGACGAACCAGGTCCAGCCGGGACGCTCGGGGTCGGGCTGGCAACCGACGAAGCGGTATTTGCTCGGCTCGGTGAAGCCGCGCGCCGCGAGCTTCGGGTCCCTGTGCGGTCGTGTCTCCAGAGCCTCGCCCAGCCCGATCGACTGCAGCGGGTCCCCACCTTCCGGTGCGCTGTGGTACTTGAACAGGATGCACGGATAGGGCGGGTACGGCTTGTAGACCACCGCGGCGCCGCTGATTTCCCCCAGCTTCGCGATCAGCGAGGCCAGGGCTACCTTCGGCTGCTCCGGCGCTTTGGTCACCTCCACCGTCTCCACGGCGTCGATCCACTGCCCGAGCGTGATGCCGATGCTGTCGATTTTTACGTTGAGGCTGCCCAGGCCGGTGATCGCCTCCGGCTGGAAGCTGGGGCGCTCCGGCGCGTCGCCCAGATGC
>JAPUHK010000041.1 GCA_027297745.1 Planctomycetota bacterium | reverse complement strand
CTCGGCCAGAGCAGCGCCTACATGACCGACCGATACGGTCACCTGACGGCCCGGAGCCAAGAGTCTGCTACCGAGGTCTTGGACAAAAGCCTTGGCTCTATTGCTATGTGACCGACCATCAAACGACCATCAGCGCAAGCGCCTCCCATTCGGGGGGCGCTTTCTTTTTGATCTCTCCGCGCCTTGCCTACACTAGGAACACAACTACCCGGTGGTGTAATCGGTAGCACAAGAGACTTTGAATCTCTTAGTCCAGGTTCAAGTCCTGGCCGGGTAACCATTTCCCCCACGTACTCGTTCTCGAACTCGTACTCGAACGGGGCGAGCACGAGAACGAGTACGAGTGGGCTCTCGGCGATACCCTGACCCCATGTCCGAACGAGCGCTGGCCGCAGTCGTCCTCGCCGCGGGCGAGGGGAAACGCCTCGAGGCGTCGGGGCCCAAGGTCCTGGTCGAAGCGGCGGGGCGCCCGCTGCTCGAATACGTCCTCGAGGCGCTCGAGCCGCTGGGCGCCGACCCCGTGGTGGTCGTCTACGGGCACGGCGGCGACGCCGTGAAGGAGGCGCTGCCCGACCGCGGCCTCGTCTTCGCCCACCAGGACCAACAGCTCGGCACGGGGCACGCCGTGCAGTGCGCGCTCCCGGCGCTCCACGGCTTTGCCGGCGACGTGCTGGTCCTCTGTGGCGACACGCCCTTGCTCAGCGCGCCGGTGCTTCAGGGCCTGATGGCGGACCACCGCGCAACCGGCCGCGACCTCACGCTGCTCAGCGCGCGGCTCGACGATCCGGGCGCGCTGGGCCGCGTGCTGCGCACCGCAGACGGCGCCCTGGTAGCCATCCGCGAGGCCTCGGACGCGAGCGCGGAGGAGCAGCAGGTAAAGGAGGTCAACACCGGCGTGCTCGTCTGCGAAGCGGCGCTGCTGGCCGAAGAAGTGGGTGCGCTCGGGCAGGACAACGTCCAGGGCGAGTACTACCTGACGGACGTGCCCGGGCAGCTCCTGGAGCGCGGCAAGCGCGTCGGCGTGTACGTCACGGAGGACGCGGGAGCGGCGTTCGGCGTCAACCGTCCCGAGGAGCTCCAGCGCGCCACGAGCGAGTTGTTGCGGCGCGCGGCAGAAAAGGGCGGATAGGCCCTGGATCTGAGGCCGCGAGCGGGCATGATGGTGCGCCCGGAGACACGATTCGATGGCGAGCCAGACCCTTAAAGTCTTTGCCGGGGGGTCCAATCGCCCCCTGGCAACGAAGATCTGCCACCACCTGGGCATGCGCCTGGGAGACGCGCGCGTCGAGCGCTTCGCCGACGGCGAAGTGCGCATCAAGATCGAAGAGGACGTGCGCGGTACCGACGTCTTCCTGGTGCAGCCCACCTGCGCGCCCGTGGACACCCGCTTGATGGAGCTGCTGCTCATGATCGACGCGTTCCGGCGCGCATCCGCGGAGCGCATCACGGCTGTCGTGCCGTACTTCGGCTACGCGCGCCAGGACCGCAAGGACGAGGGGCGCGTCCCCATCTCCGCCAAGCTGGTCTCGAACATGATCACGACCGCCGGCGCGCATCGGCTGCTGGCGCTCGACCTGCACGCGCACCAGCTGCAGGGTTTCTTCGACATCCCCGTCGACCACCTGTACGCGGCGCCGGTCTTCATGCGCCACTTCAAGGCGCAGAAGATCCCCGATCTCATCGTGGTCGCGCCCGACGTCGGCTCCTCGAAGCTCGCGCGCGGCTACGCCAAGCGGCTGCACGCCGGACTCGCTATCGTCGACAAGCGGCGCACGAGCGACTCCGAGACGGAGGTCATGAGCGTGATCGGCGAGGTCGACGGCCACAACGTGCTGCTGGTGGACGACATGATCACCACCGCCGGCTCGATCACGCAGGCCGCCACGAAGGTCAAGCAGATGGGTGCCCGGGACATCTACATCGCTGCCACCCACGCGGTGCTGTGCGGCTCCGCGATGTCGCGCCTGGAGGAAGCTCCCGTCAAGGAGATCGTGCTCACGGACACGATCCCGCTCGCCGAGGAGAAACGACGCCAGAACATCAAGGTGCTGAGCGTCGCGCGTCTGCTCGGCGAGGCGATCCTGCGCATCCACCACTCCGAGTCGGTGTCGAGCCTGTTCCAGTTGGAGGACGAAGAGTAGGGGTAGAGGTAAGGGTAGGGGTAGAGGTAAGGGGGGACGGTCACAGGGGAAGTGGCACGTCGCAGAGGCCTGCGCTACACTCCGGGGTTGACGAGAAACACCCATGAAGATCCTCGATATCCCTGTCGAACCCCGTGAGACGCTCGGTTCCGCCGAGGCCCGGCGGCTGCGCCGCGCCGGCAAGGTGCCCTGCATCCTCTACGGCCGCGGCCACGACAACGTGGCCCTGACCACCACCCGGGATGCAGTCCACGACCTGCTTGACGCCCACACGCACATCATCCGGCTGCAGTTGGGCGAGGTCTCCCAGACGGCGCTCGTGCGCGAAATGACCTGGGACCACCTGGGCGAGCACGTGCAGCACATGGACTTCGTGCGGGTCGCGATGGAGGACGATGTCAAGGTGACCGTCCCCCTCAAGTTCACCGGCGATCCGGCCGGCCTGCACACCGGCGGCGTGATCGAGGTGCTCATCTCCGACCTGGAGGTGCGCTGTCGGGTGGATATCATTCCCGAGCAGATCGTCGTGGACATCTCCGCGCTCGAGATCGGCGACGGCGTGCACGTCGATGAGCTGCCCTACCCGCAAGGCGTGCAACCCGAGCGCAGCGGGCGCGACCTGCTGGTCCACGTAGTCCTGCCGCGCAAGGTGGAGCTCGAGGAGGCCAAGCCCGAGGAGGCCGTCATCGAGGGTGAGGCCGCCCCCGAGGAGGCCCCCGCCGAGGGTGCGCCTTCGGACGAAGCCGCAAGCGGACGCAAGAAAGGGGCCTAGCCTCCTCCCGCCGCCGAGGCTCCAGCGGTGCACATCGTCTTCGGCATCGGAAACCCGGGACCGGAGTACGAAGGCACGCGGCACAACCTCGGCTTCGAGGTGGTGGACGCCCTGGCCGAAGCCGCCGGGCGCCGGCTGCAGCCCATGGCCTCGCTGCCGGCCGTGGGCCAGCAGGCCCGGGTGCAGGGCAAGTCCGTGCTGCTCGTCAAGCCGCTCACCTACGTAAACCTGTGCGGCGCGGTGCTGCAGACGCTGCGCAAGCGGGAGGGGCTCGGTCTGGACCGCCTGCTGGTGGTCGTGGATGACATTGCGCTGCCCGTGGGGCGCATCCGCCTGCGCAAGCAGGGCCGGGACGGCGGCCACAAGGGCTTGCGCAGCCTGATCCAGCATCTGGGGTCGGAGGACTTTTGCCGGCTGCGTGTGGGCGTGGGCGACCCCGGTCCGCTTCCGGCGGAGCGCTACGTGCTCCAGCGCTTCGGCGAGGGCGACCGGCCGTTGATCGACGAGGCCGTGAGGGCGGCGGTGGAGGCCACAGGGCAGTGGGCGCGCCTCGGCGTGGACCGCGCCATGAACGAAGTCAACCGCCGTGAGCTTGACGACCCTCCCGAGTCCCCTTAGCATCGCTCGTTTTGCCGGAGGCCCCTGGCTCCGGAGACCCTGAAGACCACAAAATGTATCCCTACGAGGGCATGTTCCTCTTGGACTCGGGCGCCTTTGCCGAGGACGGTGAGGCGCTGGAGAAGAAACTGCGCGGACTGCTGGAAAAGCACGGCGCCGAGATCACCCAGCTCGAGCAGTGGGACGAGCGCCGCCTGGCCTACGAGATCAAGGGCCACAAGCGCGGCGTCTACCTGCTCGGCTACTTGCGCATGCCGGGCCAGAACGTCGCCGAGCTGCGCGGGGACCTGGCGCTCCAGGAGTGGTACATCCGCGGGTTGTTCGTTCGCCTGGATCGGGACATCCCCGCTTTCCTGGAGGCCAACGCCAAGTACTACGACAGGGTGCGCGAGGACGCGACAGAACGCCGCCCGCGCAGGGAAGACGAGGCCGTCCCCGTGCCCGCTACCAAGGATGCGCCGCAAACAGAGGCCAGCGATGCCCCGTAGGAACAGCCGCTCGAAGTCCAAGTCCAAGTCGAAGTCGAAGTCCAAGTTCAAGCGCTTCAGCGAGAAGCGCCGCTGCCGCTTCACCCGCATGGGCGTCGAGTTCATCGATTGGAAGGACGTCGTCACGTTGCAACGTCTGAGCACGGGCCAGGGCAAGATCCTCGGCCGCAAGCGCTCCGGGACCAGCGCCTCCTTCCAGCGCAAGCTGAGCACGGCCATCAAGCGGGCCCGGTTCATGGCGCTCTTGCCGTACGTGGGAGGCTGATGGCGCGTTCACGACGCAACGTCCGGGTGTTGCTGGTCCAGGACCGGCCCCCGCTGGGCCTTCTGGGCGACGTGGTGGAGGTGCGCCCGGGCTACGCCCACAACTTCCTGCTTCCCGGGGGCGTCGCCGCCCTGGTCACCCCGGACGCGCTGCGCCGCATCGAGAAGCAGAAGAAGCAGGCGGTGCTGTCGCGCACCCAGCGCGACGCGGACCTGCGCGCGGCCGCGGCCCAGCTCGAGGGCCTCAACCTGACGATCAACGAGAAGGCCAGCGAAGAGGGGCATCTGTACGGTTCCGTCGGCACGAAGGAGATCCTCGAGGCCCTGCTCGCGCGCGAGATCCCGGTGGAGGAGCGGCAGATCAAGCTGGAGCACCCGATCAAGGAGCTCGGCATCTTCAGCGTTCCGATCGAGCTCGGGCCCGACACCTCTGCGCAAGTGCGCGTCTGGGTCGTCGAGCAAGATGCGTAAGCGTCTTCGCCTTTCTTGGCCTCCGCGTTGGGGGGAATCCCCTACCCCTACCGTTACCCCTACCCCTACCTCTCATCCCTACCCCTTCCCTCCAGAGGAAAACGGTGGGTTCAAGGGAAGGGAGCAAGGGTAGAGGTGGGGTAGGGAAGAGCCTCACGCGCGTGACGTACAAGCAAGTGCGCAAGGCTAGGGCTAAGGCCTGAGGTCAAGCATGACCATGACACCCGTTGCGACTTGAGGGGCGGGTGCGCAAACGCGTCGGCACGAGGTTCGTGCGTGTACGCACGCGTGCTTGTTCTTGGCTCCCTTGACCTTTTTGGTTTTCTTGGCTCCTTTGGCGACGCACTTGCGCAACGCAACTTGCTTGCCCGCCGGAATCCACAGCTCTCCACAGCAATCCACTTTTTTCGTCCGGGGTACTGCGTACGCTCGTAAGCCTGTACCTCCCGTGGTCGGCAAGCGATAACCTTCACGCTAGCGCGGCTTGCCCTCCGCGAGCGTGAAGAGAGAACGACAACGTGATCCGCGATACGCCTGAATCCGCGAAGGCCGCACCCAGCGCGCCGGAGATCTTTACCAAGGTCCCGCCGCAAGCGCCGGACGCGGAGAAGTCGGTGCTCGGCGCGATCCTCTTGAAGGGGGACGTCCTCCTCGAAGTTGCTCCGCTCATCAGTGCGTCCGACTTCTACGACCTGACGAACCAACGCATCTACGAGGCTCTCTTGGGACTGTTTCAGTCCGGATCTCGAGTCGACCCGGTCTTGATCCGAGAGGAGCTCGCGCGCAGGGGCGAGCTGGAGAAAGTGGGTGGCGTCGAGTACCTCACGCACCTCGCGGAAATGGTTCCGTCTGCCGCGGGTGCGGAACACTATGCGCGGCTCGTGCGGAAGAAGTCCCTGGCGAGGTCGCTCATCAATCTATGCACCGAGATTCAGGGCCTCGCCTACGAGGGAGGCCTTCACGGCGAGGAGTTGTTGGACCTGGCAGAGAACCGGATCTTCAGTTTGAGCAAGATCGCCGCGGACCTCGGCTTGGCGCGGATGAGAGACATCTTGAACGAGGCGCTCAGCGACATCGCAGCAACCCAGGCTTCCAAGGGTGCCTTGACTGGGCTCGCCACCGGCTTTCTAAGGCTGGACGAGCTGACGGCGGGCCTTCACGGTGGAGAGTTGATCATAGTTGCGGGCCGTCCGGCGATGGGAAAGACGACGTTCGCGAATTGCATAGCCAAGAACGTCGCGCTCCATCAGAACAAGACGGTCGCCATCTTCAGCATGGAGGTCAACGCCAAGCAAGTCGTCACGAACCTCCTGTGCTCGGAGGCGAAGGTAGACGCTCTGGCGTTGAGACGAGGTCTCTTGGAGGCCGAACAGGAGGCCCAACTCGCGAACGCGGCGTCGAGACTGGAGCAGACGCCCATCTACATCGACGACTTCTCGAATACCAACGTCCTGCAGCTGCGCGCAAAAGCGCGCCGCATCAAGCAAAAGTATGGGCTCGGCCTGTTGATCGTGGACTATGTGCAGTTGTTGGAGACGGTCTCCATGGACAACCGGCAACAAGAGATGGCGCAGATCTCTCGCGGGCTCAAGGCGACCGCGCGGGAGCTGGACGTTCCGCTCATCGCGGTATCCCAGCTCAACCGCGCGGTGGACCAGCGCGAGGACCGGCGCCCGCGCATGAGCGACCTGCGCGAGAGCGGCGCGTTGGAGCAGGATGCCGACCTGATCCTGTTCATCTATCGCGACGAGTACTACCACCCCGAGAAGGAGCAGTCGCGCAACCTGGCCGAGGTGATCATCGCGAAGCAGCGCAACGGTCCGACGGGCAAGGTCGACTTGCGCTTCTCGGGGCAGTACCTGCGCTTCGACAACTACCA
>JAPUHK010000040.1 GCA_027297745.1 Planctomycetota bacterium | reverse complement strand
CGCCGCGAGGTCTCGCGGATCTTCAGGCCGATTCGGTGCCGGTTCGCTCATCGTCCAGGATCCCCTTCAGGCGTGCGGGATCGTCAAAGGTCATACCGCCAACGCCCATTCGGATCAACCGGCAGGCGAGCACCGCTACTTGGATCCGGCCGCGTTGATCCGACCGAGCGCGTCGCCGCACTCGCGTCTCGGTGACCAATGTGGTCTCGCCGCCGCGCCGGAGCGTAGCCCGGCGGATCAGAGGAGGCCGGCGAGGACCCTGCCGCGCAATTGCTACGCAGGCTTCAACACTCCTCGGACTCTCTGGACTCCGTGGATCAGGCAACCGAGGCCGTGGCGGCCTCGCGTGGCTTCTTGCCCGCTTCCGGATTCGGGACCACATAGGACCCGATTGCCAGGCAGTCGAGGTGTCCCTCGAGGAACGCGCGCACGGCGTCCCGGGGCGTGCACACGATCGGTTCCTCGTGCATGTTGAAGCTCGTGTTGATGAGGCACGGGATGCCGGAGAGCTTCTCGTACTCCTCGACGATGCCGTAGTACCCGGGATTGACTTCGCGCCGGACAAGCTGCGGCCGTGCAGTACCGTCCACATGCACCGCCGCCGGGCAGCTCTTGCCCATGAACGGCGTGCAGTCGAACGTGATCGTCATGAATTCGGCCGTGTGCTCGGCTCCGGACATGTTCCGGTAGCACTTTTCGCGCGCCTCGTAGAGCGTCACCGGCGCGAAGGGCATGAACTCGGTCCGGCCGAGGCGCTTGTTCAGCCACTGGTTCACATCGGGCTCGCGGGCGTGGTAGAGGATCGAACGGTTGCCGAGCGCGCGGGGTCCGTACTCCATGCGGCCATCGAACCGCGCCACGACCTCGCCGGAGTGGACTCGCTTCGCGACCTGCGCCTCCAGGCCGGAAGGCGCGTCGTACTGGAGCCCCGCCTCGTCGAGCGCCGCACGCATCTCGGCGTCGCCGTACTCGGGACCGAGATAGGCGGACTCGAACGGGCCGGGCAACTCGGCTCCCATCGAGCGCAAGACCGCCACTCCGGAGCCGCAGCCGCCGTCGCCCATGTTCGGGTAGACGAAGACCCGTTTCACCCCCTCCACCTCGAAGATGCGCTGGTTCATCTTGACGTTCGCCGTCACGCCGCCGGAAAGGGCCACGGCGTCCGCACCCGTCTGCTTGATCCAGTGCTGGACCCACTCCTGGACCACGACCTCGAGCACGTGCTGGTAGGCCGCGGCCACGTCGATCATCGGATAGCGCGTCGCGAGGTAGCGGGAGATGAAGCTGTTCTGTGCCTGGTGGATGCGGAACGCACCCGGCGTGCGCTCGAACGTTTGCAGGAGCGCGGGAGCGAGCCGCTCGGGGTCGCCGTATGCTGCCAACCCGACGATCTTGCCGGCGTGGCGCGACGGGTTGTAGCCGAGACTCGAGGTGACCATCTCGTAGTAGGTGCCGAGCGAGTGCGGGTATCGCACGTTCGCCAGCCGTTTGATCGCGGTGCCCTCGCCGAGGCTGATCGACCCCGCCAGGCCGGTTCCGTAGCCATCGATGGTCACGATGAGCGCCCGCTCGAACCCGCTGTTGAGATACGAGTTGGCGGCGTGGCTCAGGTGGTGCTCATAGCGCTTGAGCTTGTCCTGGAGTCCGAATCTCCGCAGGCCGGCCTCGAGATCGGCCTGCCAGTGGCGGTGCGCCGCACGGCTGCCCGCGACCCATTTGCCCAAAAGGTACTTGCTGGCCGCTCGCGAGATGGTCGTGTTGAGCGAGAGGAGGTGGTACGCGAGTTTCTTGAGTCCTCCCTTCGCGAAGACCTGCTCCGGTGATGTCAGGCCGTGCACGGCATCGGGGCGCTCGGGCTGCCTGCGATCGGCCTCCTTGAGAAGCCTGCGCATGGCGGCGCAATCGAGCACGTGCAGGACATCGGCATCCTCCTCGAGACTCTTGTGGATGCTGGCGACTTCCTGGTCCCACGTCAGGAACGCGTACGAAACCTCTTCGACATCCTCGGGCTTGGTGCCGGTGACCTCGAGCCCCTTGGCGAGCGACTCGTGGGGGAATCCCTTGTGCTGCTTGATGCGGCTGAAGCGCTCCTCGCCCGCCGCGTAGAGGATCTTGCCGTCTTCGACGATCGAAGCGGTCGCGTCCTTGTCGAGCGGGGAGATACCGAGAACCCTCATGCGCAGCCTTTCGCCAGATGGCGACGGAGTTCGGACGGAGTCATGGTCACGCCGCCGAGTTCGCCGAAAAAGAACTCGAAGTAGCGCCGGAAGCCGTCGAGGAACGCCTGCAGGTCCTCGTCGGTGCGCACATAGGGCGTGTGGCCCGGCACGACCGACGGACTGTGGAAGCTGTAGGTGAACACCCGCTCGCCGCGAGCGTGAAGCCAACGTGTGAGCTTGATGTTCTCCGCCACCGAGTAGCCCTCGTTCGACAGGTGCAGCCGGTCAGCGGCGCCGAGGCGCGACAGGATGCCGGGCATCTTCATCCGTCGCAGCGGGGGACGATTCGCAAGCCGGTACACCGGCCGGCGCAGCGATCCGAGGAACCCGGCGATCGCGCTCGTCGCTGGGACGCACAGCATCCGGCGGCGGACGCCGAACCAGTACGGTCCGTACGGGTACCCGGAAAAGTCGGGCCCCTCCTCGCCGCTGTAGTCGAAGTCCGGCACGACGCTCAAGTCGACATCGAAGCCAAGGCGCTCGAGGATGCGGCCGGTGCTGGGACCGATCCCGTACCGGCCCGCCTTGTACGTCTTCGCCGGAGCCCCGAAGATCTCCGTGATCCGTTCGTTGAGAGTGTGCAGCTTCGATTCCTCGAGCTCTGCCGGCAGGTTGCCGGGAAAGGAGTGGCGCGTGCAGACCTGCTCCTCGTGCGGTGGGCTCACCCAGGGATGGAGGTGGGCGCCGATCTCGCAGCGCCCATCCGCTTGGATGTCACGAAGTGCGGCATAGCCCTGCTCGACCGCGACCACCGGGAAGTCGACCACGTAGCAGGGACGAATCCCAAACTCGTCGAAGACCGACTGCGCCCGCGTGATGGACGGCATCGCCGTGACATCAGTCGAATTGCGGTCGTGGGGCTTGGACCAGTCGAACTCCTCTTCGGTGTCCGCTACGACGAGGAGGATCGGCTTCTCGGTTGCGGGCAGCCGGGCGCGGCTCGTCTCATGGACGCTCCCGAAGAGGTGGAGTTCGTGTACAGCTGCCTCCATTCACTTATGGCGATCCAAAGGCCATGCCAGTCGAAGAACGGCGCTCTGCGCGCGGATTCCTCCCACCACGGCCTACGAACGTCGATTCTACGAAACAGCGCTCCGACGTCGAATTCGATCTGTCCCTCCCGAAGACAAGGACATGCCCCCCCAGCCTCCGAATCAGGAGCGCCCGGTATGAACCCAGGGCGAAGGCTGGCCGGGGTCGCCAGCCTATCTCCTCGACACGCAAGTTGTTGCCAAGTCGCGGGTCCTGCTGCGGCTGCGCGAGGAGCTGGGCAACCTACTGCAAGAGCCGTACGGCGTCGGCGTAGCCGGGCGCCGGCGTGCCGTACTCACTGGCCGTGACGCGCGCAAGCGCGACCAGGTGGCGCCAGCGGAACGCGGGGCGCGAGCGCCGGAACTCCTCGCTCACCGTGCGGAAGTACTTCTCGGCGTGCAGCTTGCCGTCCTCGCTCGTGGCGTAGCGGATCAGCAGATCAAACAGAGGGCGATGCGGGTGCCCGAGGGCGCCGTATTTGTGGACGGCCGCCGCGGCGCGAGCCTGGTCGCGCGTGCGGATGGCGGCGTCGGCCTTGCGCAGTAGCGCGTCGGCGTCGGTCGTCTTGTCGATCTCGGGGAGACGCGCCGCGTAGGGAAAGGGCGCGCTACGTACGCGGCCGGCCTGGCCCGCGGTGTGGTAAGCGCCGACGACGAGGCTCGTCACGGCGTTCCTGCGGTTCACGACACGGGCAATGTTGCGCCACGCGTTGGCCGAGTCCGACGCGTGCACGCCCACCGAGGCGCCGTGCACAATGCCGTCCTTGCCGCCCGGGTCGTGGAGCAGCAGGCGGTTGGCGGCCAGCGAGATCGCCTCGCCCACTGCTTCGGGGTCGAACCCCTCGGCCAGCGCGGCTGCGACCGCCTCGGCCGCTTCGGCGCGGCCGCCCGCGAAGATCGTGCGACTCAGCTTGTCGACCCATTGGTCGTCCGGCTCGCGGCGGTCGGCGGGCTGCTCGAGCAGCTTGTACTCGTCGAGCAGGCGCGGCAGCACGATGCGGATGCGCGGCTCGGGGCGCCCCCGCCCCACGCGCTTGCGCTCGACATCCACGCAGTGGCGGACGGATTGCCGCAGCATCGTGTGCGCGTGCTTCATGCCTGTGAGCTGGAGCAGGTCCCAGGCGCGCCAGGCGAGCACGACGCGGTGTACCTCGATGTCGTCCTGGATGACGAGTTGGAGGTCGTTGTAGTAGGCGGCCGGCTGTTTCTGTGCGAGGCGAGCGAAGATGCGCTCGGCGCCCTCCATGTCGTGGCGGCGCACGGCGTCGCGCAGGTCGCCCGGCCCGGCCGCGACGCGGCGCAGCTTCTCGCGGCTGCGCCCACCGCGCTTCTGGATCTGCGCGGCGTTGCGGTAAAGCACCTTGAGCACCGGCAGCGCGCCCGTGCGCTCCGGCATCTCCTGCGACATGCGGTAGGCCGGCATGAGTGCCATGGCCGCGTGGAAGCCGACGTAGTCCTCGCCGCCGAAGGTGCGCGCGTTGGCAAGCGCGCCGGCGGCCACGAGCGTGCGTAGATCGGTGCCGCCCTTGATCCGCTCGACCAGCAGCGGCTGGAGCCGCTCCGGCGCGGTCTCCTGCATGAGCGCGGCCAGCGGCTCGAGGTCGCCGAAGGTCACGGGCTCCGGGCCCTCGCCCGCCAGCAGCGGCTCGAGGCCGAGGTTTGCGACCAGCGTCGACCCGAGGCCGGCGATCAGCATCCCCTTGCCGACCTCTCCAAGGAACTCGCGGCGCGTACGTTCACTCATGGCGGCCTCCTGCCTCCTCGACGGAGGCGTTACAGAGCGCTTGGACGTGCATACGATAGCGCCGGGGAGGAAAACCTGGGCGCCATAGACAAGTCGTCGCCGTAAGTCCTTTGGTAGCACTCCGGCGGATCACCGGTTTCCTAAAATCGGGGTCGCAGGTTCGAACCCTGCTTGCCTGGCCGTAGCCCGAAGGGCGGAGGCTGGCCGGGGTCGCCAGCCTTGCCTGGAACGGGTGCGCCGCGTCCGTTCCGCAAGAGCGGGAGCGTTCTCCCGCGCACGTTCACACCAGGTAGGCCCTGTACTTCTGGTAGAGGAACGAAACACCGACCAGGATGCCTCCCAGGACGAGGAAGGAGAGGATGCGGTAAGGGTTCTCGAGGAACGACAGGTCGAACAGAAAGACCTTGACGATCGTGACACCGAGCACGCCCAGCGCCATCAGGCGCACGGGCCGGAACTTGCGCAGCAACCCGGCGATGACGAGGCCGATCGAATAGACGGCCCAGATGAGCGAGTAGCTGAGCTGGCGCAGGCTGTCCGCGTCGATCCCCGCAATCGCATCCTCTCGGACCCGAAAAGAGTAGTCCGATGCCTCGAGGGTCAACAGCAGCATGACGAGGCCGTGGCCCGTCAGCGTCAGCCAGTCGCCCAGCGCGTCCTTTTCGACAGCCAGAGGCGCGTCGAGGCGCCGGTCCTTCCGCCGGTAGAGTTCGGCAGCCCAGAGCAGGCCCATCACTGTGGCGGCGAGGCCGAGCAGGCGCGTGTTGAATAGGAGGCTTGTGGCGTGCGCCGCCTGCGGCAGCAGTCCCAGGCCGGCCGCAAGCGAAAGCGCGAGCAGCGCCAGTCCGAACCCGCGCAGGTAGGACCGCTGCCGCCGAACACCGATAATCAAGGCTGCGAGGCCGTACAGCGCTCCCACTGCCGCTACAAAAAAGCCGCCGCTCCTCACGACGCTCAGCGCGCTGGCCGGCGTCCACTCATGCCGCACGAAGAGGTCCAGCGTCTCGGCGCCGAGCGCGACGACCAGGACCACGTGGGCCAGCAGGCGCAGACGCACCGCTACGGCGCCGGCAGGGCCATGCTGGGCAGCATAGAAGCATGCCGACGCCGCACCCGCCGCGGCCAGGAAGCGGATCTGGAAAAAGAGCCCGGCAACCGGCCCCTTCGCGAAGGCCAGATCGATCAGGAGCCACTTCGCCGCGGCCGCCGCCACGACCACGATGCCGGTCCAGAAGAGCATGCGCCCGCCGCGCAGCACGAGCCCGGAGCCGTAGCCGGCCATCAGGAGCGTCACGCCGAGCAGCGGCCCGTCCATCCAGCGGCCCGCGTCGATCCCCCGCTCGTGGCAGAGGTCTACCCACTCCATGCTGAGCCCCGCCAAAAGCAGGACGTGCGCCGCCCCCTTCGCGAAGCCGGCAAGGAAGCGGAACTCGCGGGCGCACCAGAACAGGCAGGCCGCCATCACGGCGGTCACGACGAAGCGCGCGTTGACCAGCGGCGTACCCTGCGTCGCGTAGGTGGCCAACAGGTCGAAAAGCACGTACTTGGCAAGCACGACGGCGCCGAACAAGAGCGCCGCGAAGCGCAGCACGTGCGCGCCGCGCCGGCCGGTGACGGTCGCCACGAGCGTGGCATAGGCCGCCCAGAGCAGCGTCATCCAGTTGGCCGAGGACTGTTCGTACGCCTCTGTGAGCTTTATCGCGGCTTCCGGCGGCTTCACGTAGGTGCCCAAGGCCTGCGCCAGCTCCAGCGACAAGAAGACCGCGGGCAGGGAGAGGCCGACGATCCAGAGTCCCGTGGCCGCACGGCGCTCCGGCTGCGGGACATCGAGGTCGGAACGCTCGCGCAAGTGCACCCGCCAGCAGGCGAAGGTGAAGGTCGCGATGACGACGCCGAAGGCGACGGCGCGCGCGCTCCAGAAGGGCAGGTAGGGCTCGACGTCCGCCAGCCTCTGCGGCACGTCCTGCGTGAGCAGGCGCATCGCCGCCAGGCCGAGGGCCCCAAAGCCCCAGGCGCGCGTGTGACCCTGTCCTTCCCACCTCTCCGCCGCCCAGAAAAACGCCGCGCCTTGCAGCGCCCAGACGATGGCGAGCCAGTGCCCGCCGATGCGCGCCTCGAAAACCGGCGCAAGCAGGAAGAGCACGCCCGCGGCATGGGCCAGGCAGAGCTTGAGCATCCGGTCCGACGCGTTGCGGCGGTGCACGAGCAGCGCGCCCCAAAAGTGCCAGGCAGCCGTCCCGAGCAAGAACAGGCCCTTGTACGCTGGGAACCAGCTGTCCAAGACCGTCAACCCGACGAGCACGTGCAGCGTGGTGTTCAGGCCCAGGACGACGTACGACCAGCCCTCGTCGACGACGCCCCGAAACGCGCTCCAGGCCACGATCTCCGCCGAGAAGAAGAGGAACATGACGCTCGTGTAGAGCAGCATGGCCCAAGGCAGGCCCACCCCCTCCGTCGTCCACCAGCCGCCGAAGTAGGCCACGACCACGCCGAAGGTGAGCGCCCGAAAGAACACCCAGCGCTGCCGGTAGGCCAGGACCAGGAGGCCCGCCGTGAGGATCGAGAGGTAGGTGAACAGAAAGACCTGGTCGGGCTCGCCGGTGGCCAGGAGGACGGGCGTCAGGTAGCCGCCGATGGCGGAGAGCAGCGCCGTCGTGCGCGTGTTGTAGAGCACCGCGATGGCGACGCCGACCGCTACCGTCGCGGCCATGCCCACAAACGCGACGCCGCGGCCGATGATGGGCGCGCCGTCGGCGTCGAAGAGCAGCTTGAAGCCGGCGAAGAACACGAGGAACAGCACGCCGATGCCGCCGCCCCAAAAGCCGCGCGCGAGGGCCGCGTAGCGGTGGCGCTCGGAATAGGTGCCCGCGCCCAGCAGGACGACGCCGAAGACGAGGCCGCTCCAAAAACGCGTGACCGGCGCGATCCAGTCGCGGTCGAAGGAGTACTTCAGGCCGTAGGCGACGCCGAAGAGGATGGCCAGGATGCCCACCCAGTTGAACCAGCGGCCGCCGATGCGCTCCTCGAGGCTGAGGGCGGACGCGTCCGTCTTCGGCGCCCGCGTCTTCGTCTTCTCGGGCACCTGCGCCGTCTCCTCGGGAACCTGCGCAGGCTCTGTCGCTGCGACGGGTTCGGGCGCCGGCTCGGGCTTGGTTTCGGGCTTCGGTTGCGGCTTTGGCTTGGGCTTTGGCTCGGGCTTCGGATCCGGCGGCGGCGGCATGCGCGCGGTCTTGGGCAGCGGCGGAGGCGTGACGGTCTTGGCAGATCCCCGGGTGGCCTGCTCCCCCTCCAGACGCTCGACGGCGCGCTCTAGCTCTTCTATGCGCTTACGCCAGTACGCCTCGGCCTTCCGGAGCCTCCGCCGCGCACCGACCGCCAAAACGAGGGCGCTGACTGCAAGCACGGGAATGCCGAAGAAGAGGAGGACAAGGATCGCGTCCATTAGTGCCTAGCTGACGGCTGAGCAGCAGAACGACTACCCCCGCCGAGAATGGGACCCGCCTGGCGACTACACAGTCCTCATTTCCCCTCTATGCGTCTTCGGAAGTAGCAAGTGACCGGGATCAGCACACTCTCGGGAAGTGCGTCCCATGCCTGCTTGCTGTGTGCCTCGCGCTCATCGGGCCAAAAGTACAACCGAGCAAGGATTCTGCTTCTGTCCACACACTTCAGCGCGTTCCACCACACGCCGGCGGCCGCACTGGTCGCAGCCGTCGGGCCCGCCCTCCTCGGCCATCGCTGCTTGGGCTCGGGCGTGGACCAGCTGCTCTCTTTGCCCGAGGGGCCCCATTCGCGGCGCAGCGGGCGCCCCTTGCTCGGAAGCGGAAGAGCTCGTTCCGTGTCCTCGATGAACGTCCCACCGACATCAGGCCGCGGTCGCTCGCCGCACTTGACGACGTCGTCGATGCGGTTGAGCGTGCTGCCGCCGGTGATGCGGTACGACGCGGCGCCTCCTTGCCGGCCCGCCATGAAGAAGCCCTCGCGTACCTTCATCGCTGGGTAGGCGCGCCGCTTGAGGCGAGGGCCCGTTCGGTAGATCGCAGCCACGGGCTCACCTCGGTACCCCGCCTCTTCGAAGACGACGTAGGTGTGCACCCACGCCGCGTCTTGGAGGGCGACTCTGCTCTCCTCGCCTGCAGCGGTCTTCACGATCAGGACGGTCTCCTTCAGAGACCCCTTGCCTCCGATCCAGACCGCGTCGAGATCCACCCTCTTGATGGCAGCGGACGCGCGGCATCCCGATGCAAGCCAGCAGAGCGTAGCGATGGAGAGGGCACAGAACAGGTGCCGGTTCATTGCGACGTGTCTCCTCCACGTGTCAGAAAGCGGATGGCAGTTGCATCCCACGTGTCGGATCCAAACCAACCATAGCTCCCCCCGTTGAACTCCAGGACGACGGCATGAGCGCCGATGCGTGCCGCCTCTTTCCGGAGCGCCCGACTGATGGTTGTTCCCTCCGGGGGGTGCGTTTTGGCGAACTCCGAAAAGACTCGGATGAGGCCGACCTCAATGTAGGGACGCTGTACCTCGCGCCAGTGGCTATGGATCTCAACGGCCGCGGCATCGGTTGGCGCGTATTCCCGAGCCCCTACGCGGTAGGAGTGCCTCCAGACACAACCTGCGCCGGACAACACGCCGAGAACAAGCACCGCGCGAATCATCATCGATCCGTTCAGTGACCCGAAGCGGGCAACGCAGAGGGCAATTTCACCGGGTTTCAGCACGGTGTGCGCCGTCCTCCGCCCTCGGGGGTTTCGCCTAGCAGCCGTTCCGCCTCGGCGGCGAAGGCGCGCGATTCCACGTCGTCGACGTCCTTCATCTGCTCCCGGAGCCGTTCGAGAGCGGCCCGCGCCTCCTCGGTCCGGCCGAGGCGGTGCAGCGCCATGACGATGAAGGCCTGATCGGTCGCCCTCGGGTAGCGCCGCAGCTTCGCGTTGAGGGAGTCGCCGCGCTGGAGGGTGGCGAGCGCGTCGGTG
>JAPUHK010000004.1 GCA_027297745.1 Planctomycetota bacterium | reverse complement strand
CGGCCTTGCTCCTGCTCGTCTGCGTGATGGGCTTGTTCGTGATCCTGGGTGCGTGGCTCTTCTCGAACGAGAGCGCAGAGTTCGCGATTGCGAGTGCGCCGGCGGCCGCTGCCCCTGCCGTACGCGACGAACCGCCGCCCTCGGCTCCGGCCGCATCCGTTGAGGCGGCACGTGCGCCTGAGACGGAAGCCTCCGAGCCTGCGGCGCCGGCCGAGCGCCTGCGCGGGCTTACAAAGTTCCAGCGCCGCTTGGCTGCGGGCGAGCGCTTGCAGACGATTCGCGAGGAGTTAGAGGCATCCGCCGTCGACGTCGAGACTGCCGCGCGCCGCGTGCGGGCGCTCGTCCCAGCCTTGTTGCGCGCCGACGGTTACGGACGGCGCTCCGTGCGCATCCGAAGGAAGACCTCGCGCGGCGAAGTGGTGCAAGTCCTGGAATGGCTGACCAAACCGTCGCGCGATCCTCGAGCACTGAAATTGGCGGGGCAGGAGTCTGCAGATCCGTTGCTCGACAGGCGCACGGTCCGCGCTTGGACACTAGGAGGTTCGCTGTCCGACAAGGAGGTCGCGAGCGCGACGCATCTGATAGACCACATCGCAGCCGTGATCGGAACACCGATCGACAAGGGGTTCGATGTGCTCGTCACACCTGGGCAAGGTCGCGACGTGTTCCCGCGGCTCTGGATGTACCCATGGTCAGTGGGCGTGTACTACCCCCGGGACGATTTTGCGACGGTGCGTAGCACGTTGCCACGTGACGTACGCGGCGAGGTCCTGCAGCACGAGCTGATCCATGCGTACGAGCAGCGGTTTCTGAAACTGCGCTCGCGTCTCGTTTCCGAGGGCCTTGCGGAGTACCTGCGCCTGGTCGAGCCCGGGGATGACGGGTTCAACGTTCCCCCCGAGCGCATGCGCGACAACTTCGCGGCGTTACTGAAGCGGCTGGAGCTCCTGAAAGCCTGCGGCTTCGACATGACGGCGGTGAAGCCTGCGCTTCTGGTCAAGGTCGATCCCGTGCACTTCTACGAGCTGCGATGGATCAGCTACCTCATGGCCCAGGCGTCCCTCGCCTACGTCGGCGACGACGTGATCCGTCAGTCCCTCCTGGAAGGTTCGGACGCCGGAATCGTGAGGGCTATCCGAGAGATGCGTTGGCAGAGCTTCCTGGCGTTCGTGCGGAGGCACGGCGCGCGCGGCTCCAGCGCACGGAGCATGGTTGTTCGAGACTACACTCCTGGGCCGGTCGGTGCCGGGAGGGTCGACGCGGAGGCCTTCACCCGGGCGTTGGAGTCCATAGGAGTCGAGGTCCCTCGCGACGTGAAGATCGATCCGCAATCACTTTACGTCGGTCGCCTGTCAGCACGCGAGCGGGTGCTATCGGTGCTGAGATCGTTCAGCGACGGTAGTGTGACGCCGCTGTTCTACAGTGATCGCTCCGCCGCCATGGACGTCGAGGTGCGCTTTGAGCCTATGGATCCGGAACTCCAGGAGGCCCTAGGTGAGAAACGCATAACCGCGGCGACCGGCCGCGAGTTTGCGGACGGTCTATTCCGCGAGTTGTCCTACCGCGCGCCGCCGAGCCGGAGCGTTCGCTTTCACAGGGTGATCCATGCGCACTTCCGCAGCGCCATCTCAGGCCGCTTGCTCCAGTTCCCATACGACCCTCTGAGGCTTCCGCAAAGACTCGCCGCCCTCGACCGCTTGCTCGCCAAACACCCTCAAACCGGCATCGTGCTCAGCGTCGCGAGCGAGTGGAGTCCGCCGGAGGGCTACAACGCACTGGAGACGCTCAGCAAGGCCAGGGCCCTCCCGGCTGCCGTTCTAGTCGTCGACCTGTCCGACGGGAGCGGGGATGCGCTGCGCCTCGCCAAGCTGATGGACGCGGCCCAGGGCGGCTTCGGCGCCGTCGCCTATTGGAATCCGCGCAAGCCGCTCCCGCGTTAGAGCCGGAAGAGCCAGGCCTGGATGCCGCGGCGGCGGCGGTCGACGGCTTGCGGTGCGGGGCTCCCCTTGCGCGCGTGCTTGATCAGGCGCGGCAGGTGGCGGTTCTGCCAACGCAGCGCGCGTTCGTAGTCGCGGTAGGCCTCCTCCCTGCGCCGGAATGCGGAGCCGTGGAAGCGGTGGCTGCCGTCGCAGGCGGGCTCGTGCTCGAGCGCCGCGTGCAGGATCTCGTGGAACAGAAGGTAGCGCACGAACCACTCCGGGACCTTGGCGCTGTCCAGCGTGGGGTGGATGCGCACGATGTGCGTGTGCGGGTCGTAGCTGCCCAACGTCAGCGAGCGGCGCGCCTGGCTGCGCGCCCGCCGGCCCCAGGTGGTGGCGGGTCGCCGGCGTACGATGAAGTCCTCGCTGAACTCCGTCGCGAACAGCTCCGTCGCCAGCGCGGCGAGGTCGTGGTGCGTGCCGGCCGTGGTTAGCCGGGGGCGGCGCCGCTTCTGCGGCGGCAGGGCCTCGCGCTGCGCATCGATCCACGCGTCCAACTCCGTCGAGGCCCGGCGCGCCCTGCGCCCCGACCGCAACCACGCCGCCAGCGAGCCGCGCACGGACTCCGGCGCGCCGGCAAAGAAGCGGTGCAGGCGCAGCCGCATCACCGGCCCCTCGAAGACCGCCTCGACGGGCGTGTTGCGGGCGCGCGAGTAGCTCACGCGCACGACGCGCTGCAGTTGCTCCGCCAGGAACGACTCCCAGGCGTCCGTGGATAGCGGGCCGGCGATCACCGCCGGATCCTACCGTCGCCGGTGGACGTTCGTGTGCCCATCCGGGAAACGGCGCCACGCCGGCGCGCGTGCGTAGATACTGGTAGTCGCCGGGGCCTGCCGTGCCCGGCCCCAGACCCCATGCGACGCCTGCTACCGCTGCTGCTCCTGTTCGCCCTCGCTTCCAGCGCGGCGGCGCAGGACCAGGCCACGCGCATCCGGCAACTGCGCCGACTGCTGATCTCCAAGAACGTGGACGAGCGGCTGGATGCCGTCCAAATCCTGTCCACGATCGACGCGCGCGCATCGATCCGAACGCTCGAGGAGGCGGTCAAGCGCAGCGTCTCGGATATGGAGAAGCTGGCCAAGCCCTTCGACAAGCTGGACGTGGAATGGCACGAAGCCGGTGTCGGTGTGCGCACGGCGCGTGAGAAGGGAGACGACATCTCGCGGCGCCTCTGGGAAGCGGAGCTGCAGCGTGTCGATACCAAGTGGAACGCCCTGAACCGCCAGCTCAAGACGCACTTGCGGCTCGTGCTGGCGGTGGAGAAGGCGTTCAAGAGGTTCAACTCGCCGGATGCGGTCGACGTGCTGCTGGAGGGCGCGCGCCGCGAGTCCAACCCGCTCCTGCGGCAGATCTACATCACGGCGCTCGGCCGCCCCGCGCTGACGCGCGCCGTGCCGATGCTGATGGAGCTACTCGACCGCAACGACGGGCGTATCCGCGCGCACGCCGTGCGCGCGCTCGAGCCGTACCTCGCCATGCCCGGCGTTCTGGACCGTGTGCTCCTGCTCGCCGACGACAAGCAGTGGCCGGTGCGCCTCGGGGCGTACCAGGTGATCGTGAACGCGCCTCTGAAGGTGGCCGTGCCCTTCTTCGTGAAAGCGGCGCGCGAGGAACGGGGCGAGATGGCGCAAGCGGTGGACAGCTATCTGGAAGCGTTGACCGGCCAGAGCTTCCGTGGGCGCACGAGCGCGTGGGGGCAGTGGTGGGACGAGAACCGGCGCGCCTTCATGCTCGACACGTACAGGCGAGTGGAGAAGGCGCACCTCCCCGAGGGCAGCAAGACCCGGACGACGTTCTTCCAGGTGCCGATCGAGTCGCAAAAGCTCGTCTTCTGCATCGACCTGTCCTTCTCGATGGAGGCGGAGATGTCGCTCGACGACCCGGTCACGAACCAACTCCTGGAGCAGCACCAGCTCGGCCGGACGCGCCACGGCTATGCGAAGGCCGAGCTGATCCGCGCCTTGCGTGAGCTGCCGGACGGCGCCTACTTCAACATCGTGGCCTTCTCGGACAGCGCCCGCAAGCTGTCCGGGCGCATGCTCAAGCTGAACGTCTCCACGCGGCGCCGAGCGATCCGCTGGATCATGCGGCAGAAGCTCGGCCAACTGACCAACATCTGGGGGGCGCTGCACGCGGCTTTCAACAACTTCCATTCGCTGGCCACCGGCGCGTCCGCGTTCAAGGACCTGCCGGACACGATCATCTTCCTGACCGACGGCACGCCGACGCGCGGCCGTTTCCAGCAGCGTCGCTCGTTGACCCAGCTGGTGGGCCTGTGGAACCGCTCGCTCGACATCGTGATCCACTGCGTGGGCATGGGCCGCGGCCACGACTCCATCCTGCTCGAAGCGTTGGCGTTGCAGAACGGCGGCTATTACGTGGATCTGACGCGCGGACGCCGGATGCCGGACCGGCGCACCCGCCCGGTGCCGGTCGCGGTGCGCGCGCTCAGCTACGAATACCGGGTGGAGCAGGCGCGCCTTGCCTTGCGCAAGGGAACGCGGCAGAAGCGCTTGTGGGCCGCACGGGAGCTGCGTGACTGCGGGCGGGCGGCGCGCAAGGCCATCCCGGATCTGATCCGCGTGCTGGGCGACCCCGAGGCCGACGTGCGCGAGGCCGTGGCTATGACGCTGGCCGGCTTCGGGAAGCCGTCCGTGGAGCCGCTGATCGGCGCGCTCAGACAGAAGGACAACGAGGCCGTAATCACGGCCGCGAAGACGCTCGGCAAGCTCGGCCCGGACGCGGCGGCGGCCGTGCCCGCACTCACCAAGCTGTTGACGGACAAGGTGCCGCTCGTGGCCGCCGCCGCCGCGCGTGCGCTCGGGGACATCGGCGCGTCTGCCGGCAAGGCGCTGCCCATGCTGGTCGCCGCGATGGATTCCGAGAACGAGGACCTCAAAGACGCCGCGACCGCCGCGGTGAAGAAGATCGTGAAGGAGAGCGCGGACGACTGAAACGCAAAGGCGCAAAGAGGGAAAACCGCGCGGGACTCTCATCCGCGGCGCGATGCGCTCTGTGATTCTGTGTTCCTGTGGTCTGGCCGGGCTCGGACGAGGGCGCACCCAGCGCCCACAGCAGGGCGTCGCGTCCGCTCGGCGCCTTGAACTCCGAGCGGAAGACCGGCGAGCGGTGCTGCGCCGCGAGCTTCGGGTCGTAGACGAAGTGGTCGAACACGAGGCGTCCGCCTGGGCGCAGCTGCGAATGGATGTGCGTCAGCGCGGCACGCTTGTCGTCGAGCGTGACGAGGTGCCCGATGGAGTGGAAGGGGATCGAGATCAGGGCGGCGGGCTCGGCGAGCTCGAAGTCGCGGAAGTCGGCCTGGATCAGCGTCAGCTTGTCGGCTACGCCGGCTTGTGCGGCACGGCTTCGGCAGAGCTCGAGCATGCCCGTAGAGCAGTCCACGCCGATGACGTGCTTGCCCTGCCGGGCGGCCTCGATCAAGATCCGGCCGTTGCCCACACCCAGCTCCACAACGGGGCCTTCCGTCTCGACGTACATGCCGCCATAGAAGGCCGGATGCGGATCCATAACGGATGCCGCGGAGGCGACCCACACGTCATAGAAGGCGGCGAGGCTGTCGAGTTGCTTGGCTTCGCTCATCGCTCTTGCTCCCGAACTCGTGGTGTAGCACGGCCGCGCCGGCAGCCGGACGCACTTTTGGCTAAAAAGAGGGGGTCATGCCCAAGCCGAATCCGCCCAAGATCCTGCGCGTCGGTCCGGACGGGTCGATCCAGCTCCCCAAGGAGGCGCTGGATCTGATCGACGTCGAGCCCGGCGGCCAGATCAAGCTCTTCATGGACGCGCGCCGCAC
>JAPUHK010000039.1 GCA_027297745.1 Planctomycetota bacterium | reverse complement strand
CAGCGCACCCTCTCGGCTGGCCGGAGCTGGCTCCGGTCGGTCGACGTCTGGAGCGGGCCAGCCAGGCGGATAGCCCTCGAAGCCGGGGACGTCGTCGGTGATCTCGTTCGAGGGGGCCTTCGAGTCGACGAAGATGTGCGCGATTGGACGCGCGCCGGGGTCGTCGTCCAGGTTTCCCGCAGGCATGAAAACTCGGCCGTCATGGGGCTCACCGGGCACTACCGAGCCACAGCGCGAGCAGAACGGGCGGAGCGTGCCTGGCGACGACTCGTAGCGCTTCACGAGCTCCTCGCCCCCGACCCAGCGGAAGCCGCCTGCGGGCCCGGCCACGTACGTCGCGTAGGCGGAGCCGTGGGCCTTGCGGCACATCGAGCAGTGGCAGTGGGTCATGAGCTCGAGAGGCCCCTTGATCTCCCATGCCACACCTCGGCAGAGACAGCTTCCTCGAATCATTTCCACGCCTCCGGATTCAGAGCTCGTGCCATGGGACAGAAGGTACCCCCTCCACCGCGGCGCCAACACGATGGGCGATATCGTGAGCGCCCACGCTAACGTCGGGAATGGTCCGAGCGACTACATCCACGCGTAGCCGAACGCCTGGGCAAGGAGTTCTGGTGTGCCTTCGCTCTAGGAGGGCGATGGGGCAGGGGCTACCGCCGGGGAACCACGAGGCCGTGATGAATGAGGACACGTTCAACATCGAAGTGCGCAAGTTTCTCAAGCAGGTGGGTGTCACCTCCCAGCGCGAGATCGAAAGCGCCGTGCGCAAGGCGGTCGAGGCCGGCCGGCTCAAGGGCGACGAGAAGCTAAAGGCAAGCGCGCGCGTCCAGATCGAGGGCATCGGGCTGGACCACCGAGTCGAGGGCGAAATCGCGCTCTCCTGAGCGCAAGCCCCGGCCGAAGCCCGGCGTCAAGTGACAAAGTCGCGGGGCGGTCTCGGCGGCGGGGCTCATGAGGAGACTTCGATGAACCTGCCCGTCGTGGCGGCCCATCGATCGCGCAGTCGACGTGCGCCTAAGGTCGACCGGGGGTGTAGAACCGCCACTCCTTGCTGACGATCAAGCGCGCGCCGCGTCGAAAGGTCAGATGCGCCCAGGCCCACTGCAGCACCACGAAGAGCCGGTTCTTGAAGCCCACCAAGTAGTAGATGTGCACCAGCAGCCATGCAAACCAGGCGAGGCGACCGGCGAACTGGAAGTGGGGAGTCTGACAGATCGCGCGACTGCGGCCGATCGTCGCCATCTTTCCCCGATCGCGATACGCAAAGGTCGGGCAGACTTCGCCCCGAAGCTCAGCCCGGATCCGCCGGGACAAGTAGCGACCCTGTTGCATCGCAACGGGTGCTAAGCCGGGCAGCGGCTCGCCGTCCCGGCCGCGCACGTGCGCCTGGTCGCCGGCGACGAAGACCTCGGAGTGCCCGGGCAGGCTCAGGTCCGGCCGGACGATCGCGCGGCCCTCGGCGTCGAGCGCTGAGCCGAGTTCGCGATTCAGGGAAGAGGGCTGGACACCCGCCGCCCACAGCGTGGTGTAGCTCCCGATGCGCTCCTCGCCGACCACGACCCCGCTGGCATCGACCTCGGTCACGGGCCGCGAAGTCCAGACTTGGACACCCAGGCTCTCGAGATCGCGAACCGCCCGAAGCGCGAGCGACTCGGGGAAGGCCGGCAGAATGCGGGGTCCTGCCTCGATCAGGATGACCCGCGCACGTTTCGGGTCGATGTGCCGGAAGTCGCGGGCCAGGGTGAAGCGACTCATCTCGCCAATCGCGCCCGCTAGCTCGACCCCCGTCGGACCCCCGCCGACGACCACGAAGGTGAGCAGCGCCTGCTGCCGCTGGGGGTTCGGTTTCTTCTCAGCTTCTTCGAACGCCGTCAGCACGCGGCGGCGCACTTCCAGCGCCTGCTCGAGGGTCTTGAGTCCCGGGGCGTGCTCCTCCCACTCCTCGCGGCCGAAGTACGCGTGGCGCGCTCCGCAGGCGAGGATCAGGAAGTCATACGGGTGAGCCCCGGAGTCCGTGAGCACCCGGCGCCCTCCGAGATCCACGGACGTCGCGCGGCTGCACAACACGCGGATATTGCGGTAACTAGAAAGCAGTCCGCGGATCGGCGCGGAGATTTCGGCTGGACTGAGCCCCGCCATGGCGACCTGATATAGGAGCGGTTGAAACAGGTGGTAGTTGCGCTCGTCGAGCAGCGTCACTTCGAGTCCGCCCACGCGACCCAGGCCCTTGGCGGCGTTCAGGCCCGCGAAGCCCGCGCCGACGATCACGACTCGCTTCATCGCGCCGCCCATGTTTACATCTCCTCGACGACAAAGGCGCCGCGCAGATCCCCGAGGAAGAATCCCGTGGCCTCATCCTCGGGATATAGCTCGTCGAGCTTCTCTTTGACCTTGGGCTTGATGTTGGTGCCGTGACAGTTCAAACATAGGGGACTTCCGACATAGATCGCGCGCAGGAACTTGCGCTTGCCGTTGAGGGTGGCCACGGTGGTCGGCGCCTCTCTGGTGAGCTTCATCATCGCAGCCCGCTCGGCGTCGGTGGGCACATTGGTCTCGTGGTTGCGCACGCGCACGCCAACGCGGCGCAGGCGCAGGCCGTCCTTGGTGTGGCTCGAGGTGATCTGCGGAGCCATGTGATTGCAGAGTCCGATGGCGTGCTCCGGTCCTCCCTCGGCGAT
>JAPUHK010000038.1 GCA_027297745.1 Planctomycetota bacterium | reverse complement strand
TGCGTGAGTTGCTCGCACTTGTCGCACGTCGTCCGCTGGCCGCCACGTCATTGACTGCGGCCGTCTTGTATCGCGTTGTCGAGGCTTTCGCCCCAACGTTGCACGTGGACGAGGCCGACAACGCGCTACGCGACAACGATGACCTCCGCGTACTATTCAACAGCGGGTATAGCCGTGGGACGTCGCGCGTGCCGCGGTGTGTGGGCGACGAACATGAGCCGCGGCTATTCGAAACGTTCGGACCGAAGGCGCTCGCGCTCATCGGGAAGCCCCCGGCGACGATTCTCGACCGCGCAATTGAGCTAGGAATGCGCCGGCGACGCAAGGACGAGAAGCTCGAGCCGTTTCGGCGCCGCGACGTTGAACCGGGCGCGCACATATTTTGTCTGCAAAACCGCTGCGCGCGCGCGCGTGCGCGCGCTAGAGCCATCGGGGGTGTTGGGCCTTTTTTGCTGGCATAGGCCGTTTTGCTGACAGGGCCGCGGCTATAATCTGTGCTTATGGGCGGACCCGGCAGCGGCGGCCACAATCGCAAGGGCATCATGCACCACGTCGCGGCGGGCTCGTGGCGCAAGGATCGTCACGGGCCGAGGCCGGCGCCTGAGCCGCAACCTCAGATCCCGGCTTGCCTCGACGACTTCGAGCGGGCCATCTGGCGTTCGCTGATGACCGTGGCGTGGCCGGAGATGGGGCCGGCGCCTAGTCTTCTCGATGACCCGAAGGTGGTCGCTGGCTTCTGCGTGATCTACGCGCTGGCCTACCGCGAAGACGACGACGACCGCTCTGATGGCCTGTTCACGCTTTGCTCGGGGTCCGCGCCGTGCAGGCTGACCCAGCCCCATAGCCAGGAGTTCCACGATCTGGCGCGGGAGGCGTGGGACGCGCTCGAGGACCAAGCTACCGCGGCGCCGGGCGCGCGCTAGTGCTCCCGATCCGTGACGCTGGACGCCGCGGGTTCGGGTTCCAGTAGCATGCTCTGGTGTCGCGTCGCGTTCGCAGCACGCGTGGGATCGATCGGGATCCCGGAGAGCCCATGGAACGGAGCGCCTTCAGCCTGGACGACCTTGCGGACCGGAGGGTGGAGTCATGGGCGGACATCCACGGCGTCTTGGACGAGTTCCCGACGAAGACGGACGCGGCTCCGGACGAAGGCTTCACGCAGCGGCTCGCCGGCGGGATCGCGTTCCTCACCTTCGGCTACGGCATCGACGGCGTCAGCATCGAGATCGCGAAGTACGCCTCCTGTCTTGAGCAGGAGCTTCGCGACCGCGGGATCGAAGCCGTCATCCACTGCATCGGGGGTGACTTCATCTCGGCGGACGAGGTCCTCGAGAAGCGCTGGCACAGAAAACGGATCGACCAGGCAAACGGCTGGTCCAAGTGGGATGGCGGAATCTGGTTCGACCGCATGTTCCGGGCCGAAATGCCGTCGGGCAGCGCGGAGTCTCGCGAGATCGCGCGCGAGATCTGGCGGCAGGCCGTCGGGTTCGCGCGCGAGCTGGCCGGCTACCTCGTGGAGAACCGCGTCGGCCTGCTGTTCACGGTCGGCGTGAACTCCAACCCCGGCAACCCGGCCCTCGCCCTCGCCGCGGTGCTGGCGTCCGAGATACTGGGCATCTCTGTCCTCAACTCCTGCCACGACTTCTACTGGGAGTCGGGCAAGCCCTCTTCCGAACGGGAGCGCGGCGAGTCTCCCGGCGCCCGCGACCACTTCTTCCGGAACTGCACCAACGACAGCTTTTTCCACTTCATCGAGCGCATCCATCCGTGGAACGGCTCGCGCTGGCTGACCCTCGTGATCAACGCGCTCCAGCGGGACGAGTTGATCCGGCGTTCGGACACCGCGCTCTCTCGGATCATGGAAATCGGCACCTACGTTGACGACGAGTTCTTCGTGCCGATCACCCCCGAGCGCAAGGCGGAGCTGCGTCGTCAGCTCCGACATATCCTTGCGAACGGCGAAGAGACAGTCCCTGTCGAGTTGATCGAGGGCTTCGAGGCACGCATCCCCGAATGGATGAAGGAGCAGCAACCCGTCGTCTGCGGCGCCGAGACCGGTCTATCCTTCGATCTCACCGACCCGCACGCGCTCTGGTTCCTGCAACCCACGCGCGTCGTGCCGCGCAAGCGGATCCCGCGCGACTGGGAGCTGATCGGGACGCTCTTGCAGTACGCGCCCTTCCGATCGATGTTCGAGGAGAATCCTGAGTTGACTCTCACCCTTCACGTGACCGGCCCGGTGCCGGCCGAGCACGAGGAGGACCTGCGCGACGTCGTGACTGGCTTCAGGCGCGTCTTGAGCGGTGCGCCCCACGACATCGGTCGTCGTATCTACCTTCTGCTCTCCGCGGGCAAGCTCGGGAAATCGACCCTCCATGCGCGTGGCCCCGATCAGCTGAGCATGGCCGACCTCTACCACGTCGCCGATCTCGTGATGCTTCCCAGTGAGACGGAGGGACGCGGCCTGCCGATCCTGGAGGCCGCCGCCGCGGGTCTTCCGCTGGTCTGTTCCCAGTATCATCCGCGGGAGGTCTTCGACGCGATTGTCGGCCGCAACTTGAAGAACAGCAGCCGCATCCAGTATTCCCACTTCCCTGACGGCCGCTTCGGGACCGAGCTCCTGCAGGAGATCACGGACCTCGTGTTTCGGCCGTCGGTCTCGTCGAAACTCCGCCACCACAATCGCCGCGCCGTTGCGGCGCGCTACAGCATGCCCGCCCTGACACACTCGTTTCAGGTGGGGCTCGATATCCTCGCGGGGCGCGCCGGGGACAGGGAGTAGCCCGGCATGCGCGTCTGCTTCATCGAGGACACCGACCTTCGCGGGGGCACCCAGATCTGGGTGTCGGAGGCGATCCGCGACTTCCTGGCGGCCGGCGTCGAGGTGACCCTGCTGACCTCCGCAACCGGATTCAACGCCGAGGACGGGCGCAAGACCGACGCGCGCGTCGTCACGTACGATTGGAAGGCCATCGCCCGGCGCGACGAGGAGGGAAGGCGCCTCTGGACCGCCGCGCTCGCGGACGCCGACGTCGCCGTCTGCACAGTACATCCCCCGCGCGAGGCGTTCCACTGCTCGATGTTCGCCGCGGACTGCATCGCGAACGCCGGCCTGCGCACCGTGCTCGTCCCCAAGACCGGAACGATCGTCCCCGGCTACGAAAAGTGCTTCTACGAGCCCGAGCGGGACATTTTCTACGACGTCGTCGCCATCACCGGCTTCACGCGCGACTACCTAGTGTCGGACTACGGCGTGCCGGCCGACCACGTTCACCTGATCTACCAGGGCACGGAACTGGGACGCTTCCGGTCCGATCCAGCGCGCCAGGCGGAAGCGCGCAGACGCTACCCGCTCCCGGAAGGCGCGGGGCCGGTGCTGGGTTGCCTCGGCTCCTTCGAGGAGCGCAAGGCGCAAGTGCTGCTGCTGGAGGCGGTCGTTTCCGTCCGCAGGAAACTCCCGGGCGTGCACCTGATGCTGGTGGGGGACGGGCCCGACGAGGAGATGCTCAGGGGCAAGGTCGCCGAGTGGGATCTCTTGGGCAACGTGACTTTTTTCCCCTTCACGAGCCAGCCGGAGTATGCCTTCGAGGCGATCGACGTCACCGTGCTCTCGAGCGTGCGCAAGGAAGGACTGCCGAACGTCCTGCTCGAGTCGATGGCGATGAGCACGCCCGTCGTCTCGACGCGGCTGGCCGGTACGCCGGAGGTGGTGCACGAGGGCGAGACGGGGCTGCTGGTCGAGCCGGGCGACGTCGAGGCGCTCGGAGGCGCGATCGAGCGAATCTGGGCCGACCGGGAGGCGTACAAGCGGATGGCCGCCGCCGGACGCGCCCTGATGGAGCGCGATTTCGACAAGATCCGGCAATTCGGGCGTTTCCGCAAGCACTTCAGCGCCCTTGCGGATGCGCGGCCCTCCTGACGGTCGTTTCGGCGAACGGCCCGGCATTCATTCAGGGCGAAAGATCTGCCGATCATCCCATCTGTGCTTGCCCCCCGGGGCAGCGTGCCTGCACCATGAGAATCGGAATCGCCATCGGCAGAATCGGCGGGATCGACGGCGTTGCCCTCGAGACCGAGAAGTGGATCGCCGTCCTCGAGCGGATGGGCCACGAGGTCCACGTCCTCACGGGCGAGCTCGAGGCCCCGATCCGCAACGCGTCGGTGCTGCCCGAGATGGCGTTCTCCCACCCCGAGTGCATCCGCGACCAGGACGACGCCTTCTTCTTCCAGGAGGTCGATGAGGCCGAGCTGGCGGAGCGGCTCGAACGCGGGGCGGCGGTGATCGAGCGCGGGATCCAGCTCTGGCTCGTCGAGCAGCGCATCGAGTTCCTGATCACGCAGAACAACACGACGCTGCCCTGCCATCTCACGATGGGCATGGCCCTGCGCCGCGTGCTGGAGC
Source organism: Planctomycetota bacterium (assembly GCA_027297745.1). GTDB lineage: Bacteria > Planctomycetota > PLA2 > PLA2 > PLA2 > JAPUHK01. Next base: position 1,677 of record JAPUHK010000038.1, on the reverse strand, counting down.
GGACCGGGATGGCCGCTCTCGCGCACGACCATGACTTCCACTGGGAGCGCGGCGACCGCTACGCGACGCGTTACCCCGTGGTGCGTGCCATCATCGAGGAGTGCTTCCCGCCCCACCTGCCCAATCTGCGCCACGCGGTGATCAATACCTACTGCCGCGACTCCCTCAAGCGGGAGATGGGCATCGAGCCGGTCGTGATCCCGAACGTGATGGACTTCGAGCACGCCTTCGCACGCCGGGACCTCTTCAACCGCGCGCTACCCGAGGCGCTCGGGTGCGGGCGCGACGATACGCTCCTCTTCCAGATCACGCGGATCGTGCGCCGCAAGGGGATCGAGACCGCCATCGAACTGGTGCACCGCCTCGAGGATCCGTCGGTCCGACTGGTCATCACCGGGACGTCGCGCGACGACTGGAACGAGGAGTACACCGATGAGCTGCGGGCGCAGGTCGCCGACCTCGGCCTCGGCGACGCGGTGCTCTTCGCCGGTGAGCGCTTCGACGCCGTGCGGGGCAGCGATGCCGCCGGACGCCCCGTCTTCAGCCTCGAGGACGCCTATGCTCACGCGACGGCGTGCACCTACTTCAGCCGCTACGAGGGGTTCGGGAACGCGTTCGTCGAAGCGCTGCTCGCGCGCCGACCGATCTTTCTGAACAACTACAAGCCGGTCTACTGGCCGGACATCGGGTCGAAGGGGTTCCGGACGGTCCAGATCGAGGACAACGTGTTGACCGACGACGCCGTCGACACGATCCGATCGATTCTCTCGGATCCGAAGGCGAGGCGCGAGACCGCCGAGCACAACTTCACACTCGGGCGCCGCTACTTCTCCTTCGAGGTGCTGGAGGAGTTGCTCGACGACCGGCTCTCGCAGCGCTCCCGCGCCGCGGTCTGACCCGGGTCATGGGTCCGCCGCAGCAGCACGGGCACGCCGGAAGCTCTACGAAAAAAGGGCCCGCCGAAGCGGGCCCGTGAAGTCGAGTCTGTCCGACGGATTACGCGGCCTTGCGACGCCTACGCAAGGCGGCCACCGCGCCCACGCCAAGCAGCACAATCGTCGCGGGCTCCGGAATCGGATTCGGGTCCGTCGGAGGGATCTCGACGATGCCCGCCGACGAAAACGTCACGTGCTCCCACTGGCCGGCGAACGCCGAACCCCCCGAAAGGGTGACCTGTTCGACCACGAGGCTCACGCCGTTCCAGCTCAGCGCGAAGAGGCCGCTCGTGCCGCCGTGGAACTCCTGCGTCAGCAGAATGTCGCCGACGAGGCCGGCGAAGTCCGCAGCGGGCGCGCCGAGCAGCCTGCCCGTGCCGAAGTTGACGCCAAAGAAGTTCTCATTCGGCGTGATCAGGTCGATGTCTTCGATGTTGACGCCGACGAACGGGCTACTGATGAACCCGCCGTTGTCGAAGATGTACAGTCGGCCGGTGTTCTCTTGGCCGGCGATGATCTTGCCCGCGAGGATGCCGTACTTCGCCACGTCGTTCGGCACGGTGATCACGCCTTCGAGGTGGATGCCCACGTCGGCGATCTTGGTCGTGCCGCCGGCCGTGTTGACACGCCAGACCTCACCCGCGGTCGTGACCACGATCAGGTCACCGCCATAGACGCCCGTGCGATCCACATAGAGTGAGCCGCGCATCAGGCCGTTGCCAGCACCGGGGAGGGAAATGAC
>JAPUHK010000037.1 GCA_027297745.1 Planctomycetota bacterium | reverse complement strand
TCGTCGCGGCTGTCGCGCTGCTCGCGCGGACGGCGGATCGGAGGCTCAGGGGTCTCGCGCTGCTGGTCGTCCTGGTCGCTGCCGCCGGCGCCGCCGCGCAGTTCCCGCGGAGGGCGCCCGCCGGAAGCGAAGGCGACCCCCTCACCCCGGAGCGCCCGGTGGCGGAGCGCGCCCGCGGCTACGTCTCCTCGCAGGCGTGCAAGAGCTGCCACCCGTCGCAGTACGAGAGCTGGCATCGCTCCTATCACCGCACGATGACGCAGGTCGTCACGCCCGAGACGATGCTCGCCGACTGGAGCGGCACGCTCGAGATCCGGGGGAAGCGTTACTCCCTCTCCCGCGAGGGGGACGAGTATTGGGTAGACCAGGACGACCCCGAGTCGAGCGGCAATCGCACGCGACGCGTGAAGCAGCGTGTCGTTCTCGCAACCGGTGCGCACCACCAGCAGGTCTTCTGGGTCCCGAGCGGCGAGGGGAGAAGGCTCTCTCTCTTCCCGGCGACTTGGTTGGTTCCCGAGCGGCGCTGGATCCCCTACCACAACAGCTTCCTGCGCCCCGACCTCGCCGTCGAGCAGAACGAGATCTGGAACGCCGTGTGCATCAAGTGCCACGCTACGGCCGGCCGGCCGGGGCGCGACGAGCGCACCCATGTGCTGGACACGAAGGTGGCCGAGTTCGGGATCGCCTGCGAGGCATGCCACGGTCCCGGCGAGGAGCACGTCCGCAAGAACCGTGATCCGCTACGCCGCTACGCGCTCCACCTCGGCGAAGGCGGGGACGACACGATCGTCCAGCCGGAAAAGCTTCCGGCGCTAGCCTCCGCTCAGGTCTGCGGCCAGTGCCACGGCGTCTCGGGGCTAAGAGAGCGCAGCGCACAATTGGCGTGGTGGCGCGACGGTTACCCCTACCGGCCCGGAAGGGACCTGCTCGAGACGCGCGAGGTCATTCGCCGGCCGAAAGACCCCCGTCATCCGTTCTTGCTCGATCCGGATTTGGCGGCGGGCCTCGACCAGAGCTTCTGGTCGGACGGCGCGATCCGCGTCTCGGGCCGCGAGTACAACGGCCTCGTCGAGTCCCCGTGCTTTGAGGGCGGCGAGTTCTCCTGTCTGAGCTGCCACACGATGCACGACTACAGCGAGCCCGACGACCAGCTAGCGACGAACCGGACCGGCGACGAGGCCTGCCTCCAGTGCCATGGGAAATTCCGCGGCCGCGTCGAGGAACACACGCACCACCCCGCCGCATCGTCCGGGAGCCGTTGCTACAACTGCCACATGCCGTACACGACCTACGGGCTCTTCAAGGCGATCCGTGCACACAAGGTCGGCAGCCCGTCCGTGCGCGAGAGCGCGGTAGTGCACCGTCCGAATGCCTGCAACCTCTGTCACCTGGACAAGACGCTGGAGTGGACGGGACAAAACCTCGAGAAGTGGTACGGCAAGCCGCAGGTCCGCTTCGAGACGAAGCGTGCGGCCGCGCTGGTATGGCTGCTCGAAGGCGACGCGGGTCAGCGCGCGCTCGTCGCTTGGCACATGGGGTGGGAGCCCGCCCTCGAGGCTTCCGGGCGCGACTGGGTGGCGCCGTTTCTCTCCTACGAGCTTGACGACTCCTACGGGGCCGTGCGTTTCATCGCCGCCCGTTCCCTGAGACGGCTCGAGGAGTTCGAGGGATTCGACTACGACTTCGTGGCTCCGCGCGAGTCGCGGCTTGTGCGCATGCGGGTTGCGCTGGACCTCTGGAGCCGGGGAGCGCGCCCGAAGGGACGCGGCGCGGAGTTGTTTCTGCGCCCCGACGGCACGCTCGACGTGCCCGCGGTGGAACGCGCGATTCGGGCACGCGACAATCGCGTCGTGGATCTGGCGGAATGAGCGACGAGAACGGCCGGCTCGTACGGCGCCACCTGGCCTTCGGTTGGTGGACGATTCTCATCTACCTCACGCTAGGCGCCGGCCTCGAGGCCGCACATGCTCTCAAGCTGGAGCTCTACGTGGATCAGGCCAACACGACGCGCCGGCTCATGTGGACCCTGGCCCACGCTCACGGCACGCTGCTCGGCCTCATGAGCGTCGCCTTCGCCTTCACGGCGAGCCGCCTGGACGGCTGGACCGACCGATCGCGCCGGACGGCGTCCCGGGCGCTGATGGCGGCCACGCTCCTGCTGCCCCTCGGGTTCTTCCTGGGGGGGCTGGTCATCCACGCCGGCGATCCCGGGCTGGGAATCGTACTTGTTCCAGCGGGCGCGCTGCTGCTCTTCGTCGCGGTCTTCCTCACCGCGCGCGCCTGCCGGGCATAGCGCCGCGAGGACAGCCGGATCGCCTCGAGCCGCTCCCGCTCCTTGCGGCGGCGGCGCTGGCTGCGCTTCTCGTAGGGCTTTCGCCGCTTCAGCTCACGAATGATGCCTTCGTTGCAGGTCGATCAGCAGCTTGCGAAGGCTCTTGCCGTCCACGTGCTCCATGACCATGTAGTTGACCTGCTTGTCCTCGTGCAGCGTGGCGTCCACGTCGAAGGGGCGCACGACGCCAGAAGCGGCACGTGGTTCCCGGCACGGGCGCGCCGGTGGTCCAATCGCGCCCCGCGGGGGTTCTCGCAAACCCTCGCCAGGCCCGCTCCCCGACAGCCGGCCCGCTTCCCGAGGTCCCGTCACTCCCCTCAGCCGCCAACACCTCCACCACCGCTCGATAGAACCCCCTATCCCTCTCGCACCGCCCCGTCGCTTGGGCCACGTTGTGCGCGTCTTGCCCCGCTCCGATTTGCTACCGTGGCCTCG
>JAPUHK010000036.1 GCA_027297745.1 Planctomycetota bacterium | reverse complement strand
TCAACGCCGCCGAGCTCACTGGGGTTGTAGCCCGCGTCGTGCAGGTAGGGGATCAACCCCTCGCTGGGGAGATTGCCGACCAGCTCGTCGTCGGCGAAGGGACAGCCGCCGATTCCGCCCAGGGCAGCGTCGAAGCGCCGGCAGCCCGCTCGCAGGGCCGCGTCGACCACCGCCGGCCAGCGGTCGGGGCGCTGGTGCAGGTGCAGGCCGATCGTCGCGCGGGGCAGCGCGTCGCGCACGGCGGTGAACACGGGCTCGATTTGCTCGGGCTGCGCCGCGCCGACGGTATCCGCCAGCGAGATCCTGAAGACGCCGAGCTCTCCGACGCGCTTGGCGAACTCGACCACCCGCGCCGCGTCATGCGGCTCCCCGTACGGGTTGCCGAAGGCCATCGAGAGATAGACGACGAGCTCCGTCTGGCTCGCGCCCAGATCCTGCGAGATGCGCTCGAGCATCGGCCAGGTGGCCGCGAAGTCCTTGTTCGTGTTGCGCACCTGGAAGGTCTCGTTGACCGACAGCGGGAACCCGGCCACGGGAACCCGGCGCACGGCGGCGTCGCCGGCGCCCCGCTCGTTGACGATGATGGCGATCCACTCCACCCCCCGGTCGTGCTGCAGCCCCTCCCAGACTGCGACCGTGTCCGACATCTGCGGGACCGCTTGCGGAGAAACGAAGGAGCCGAAGTCGATGCGCCGGAAGCCGGCCTCCACGAGGGCGTTCAGGTGCTTGACCTTGACGCCTACCGGGATGCGTTGCGGGAGGCCCTGGTAGGCGTCCCGGGGGCACTCGACGAGCTGAACGAAGCGCTGGGGAGCCGCCGCGTTCACGTCTGCAACACCCCGGTGCGCAGGGGCGGCAGGTCCGGATTGTGCGCCGCGGCCTCGAGCGCCAGCGCCAGGAACTCACGCGTCTGCCGCGGATCCAGCACCGCGTCCACCCACAGCCGGCTCGCGGCGTAGAGCGGGTCGGTCTGCTCCTCGTAGTTTTCGCGCATTTCGCGGTAGAAGGCTTCCAGCTCCTTCATGTCCGCCTCGACGCCGCGCCGCTTGAGCGCCTTCAGGCGCACGTCGCGGATCGTGCCGGCCGCCACTTCCGCGCCCATCACCGCGTAGCGCGCCTGCGGCCAGGCGGCGATGAAGAGCGGGTCGTAGGCCTTGCCGCACATGGCGTAGTGGCCGGCGCCGTACGAGCCGCCGAGGATCACGGTGATCTTGGGCACGACGGAGTTGGCCACGGCGTTCACCATCTTGGCGCCCGCGCGGATGATGCCGTCCTTTTCGCTCTGCGGACCGACCATGAAGCCGTTCACATCGTGCAGGAACACCAGCGGGATGCGGTTCTGGTTGCAGTCCAGGATGAAGCGGGCCGCCTTGTTCGCGCTGTCCGTGTAGATCACGCCACCCATCTGCCATGGCTTGTGCGGATCGCGCACGTGTGTCTTCTGGTTCGCGACGATGCCGACGGACCAGCCGTCGATGCGGCAGAATCCGCAGACGATCGTCTTCCCGAACTCGGCCCGGTACTCGACGAAGCGGCTGTCGTCCACGATGCGCCCGATGACTTCGCGCACGTCGTACTCCTGCAGCGCGTCGTCGGGAACGATCGCGAGCAGGTCCTCGGCGTCGATGCGCGGCGGCTGCGGCTCGTGCCTGCGAAACGGCGGGGGCGGTGGGGGTGCGAGCGTCTCGGCCAGGGAGCGGATGCGTTGTAGGCACGACTCGTCGTCCGGCTCCCAGTAGTCCACGGTGCCCGAGACGGCGGCGTGCAGTTCGGCGCCGCCGATCTCCTCCGCGTCGTATTGCTTGCCCAGGGCGGAGGCGACCAGGTCGGGGCCGGCCAAGAACAGTCCGCTGCGCTGCGTCATCAGGACCGTGTCGCTCATGACCGGAAGATAGGCGCCTCCCGCAACGCACATGCCCATGATGGCGGCGATCTGCGGCACGCCCTGCGCCGACATGACCGCGTTGTTGCGGAACACGCGGCCGAAGTCGTCCTGGTCCGGGAAGACCTCGTCCTGCATCGGCAAGTTCACGCCGGCGGAGTCGACCAGATAGAGCGTGGGCAGCCGTGACTGCATCGCGATCGTCTGGTTCCGCAACACCTTCTTGGCGGTCATGGGGAAGAAGGCGCCGCTGGCCACGGTCGCGTCGTTCGCGATCACCATGAACAGGCGGCCGGTGATACGCGCCAGGCCGCACACGACGCCGGCCGCGGGCGCGCGGTCTTCGTACAGACCGCTGGCGGCGTGGATGCCGAGCTCGAAGAAGGACGCGCCGGGGTCCAGCAGCAGCTCGATGCGCTCGCGCGCCGTGAGCCGCCCCTTCTTGTGCTGCGCCTCGATGCGCTTGGGGCCGCCCCCCTGGCGCAGGGTCTCCTCCCGGTCCCACATGCGCGCCAGCCGCTCGAGCGTCCCCGTGCGGTTGGCCAGGTAGGCCTCGCCTTCCTGCACCTGCTTCGTGATCGCGGATCGAAGCACGTCGCGTTCGCTCGTCTCGGGGCCTGTGCGCTCTTCCGGCGGCATGGAGGGTGAGGATTCTACCTGTAGTTCAATCCCGGGAGCGGAGCACGTTCTCCAACTGTTCGACGTGGCGCATGAAGGCGCCGCGGCCCTTGCGCGTGATGGAGCAGGTCGTCTTCGGCTTGCGCTTGACGAACTGCTTGCGCACGGAGACGTAGCCGGCCTGCTCCAGCTTCTGCAGGTGGATGCCGAGGTTCCCCTGCGTCAGCCGCAGAAGCGTCTTCAAGTCGCTGAAGGAAGCACTCCGGCGCGTCATCAGCGTCGAGATGATCCCCAGCCGCGCCTGCGAGAGCAGCAGCGGGTCGAAGACGTCCGCCTTACGCGCCACTCTCCTCCTCCCGCATCTTGCGCACGCGACGCTCGGCCTGCAGGCCGGGTACCAGGATGCCCAGGCCCATCGCGGGCCCCAGGATGAACCCGTTGTAGTCGCGCAGGAACAGCGCCACGATCGAGGCGGCGCCGATGCCCATCCCCCAGAACATGAACTCCCGGCGATAGACGACGCCGACCGTATACGCCATCGAAGCGTACAGCAGGCCCCACAGCGTCGGGATGTCCGGGCCCTTGATGAACTCGACGCCCGGCAAGGGCGCGATCGCGCTCAGCGTCATGCCGAGCGGGATGAACCAGGCCACCATCAGCCCGACCTGTTTGGAGATGAAGGTGTTCGAGGCCGGCAGGCGCGGCTTGCGGTTGATCGTGATGCCGATCCCAAAGCTCGCAACGCTACCGATACAGATTGCGCCGATCCCGATACCTATGGCCCAGGGCACGTTGTCCTGCAAGAAGAAGTAGTTGCTCAGCGGGTACCAAAGGAACACGAGCGCGCCCCAGACGACGAAGTGGAGCGCCTGGGGATCGATGCGGCGGTCCGTGCGCTTCACGATGTCGCGGATGTAGCGCAGGTCCCGCGCGGCTCGCTCTCGTTTTTCTTCGGCTTCGTTCATGAACGCTTCTCCCGACCGGGTTCTCCGATCTAGTCTGAATTATAGACTAGTCTATACTTTTGTCAAGCCGGGTCTTGGGACTGGACGGGGGTGGGAGCCGCAGGTGGTGCGGGCGGTAGGGCGCACACACAGGTGCGCCCCTACAAGGCAAGCGGACCGCATTCCTTGTAGGGGCGGCCCTATGTGGCCGCCCTACCGTTGGTGTGCCTGTTGGTTGCGGCTCCGGGTCGGAGCGCCTACTCCAAATCCGAGGGGGTGACCTGGGAGATCCAGGCGTCGTAGCCGCTATAGGAGACGCGCTCCTGGAGCTTGCGCACCCGCTCCCGGAGCTCTTCTACCTTTTCGGGGGGCAGGGGGGCGCGCGCCTCGAGGTGCTTCTCCACGGCCGCTGCGGCCGCCGCGCCGGTAGCCCCGCCGAGGTAGTTCTCGGTCAGGAACTGGGTGACCTTCTTGCTGTGCAGCAGCGAGGCGCGAATGTTGCCCTGCCCGGTGACGACGTTGCCGACCCCGAACACGCCCTCGGCGCCCTCGTAGATGCCGAGGTCCCAGTCGGAGAAGGTGTAGGTCTCGCCCTTCATGTTGATCCCGGGGATCTTCTCCGGCACGGAGCCGATGGAAGAGATCACCAGCTCGCACTCGAGCGTCTCTTCCGAGCCCTCGATCGGCGTCGCCTTGCGGCCCTCGACCTCGGTGCGCACGGTCTTGACGCCGCGCACGCGGTCTCCCTCGATGGCCAGGTCCAGCGGCAGCGTCTTGTCCTGGATGCGGAACAGGTACTTGCGCTGCGCGATTTCCAGCAACTTGGCGCGCGCGGCCAGCGTCTTTGCCATCTGCTCCGGCGTCGCGTTCGGGACCGGCTGGGCCAGGGGCATGTCCTGCTTGCGCCGGCGGTACAGGAGCAGCGTGCCGCTAACGCCGAGCTCCTGCGGGTCGATGCCCTGCCGCTCGCAGACGGCGGGGATGCCCTTCTTCTCCATCTCGAGCATCGGGGCTTCGAGTCCGCGCTCTTCGAGGGCACGGCCGTAGACCTCCAACTGGCAGACTTTGAGCACGTCGATCGAGGCCAGGCCTCCGCCGAAGACGATCGTGCCGTCAGGGATCTCGTACTGCGGTCCGTCGTACGACTGCTCGTTCTTGTGGTTGAACCAATAGATGAGCGGGTTCTGGTAGACGAGCCCCTTGCCCACGAGAGCGTCCCGCTCGCCGCCCAGGAAGGGCCGGTCGCGCCAGGCGCCGTTCGCCAGCAGCACCGCGCTCAGACCCCATCCCTGCGTCAGCTCCTCCCAGGAGACATCCTCGCCGAGCTTGGTGCGCGGCACGAAGTGGACGCCCTCCTTGCGCAGGCGCGCGTCGATGCGTTCGTACTCCTTCCGGCGCTGATGGACGTGCCAGCGCGGCAGGCCGTCCTCGATCTTGCCGTAGGGGCGCGCGTTCTGCTCCAGGACCACGACCTCGACTCCGTGGTCCGCGAGGATCTCGGCCGCTACGGATCCGGAAACGGCGCCGCCCACGACCGCGACGACATGCTGGGGATCGCTAGGGCTCATCCGGAACAGGATAGGAGCCGGGTCTACAAAAAAGCGCCCCGGGCCGGAGGCCCAGGGCGCTGTGCCGGTCTTTCAGACCGCGTTACGGGCCGTTTAGTTCGAACGGGAACCGGATGCGGTCGCAGGTCATGAGCGGCCCGACAGCCGACTGCACGGGGTCGTCGTACAAGAAGTCGATACGCGCACGCATGAACTCGTCCCGCTCGGGCGTGCCGTCTGAGCCGTTGAGCATTCCCAGCGGCGTGTTGATCGTCGTCACCGGTGTGCCCAGGTTGTTTTCGATCGTGGCGATCCGGAACTCCGCGATCTCCACGGCGAAGTCCGGCAGGAGCGGATCGTCGGGGTCGACCCGGGTCCCGCTGACGAAGAAGACCAGGTCCTGTCCGGCGAAACTCTCCGCCACGAAGTCGCCCGGGCTCATGTTCGTGAACGTCGGGTTGGCCGCGCCCACGGAGAACAGCTCCGTGTACATGACCGTTGGGGCGAAACGGCCCCCACTGACGAACTCGGAGATGGTGAGCAGGCCGAAGGCGACGGTGCTGTACTCGATCTGGGGACCGTTCTGAAAGCCGATGCCGGGGGCCAGACCGTCGACGACGCCATCCGGGTCCATCAGGAAGATGATGCCCATGCCGCCGTCGCCGCCTGCGTTGCAGCCCGTGCACGTGCCCGGGGGGTTGGGTCGCGCGCCGCCCGCGCCGCCCGTCGTGTCGAGCGCGTCGGAGCCGCCGGTCACCTCGATGCCGGTGGCGGAGATGAGCGCGATGTTGCCGCCCGATCCGCCGCCGCCCGACCCGTTCGGGAGGTGCCAGTTGTTGCGGGTATTGAAGGTGCCGCCGCCGCCGTCGCCGCCGCGAACGTCGAGCTTGCCGCCGAAACAGATGCTGTCACCGGCGTAAATCGCAATGCTGCCGCCGCCGCCGCCGCCCGACCCGCCGCCAACGGCCCCGCCGAAGGTGGCGCCGGTGTAGTGGTGGCGCGTTCCGCCGGCGCCGCCGCCGGAGCCGCCCGCAATGACGTCCGCGATCTCGCGGTCGCCATATAGGGCGCCCGGCTGACCGCGGATGCCGATCACGCCGGAGTTCTTGACGGAAAAGCGGCCTTGGCAGCCGGGGGCCGTCGTGCAGGAGCTCGTGCAGGCGGGGCCCGACGTGCCCGTTGCGCCGGTCGCGTTGTGCCGGTCCTCGCCGGCCTCACCTACGCCGCCGTGGCTGCCGCCGCCGCCGCCCGTGGGCGGGGCCCCGAAGGTACCGTGCTGCGAGTAGTAGATGGAGTACATCTCGCCGCCCGCCATGCCGCGGCCGGGGCCTTCGCCCGGCTGGGTGAACGGGAAGCCGTTCTTGGCGGAAGTGTTTGCATCCAGGAATCCCTGGAACTCCGAGCATTGGCCGGTGCCCGGGTTCCTCGAGACGATGCCGTCTTTGCCGGTACCGCCTCTGAACCCGCCCGGGCCGCCGGCCCCGCCCAGGTTCGTTCCGCCGCCGGCCGTCCCTCCAGACGGGCCCTGGGTCCCGTTCTGACCGCGTGCGGTGATCGTCCCCGTGATCTGCACGAGGCCGACCGAGAGGATCAGGACCGGGTTCACTCCGATGATTTCCAAAGTGGCGTTGTTGGGCACCGTGACAGTCGTGAAGTCGAACTCCGTTGGCACCGTGCTGTCGTAGGTGAGAGGCCCCGGGGGCACGTTCTTGTTCCACTGATTCGTCGGGTTGAGGTCGGTGACCGTGAAGGGCTTGCCCAGAAGAGCGTTCGGCATGTCGCCGGTGTCCAGGACCTTGAGCCCGTTGAGCGGCACCGACAGCGGGCCGTCCTTGCCGGTGCCGAAGGCCAGGGCGCCAACTGTCTTGCCCGGGTTGGAGGAGGGGTTGTAGAGCGAGGTGTTGATGCGCGTGAGGTCGGTTGTCCCAGGCAGCACGCCGTCGATGAGCGGATCGAACGTCAGGTTCTTTGCGCTCGGGATGACGGCGCGGTCGAAGACCAGGAACTCGGCCTCGTAGCCGCGGCCGCCCACCTCGATGATGGGTGCGCCGCCGTTGTAGGTGACCAGCACGGTCGCGCCGGCGCCCGGAGCGCCGGTGAACGCCACCCCGGGAACGGGGGCGGTCGTGACCAGGAAGTCCGTGCCCTCCACCTGCTCCACGCCGTTCACCCAAGCGCGCACCTTCCCGGTGTTGAACACGCTCTCGCCGAGCGAGAACACCGTCTGCCCGG
>JAPUHK010000035.1 GCA_027297745.1 Planctomycetota bacterium | reverse complement strand
CCTCGGCGCGTTCCTCCGGCGTCAGCCCCGCGTGCGAGGAGTACAGCGGCAGGAGCGCCACGCTCTCGGTCCCGCCGAGCGACGGCGCGCGGGTGATGCGCTGCAGGCGGTCGTAGACCGCGGTCGCCCCCTCCAGGCCGTGCTTCACCTCGAAGGCCAGCATCGATCCGGGCATCAGCATCTGGCGTGTCGCAATCTCGAAGTCCGGATGCCGCGACAAGCCGGGATAGTGCACCGCGGCGATGTCGCCGCCTTCGCTGCGCAAGCCGTCGAGGAACGAAGCCAGCCTTGCCGCCGTCATGCACATGTGCCGCACGCGCACCTCGAGCGTGTCCAGCGAGCGCGTCAGCAGCCACGCGCGGTCGGGCCCGAGGATCGCGCCCGTGCGACGCCGGAAGGCCTCGAGCATCTCGAGCTGTTCGTGGCGGCCCGAGACGACCCCGCCGAGCACGTCGTGATGGCCCCCCAGAAACTTCGTCGCGCTGTGCACGACGAGGTCCGCGCCCCGCTCGAGCGGGCGTTGCAGCGGCGGCGGCACGAAGGTCGCATCGACGCTCAGCAGCGCGCCCGCCGCGTGGGCCGCGCCGGCCACGCGTTCGAGGTCGACCACGCGCACGAGCGGGTTCGTCGGCGACTCGACGTGCACGAGCTTGACCGGCGGCTGCACGGCGGCGACCGTCTCCTCCTCGCTGAACGGGTCGAAGCGGCGCACCTCGATCCCGAAGCGCCCGAGATCGTGCTTGAGCAGGTCGCCCGTCCCGCCGTAGACGTCCCGGCTGCAGGCGATCGTGTCGCCGGCCTGCAGCAGACAGCAGAACACGCCGTGCAGGGTCGCCATCCCCGACGCGAAGCAGACCGCGCCGTCCGCCCCCTCCAGCGCCGCCATGCGCGCCTCGAACGTGCGCGCGTTCGGGTGCCCGTAGCGCGGGTAGAACTCGCCTTCCCCTTGCGCCTGTGCGCGGAAGTGCTCGGCGTCGCGCGCTGCGAAGATGGTCGAGCGGGTCAGGTCTTGGGTCACGGCGCCTTCCGCGCCTTTGGACTCCTCCTTGCTTCCGTACGGCCGCTGCCCCATACCGCCCACGGTTTTACCAAGTTCGGGGCATGGGCTTGGGCTCTCATTTCTGTCATCCTGTGCGGCTCATTCGAGGAGGACCGGCGATGGCGGCAAGAAAGAAGAGGGCGTCGAGCAAGAAGGCACGGCGCAAGGGCCGCAAGGCCGGCAAGCGCAAGATCACCGTCGAGGACCTGCTGCGGCTGCACTTCCTCGGAGATCCGCAGATCTCGCCGGACGGGCGCACGCTGGTCTTCACGAAGCGTAACTTCGGCCCCAAGAACGACCAGGTCACGAACCTGTGGAGCGTGCCGGCCTCCGGGGGCACGCCGCGCTCGTTCACGAACGGCGGCAGGGACGCACGCCCGCGCTGGTCGCGCGACGGAAAGCGCGTCGCCTTCATCGGAGAGCGCGAGAAGGACCACCCGCAGATCTTCACGATCGATGCGGACGGGGGCGAAGCGACCGCGCTGACGAGGTTCCCGGAGGGCAAGATCGGCGCCTTCTCCTGGTCGCCCGACGGCAGCGTGATCGGCGTTTCCTTCCGGGAGCAGGATCCCGACTGGACCACGCAGGCGCAGAAGGAGCGCGAGGCGAAGGGCCTTAGCGATCCTCCGCGCGTGCTCGACGACTGGTGGTACCGGCTGGACGGCGACGGCTACTTCAACGCACAACGCTACGCCCTCTATCTCGTCGACACGGCCACCGGCAAGCACCGCAAGGTCTTTACCAAAGACAACCTGGGTTTCTTCACGTTCGACTTCTCCCCGGACTCGAAGCAGGTCGTGATCGCGGCCAATCCGGACCGCAAGGCGATGCTGGGCGCGCTGAAGTGCACGCTCTACCGTTTGAACGTCAAGAGCGGCAAGTTCGCGCGCATCCCCAACCTGCCCGAGGGGCCCAAGCACGCTCCGCGCTGGTCCCCGGACGGGAAGCGCATCGCGTACGCCGGCCGCACCGGCGAGGACGACGCGTACAGCGTCGAGAACCTGGAGCTGTTCGTCTGCGACGCGGTGAAGGGAAAGGCGAAGAGCCTCACCGGGCGCGAGGACTATTGCTTGCTGGCCTGCGCGCTGAGCGACGCCGCCGAGATCGAGTTCGAACCCAACCTGCAGTGGGGCGCCGACTCGAAGCGCATCTTCGTGTCCATCGGCTGGCACGGCGCGACGCAGGTCGCGTCGGTCGCGGCGCGCGGCGGCAAGCTGCAGTTCCACACGAGCGGCGCCACCGAGCACGTCATGGGCAACGTGAGCGCCGACGGGCGCTGCATGGCGCTCCTGGCGGGCTCCGCGACGAAGCCGCACGAGGTGCACGTGGCCCAGGTGCGACAAAAGGACTTCGCCCTAACGCGCCTGACCAACCTCAACGGTCCGGTCCTGCGCGGCATCGACCTGGCCCGGCCCCGCTCGCACTGGGTCAAGTCCACGGACGGCGCACGTGTGCAGGTCTGGACGCTGCGGCCGCCCGGAGTGACCGCTAGCCGCAAGGTGCCGGCCGTGCTCGAGGTCCACGGCGGTCCCCACGCTCAGTACGGCGTGGCCTTCTTCCACGAGTTCCAACTGCTGGCCGCGAACGGCTACGCGGTCTTCTATTCGAATCCGCGCGGCAGCAAGGGCTACGGGCGCGACCACTGCGCCGCGATCCGCGGCCACTGGGGCGACAAGGATTGGGAGGACATCGAGGCCGTCACCGCCTTCATGAAGGCGCAGCCGTACGTCAACGCGAAGCGCATGGCGATCATGGGCGGCAGCTACGGCGGTTACATGACCTGCTGGGCCATCGGCCACACGCGCGACTTCCGTGCCGCGATCTCGGACCGCTGCGTAGCCAACCTGGTCAGCATGTTCTGCAACAGCGACTTCGTTTCGGCCCCCGACTTGTACTGGGAGGGCAACTCGTGGGACCGGCCGGAGCACTTGTGGCGCGACAGCCCGCTGAAGTACCTGGGCAACGCGCGCACGCCGACGCTCTTGATCCACAGCGAGGGCGACCTGCGCTGCAACGTGGAGCAGTCCGAGGAGGTCTTCGCCGTGCTCAAGCTGAAGGGCGTGCCCACACGCTTCGTGCGCTACCCGCGCTCGACGAGCCACGGCATGAGCCGCAGCGGGCCGGAGGACATGCGCCTTCACCGCCTGCGCGAGATCACGGGCTGGCTGAAGAAGTACCTGAAGGCCTGAGGAATCGGGCTCGGGCGCGTGGAGCGGACTCGGACTCGGGTTCGGGCTCGGAAGGGCGAAAGGCGATGGGTTACGGCTGCTGCTCCACGCGGCAGGTGGGCAGCGACTGCAGGAAGAGGCGGCCGTAGGCCTTGGTGCAGATGCGCGGATCGAGGATGGCCACCGTGCCGCGGTCCGTGTGGGCTCGGATCAGGCGTCCGAACCCCTGCCGCGTGCGCAGCACGGCCTGCGGTAGAGAGATCGCGCGGAAGGCGTCGCCGCCCTCGGCCTCGACGTGCTCGACGCGCGCCTCCTGCAGCGGGTGGTCCGGCACCGCGAACGGCAGCCGCGTGAGGATCACCAGCCGCAGGTTCTCGCCGCGGATGTCGATGCCCTGCCAGAAGGTGTCGGTGGCGAACAGCACGCAGTTCCGGTGCTGCTCGAAGGCCGACACGATGTCTTGCTGCCGCAGGTCGCCGCCCTGCCGCAGCACGCGCAGGCCGGCCTGCTCCAGCTCGTCGTGCAGCTCGTCGTGCGTGCGCTGCAGCGCGCGGTACGAGGTGAACAGCACGAAGGCGCCGCCGCCCGCATCCTTGACCAGGTCGCGCACGCGGTCGCGTACAGCGTCGTCGTACTTCGGGTCGCGGGGGTCCGGCAGGCGCGGGTGCAACAGCAGGCGGCACTGGTGCGCGAAGTCGAAGGGGCTGCCGAGCGCGCACTCGTCCGGTTCGCGCAGCCCGACCTGCGCCTTGAAGTGATCGAAGGAGCCGCCGATCTGCAGCGTCGCGCTGGTCATGATCACCGAGGGCACGCGGTCGAAGACCGTGCGGCGCAGGATGCCGGCCACCTCGATGGGAGCGGCGCGCAGAACGGTGCGTTCCAGCCGGCCGGCCGCCTCGATCCAATAGACGAGGTCCGGATCCAGCAGGCCGTGCACGACATCCAACGAGGAGAGGTACTCGTCCAGGCGCTCGCTGCGCGACTTCCACTCGAGCGCCGCCTCCGGGTCCCGGATCTTGGACAAAAACTCACGCATGGAGCCGACGAGTGCGCGCAAAGGCGTCGAGAGCGGGTTGTCGATCTCCCCCGGACGGCGCAGACGCACCTCCTTGCGGTCGCCGCGCAGCCGCGCCGCGTTCAGGAACAACTCCTTGCCGGCCGCCTCGACGGCGTCGATCTGGTCGCGCAGCGCGTCCGGGCCCTGGACCCGCGCCAGGAGCCCGCCCTTGCTCCTGCCGCGCCGCCCGCGCAGCCGTGCCAACAGGCGGAACAGCGCCGGGCCGCCGACGCGCGCGCCGAAGTGCGACGATGCGCCTTCTTCCAACGCGTGCGCCTCGTCGAGGATCAGGATCTCGTAGTCGGGCAGGTAGCGCGCACCCGCCTCGCGCAGCACGAGGTCCACGAGCACCAGCGCGTGGTTCGCGACCAGCACGTCCGCCCCGTACATCTCGCGCCGCGAACGCTGGTAGGCGCACGGCTGGTAGAAGCGGCAGCGCTTGTGCATGCAGTTGCCCTGCTCCGCGCGCACGGCTTCCCACACGGCCGGCGCGGGCCGGAACTCCAGGTCCGCGAGGCTGCCGTCCACGCTGCGTTGCGCCCACTCGTGAACGCGCTCCAACTGGGCATACTCGGTCCGGCCTTCGAACAGCGTGGCGCCCTCGCCGCGCGCCAGCTCCAGCCGGCGCAAGCAGACGTAGTTACCGCGCCCCTTCGCCAGCGCCACCCGCATCGAGTCGAGCCCAAGCGCCTTCAGCAGGATCGGGATGTCGCGCTCGACCAGTTGCTCCTGGAGCGCGATCGTGCGCGTCGCGACCACCACCGGGCCCCCGCCCCGGCTTGCGTGTAGCAGGGCCGGCACCAAGTAGGCGAAGGACTTGCCCACCCCCGTGCCTGCTTCCACCACGAGGTGTCTGGAGCCGGCCAGGGCCTCCTCGACGGCGGCCGCCATGGTCCGCTGCTCGGGCCGGTCGACGAAGCCCGGCAGGGTTCGGGCGACCGGTCCTTCCGGCGCCAGGCACTCCTCCGCGGCTAGCAGCATCCCACTGTTCCGATGGCACCGGACAGGTTACGAGTCGCGACGCATCTGTGCTGGCCGGCTGCTCCATGCGCCGCATTCCCTTGCGCGGTGCGGGCAGATACGCAAGCGGCCCCCGGTGAAGGGAGCCGCCCTTGTGCGATGGGGGTGCGGTTGGGGGTGCGACTAAACGGCAAGCGCCCTCCCTGCGGCCTCGGCCGTCTCGCGGACCGCCTGGGGTATGGCGTGCGCGGATCTCGACGTGATGTCCGCCGACCGCTGCCCGACCTGCTTGCCCAGGTTCGTGATATTCGCGCCGCTCGCCAGGGCGTGAGTGATGTAGCTGTGGCGCGTGATGTGAAAGCCGCTCCCCCTGGGTAGCAGTTTCTGTGCGCGTTTGTGGCCGAGCGTCCTGCGGAT
>JAPUHK010000034.1 GCA_027297745.1 Planctomycetota bacterium | reverse complement strand
TGTTCGTGGCGTCCGGCCTCGACGAGCTGCCCGTCATCGATCCGGAGACCGGCCGGCTGGCGGGCCTCCTGCGCGAGCGCGACGTCCGCGCGGCCTACCACAAGGCCGTGGCCCTGGCGGAGTAGTCTTGGTGCGCATGCTGGGGATCGCACGGCTCTGCATAGCGCTGTGGACGGGCGCCGTCCTGTGCGTGATGTTCGCCGTGGCGCCCTCGGTCTTTGCGGGCATCCCCGAAGCGCAGCGCGAAGCCGTGCCGCCGGGGGAGATCCTGGGGCCGGTCTTCCGCGCCGTGGACCTGTTCGGGGTCGCGACGAGCGTGCTCTACCTGCTGGCGCTCGCGCCGGCGCGCGTGGGCGGCAAACGCTGGCGCTCGCTCGTGGTGGCCGGCATGGGCGTCGCGG
Source organism: Planctomycetota bacterium (assembly GCA_027297745.1). Lineage (GTDB taxonomy): Bacteria > Planctomycetota > PLA2 > PLA2 > PLA2 > JAPUHK01. The sequence continues at coordinate 2,831 of JAPUHK010000034.1, read as the reverse complement.
CGGCGGTGGACACGTTCCTGCTGGCGCCCATGATTCGCAGCCAGGGCGGGAGCGGCGCCGCCCACGGGATTTCGATGGCGTTATGGACCGTCGTCGCCGTCGCCGGACTCGCCGTCGTCGCCCTCGATCTCCGTGCTGGCCACGCCGGCCACGGGGCCGCTTGACGGTCGGCGCTCTTTCGGCTTCGGCTTGTCGGCCTTCTTCCCCCCGGCCCGCTCCAGACCCAGCACCGCCGCGACTTCGTCGTCCACCGAGCGCACGTGCAGGTCACGTTGCGGGAAGGGGATCTCGATCCCCTCCTCGGCCAGCCGCTCGTGGATGATGCGGCGGATGTCGCTCTGCGTGCTGACCCCATCCGCGATGCGCGTGAAGAAGCGCAGCTTGAAGTCGAGGCTCGAGTCCCCGAAGCTACTGAAGAGGACGCTGGGGCCCGGGTCCTTGAGCACCGTCGGATAGTCCTCAACGATTCCGTTGAAGATCTGGAGCGCGCGGGTCACGTCGGACCCGTAGGCGATGCCGACGTCGATCACACGGCGCGTGACGTCGTCGTTGTGGGTCCAGTTCGTGACCTCCTGCGTGATGAAATTCTTGTTGGGGACGATGATCTGCTGGCGGTCCCAGTTGGTCACGAGGGTGGCGCGGATGTTGATCTTCTCCACCGTGCCGCCGGTCTGGCCGACGGTGATCACGTCGCCCACGCGGATGGGCCGCTCCACGAGCAGGATCAGCCCGCTGACGAAGTTGGCCACGATCTCCTGCAGGCCGAAGCCCAGGCCGACCGACACCGCCGCCAGCAGCCAACCGACGCTGGTGAAGTTGAAGTGCAGCGCGATCAGCGCCGCGCTGTAGCCCACGATGAACAGTCCGTAACGCAGGAACGTGATCACCACGTAGCGCGCGCCCGTGTCCATCTTCGACTTGCGGAACAGGATCGCCTCCGCCAGCCCGGGCAGGTTGCGCAGCAGGAAGTGCGTGATGATGACCAACAGGAGCGCGTTGAGCACGTTCCAAACCGTGAGGAAGATGCCCTTGTCCGCATCCATCGTTGCCAGTTGCATCTTGCCCAGCATCCTCTCCAGGAGCTCGGTGATGCCCCACAGCCGGGCCACGACCAGGACCACGGCCACGAGCATGGTCACGCCGACGAAGCGCGTGAGCTGCTCGAAGACCTGGCTCGAGAGCTGCATGCCCTCCTCGACGCCCTCCTCTTGGCTTTGCCGGATGCCGATGGCGTACGCCGCGCGCTCGCTCAACTCGGTGAACAGGCGGTAGAGGCCGGCCAGGACCAGGGCGGCGCCCAGCGTCCAGAGCACGTTCTCCGCCAGCATGCTGGCGCCCAGGTGGTAGCCGAGCAGGTCCATCACCACGAGCGCCCACAGTCCGATGCGGATCAGCGGGCCGATCACCCACCACAAGCGGCGCCAGAAGGGGGAGTCCGCGGTCATGTGTCGGACCAGCGCCCCCTTGCGGCGCACGAGACGGCCCGCAATGATCGCCATGGCTACGAGCAGCGCCGTGTAGAGCAAGCGCGCCAGGTGGTCCAGCTGCAAGCCGTCGAACACGAGCCAGGGGACGTAGAGCACGAGCGCCGCGATGAACGCGCGCCGGGTCGCGACCATGTACTGGTCGGTGATCTCGCGCGGCACGCGCAGCTCGGTGGCGGCGATGCCTCCCGGCTTGAACAGCACCCAAAGGAAGCGGCCGGCGAAGAGCACGACGGCGTAGCCCAACAGCAGCGTGCGCACCACGTCGTGGAAGGTCTCCGGCAATTCCAGGTTGCGCACCATGAAGCCGGCCGCGAACAGGAGTGCAGGCGCGATGGCCGAGAGCAGGAGGGCGCTCCCGATGCGTTGCAGCAGCACGAGCGAGGGCCCTCCCCGGTAGTTCCAGCGGTCGGCCTTGCGACGCATCCAGTAGCCAAGGAACGCGGCTACGACCACGAGCCCCACGAACAGCACCAGCATGGCGTAGAACCCCGTGGGGTTCTTGTCGCGGTGGGCGCCGAGGCTGCGGCCGATGTCGGCCCCCGTCACCTCACCCCAGAACGTACCCCAGTCCTCGAGCGCTCCCCTGAGCGTCTCACCGCCGAAGGGATCCGAGTCGCGCACCCAGTACATGCGTGCTACCAGGAAGTTGCGCAGGTCCTCGAGCTGAGCTCCCACCGCCTCGTAGATCTCTTCCAGCTGGACCAGGTCCGCGTCGATCGCTCTGAGCTTGCTCCGGCGTTCGCCGAGCAGGCTCTCGCGCTCGGTCACGAACTTGTCGAACGCGTCGCGCGCCTCTTTGCGGCGCTTGGGCCCGGCGCTTTCGTACAGCGCCTGCAGCTCCTCGTTCTCTGGTTCCGGATCGTCGAGCTCGGCCAGGGCATCCTCGACGCGGGCCATGCTCACGTCGTTCTCGTCGATGCGGTCGCGCACTTGCGCGAGGCGGCGGCGGTTGTCGTCGACGTTGCGCTCGATACGATCCCGCCGGCGCAGCAGTTTCTTCCCCACCTTGGCGCTGAAGATGCCGCGCCGCTGGAACTGCGTCTCTAGGCGCTCCTTGCGGCTCTTCGTGTCCGCCTTCAGCGACTTGTTGCCTGTCCGGTCGGTGTTGAGCGTGCCGGCGATCGCCTTGTCCTCGGCGAGCTTGGCCTTCCGTTCCTCGATTTGCGCTAGCCGCTCGAGCTCGTAGCGCCGGATAGGGTCCTTCTCGGCGCGGGCCCGCTCACGCAGGTCCTCGGCCGCGTCCTTCTTCCTCTCCGCCTCCTGCTTCTGCTGCGCGCTGAGCCGCTCCTGGGCCGCGCCGAAGCGGTCCTGCGCCCGGCTGACTCTGATCTCCTGCAGCTTCTG
>JAPUHK010000033.1 GCA_027297745.1 Planctomycetota bacterium | reverse complement strand
AAGGACCTGATCGGCAGCCTGGGTAAGAGCATTACCTTCTATCAACTCCCGCCGGACAACGCCGGAGCGGGAGAGGACGAGGGCAAGAACGTCGAGGGTGGAGCAGGCGAGACGCCCGGGCAAGGGGGCGGCGCCGCGCCTGCGGCTCCGACCACGGTGGTGGTGCTCGGCCTCACCAACGTGGCCAACTTCGAAAAGTCCATCAAGGCGCTCCTGATGATGACCCCGCTGGGCGCCCCGCAGGAGGAAGACTACCTCGGCCACAAGATCTACACGATGCCGGGCGGTGGCGAGGAGTCCTGCTTTTCCTTCGTCGGCGACAGCTTCATCTTCGCCTCCAACCTCGACGCGCTGCGCGGCGTCATCCGCCGGCAGGGCAAGGAAGACGCCCAGGGGCTGGTCGGGTCGGAGGAGTACATGCGCGCCATGCAGCGCGTGCCCGGCAAGCGCATTGCCGTCTCCTACACGAACCCCGAGCAGACGTTGAAGATGCTCGACGACATGGGTGACATGTTCGACATAGACGACGATCTCAAGAAGTTCATCGACCTCGACAAGCTTCCGTCCGGTGCGACCCTGGCCAAGTACTTCGATGTTGCCGGCAGTGCCGTCGTCAATGCCGAGGAAGGCGTGCTGCAGATCCGCTGGGGCGGATTCAAGGACACCGGAGAGCCCGCCGGCTCGGGTGAGGGCAATCGCGGCTCGGACTAGACTTCCCAAGCATCGACCACGGCCCCTCCCGTTCGAACTGCGACACGGGAGGGGCCGTTTCCATTTCCAGGGGGGTGACCTGTGAAACAGCACCAGGAGACTCTCGAGATCCACACGCGCGGGCGCGGGTTCGTGGAGTTCACGGACCGGCTACGCGCCGTGGTGCGCGCTGCCGGCGTGCAGACCGGCCTGGTTGTGGTGTACTGCCGCCATACCAGCTGCAGCCTGCTGATCCAGGAGAACGCCGATCCCAGCGCCCGCCGGGACATGGAGCACTGGCTCGAAAAGATGGCGCCCGAGAACGATCCGGACTACACGCACACGGCGGAGGGCCCCGACGACATGCCGTCCCACCTGCGCTCGCTCGTGACCAAGACGTCGGAGACGATTCCCGTGTCGGGTGGCGAGGCCGTGATGGGGCGCTGGCAGGGGATCTTCCTGGCTGAGCACCGCGCGCGCCCGCACACGCGCACGCTGGTGATCCACGTCACCGGCGACTAGAAACCGCCAGGACGCAAACGCCAAGACGCCAAGCGGGACCGGTTAGGACTTCTTGCCGTCGAGCAGCTTTTCGAGGCGCTCGGCCATCTCGTCCACCTTGAACCCGCGCGGACCGCGCGCGCCCCGGTAGGCGATCTTGCCGTCGGCCGTGAGGATGAAGAGCCGGTCGGGATGCGCCGCAAAGGCCTTCGCCGCCGAGTTCTTCATGTCGTCGACGACCACGGGCAAGGTGATGCTGAGGTCCTTGGTGCAAGTGCCGGCGACCGCTTGCCGCTCCTCGAACGTCTTGGGCTGCGTGATGTCGACGTGCCTCGCGGGGCGCCAGCCGTCCGACGGATGCGCCTCACGGATGTAGACGAAGAAGAAGTCGGCCCGGCCCTTGTAGCGGTCGTAGAGTTTTTGCAGGCGCCCGGCCTGCTTGACGAAGGGGCCTCACGTGTAGGAGCCGAAGACGAGCACGGTCGTGCGCTCGGGCTTGCTCAGGTCGACGCTTCCGCGCCCGCTCAGCCGCTTGACTGTAACCGCCGGGATCGCGGCGCCCTCGGCGGGCGCGTCGTCCTTGTAGGCGCGTCCCGAAGTGGCCGACTCGAACTCCTTCCGGTCCACGAGGCCGTCCCCGTTCACGTCGGCCTTTTCGAAGAACGCTTCCCACTCGTCCTTGCTGACCTGACCGTCCTTGTCCGTGTCCATGCGCTGGGCCAACGCCGCGCCGCCGCCGCCCCGTCTATCCCGGCCTCCCTGGCATCCCTGGCCGCCGCGGCCGCCCCGGCGCATGCCCTTGGTTTCCTTCTCCGTGACGAAGCCGTCGCCGTCCTGATCCAGCCGGTCCCAAAAGCGCTCGGGACCCGTGAACTCGTCGCGGGAGACCTTCCCGTCGCCGTCGGCGTCCATGCCCTGGATGCGCTCCCAGAGGTCACCTCCGCGTCTGCCGCGCTGGGGGTCCTGGGCGAGGAGGGGGGCTACGAAGAGCAGGAGAAAGAGAGCGGTTTTCATGATGTGCTTGAACCCGCCCCCGGTTCCAGGGTTTCGGCGGGCCTTACTTTGTTCTGTTGCCGACCGCCGCACAGCGCGAGAGCCACGATGACCGTTTCAGCTAGTCGCGTGTTTGGGCCCACCGCGTCTCTGCTGGGCGCCTACCGACTAGTCCGAACCCCGCTCGAGTCCCGGGGTTCGGGCCATGCGCGCAGTGCAGCCGTCGTTAGCATGGGAGCACCATGCAGCGATGGGCGATCCTGCTCCTGTGCGCGCTGGCCTGCCTCAGTGCCCGCCCCCTGGCCGCCGCCGCTGCGCAGGAGAGCGTCGATCGGCTCGTGCAGGCGCTCGACGCCGCGGAACCCGCCGGTCGCCGCGCCGCCTACAAGAAGCTGCTGCGCCTGGGCCGCAGCGGCTGGCCTGCGCTGGAACGCGGCCTGACCGATCCGGCGCCGGACGTGCGCCTGCGCTCCCGCCGGCTGCTCCAGACGTGGGGCTGGGTTTCTCCGTCGCACAAGGTCCTGGACTCCTACTACGAGGACGCGTTGCGCTACGGCCTTGCCAAGGAGAAGCGCGCGAGCGCCGTCAGCGTCGCCGCCCACGGCCGGCCCGGCATCGCCGCCCTGCGCGACCTCTACTACGGCCGACCGCCGCGGGTCGTGCTGGAGCCGGTAGCGCGCCGGCTGATGCTCGAAACGGGCAAGGCTACGCTCGAGTTCCGGCTGCGCAACACGTCGGCGCTTCCAGGCTGGGTCATGCATCCGAAGGTCGAAGTGCGCCTCGTCGGGTTCGAGCCGTTCGCACCCAAGGTCACGTTCCCCCGGCCGCACGAAGTCTCGCTGAGCACCGGCCTGATATGCGGCGGCTGCATCTTCATCGGCCGGACGCGTGCGGACGTGGAGGTCAACAACGCCGACCGCTTCGAGTGGTTGCCCGCGCGTGCGACGAGCCGCGACAAGGTCGTAGCGAGGCTGGACCTCAAGACCGCGGGGGTGGGCCGCCTGGTGGCCGCGCCCGTCTGGGAGGAGCGCGCCCTGCGCATGCACATCGTAAGGAAGGGAGAGACCGTCGTTCCCGACATCGCCATTCCCGTTGCGTGCTCCCCCGTCCAGGGCGCCGAGTGGCCGGTGGCGGTGCTCCCTGCCGCCGGCCGCCGTGGCAAGCACGACCGCGGCGCCAGGCTCGAAGCGCGTGTCGCGGACGGCGAGCTGCATCTGCGCGTCACGAGCCGGGAAAAGGGGCTACGCGCACCGCTGGATCTCTCCTCCTTCTGGTACGTGATCCTGGACGGTGCAGGGAGGGTGCGCGCACGGGGGCGCCTCGGCGGATCCCGCGAGACCATCGTTTACGGGGAGCGGCACCTCACGAGCGTGCCTACCGCTGCGGGGCCGCCGCTCCAGGCCAGCGTCCCGCTCCCGTCGCTGCCGGCGGGCCGCTACTGGCTCTTGGCCGGGGGCCTCGTGGACGACGGCGCGCGAGGGCAGCAGGGGGGTTTCGAGGTTGTGTCCGATATGGTGCCCCTGCGTCTGCCCACGCCTCAATCCCCACCCACAGCAGGCCGATAGGGCAGCGAGGGCTGCGTTCAGCCCCGGCTCCGGCTGGATCCAAGACCGGGCGCGCACCCCTCACTGGGACGGGAATGCACGAATCGAAAGCGGTCGGCGCGTGGTCGGCCCGCAGGTCCAGGGGTATGCCGTGACCGACGGGCAGGGGACGCACACTTCACAGGCGGATGCCGAGCGCGTCAAGGAGGCGCAGCGCATCGTTCCGTTCCTGCACACGCTGTTCAGCTACCCGCGCTTCCGCCGCCTCTATCCGCCGGGGCACCGGCGCATCAGCGCGCTCCTCAGTGAGCTGGAGCACCTGCTCAATGTAGCGCTGGGCGAGCGCGTCGACCCGCTCGTGCTCACCATCGAAGGCAACCAGTTCTACGTCGAAGAGGCCGCGTTGCAGACGCACTCGGACAACGTGCGCGAGTTGGCGCTGGCACTCAGCCGCCGGCGTATCTCCATCCTGCGGCTGTACCCAGGCCTGACTACGCCTGAGCTGCGGTTGCTCGGGCGGCTGTTGGAGACGGACCATCGCGAGATCCTGCGCATCGGCGGCCCCGAGGTCTTCCTGCGCCAGCACAACCATCCGCACGTCGAGATCGTCGCCTTCGAAGAAGGCGAGCTCGAGGAGGGCCTGGTCAACGCACCCATAGCGGGCGGGGACACGACCGACCTCGGCCTGCCCGCCGAGCTCGTCCCCACGTTCGAGGCCATCCTGACGGCCGCCGATACGCAGGCGCGCCTGGAACGTCTGCGCTCCCGCGTCAAGAGCTTGCGTGAGAAGGGCGAGACCACTACCGCCGAGGTGGACGTGATCCAGCAGGTGCTGCGCGCCTTGGTGCGCGGCATCGACGTGTCGCGCTTCGACGCGGACCGCTTGCACGAGGTCATCCATCACTTCCTGGACCTGCTCGAGAACCGCCTCGATACCTCTGCGGACGAGCTGCCCGTGGTGGTGCAAAGCAGCGAAGAACGGGTCGCCAAGCTGTTGGCTTTCGCGCTGCAGCTCCCGAAGGGTGAACGCGCGCCGGAGCTGTTGCAGAAGGTCTCCTATCTGAAGGATCTGCTGCGTCCGCGTGGCACAGGGGGCAGCGGCGGCACCCTGGAGTCCGCGGCCGATCAAGATCCCAACACGACTTTTCAGATGGACGAGTTCGACGCGGTGGACGTCGCCGCGCTGACGGCGATCGAGTTCAACGCCAGGGAGTTCCAATCCCAGTTGGACGTCTTCCCGGTCGAGGACACGTTCTTGCTGATCGTCTGCCAGCTCATGCTCGATGCAGACGACGCCCAACACTACAAGATCCAGCGCAACTACCTGATACGGGCGCTGGCTTCCAAGGCGCGTGACTTCGGCGCCACCGGGCGCGTGCTGCTCTACATGACGCGCCTGATGCCCGCTTCCGGGTTCGAGACGCGTGAGTCTCTGCTGCACGACTGTCTGAGCGCGTTGAGCCACAAGAAGGGCGTCGCCTCGTTCTTCGAGCGCCTCATCAACCGCCCCGACGAGGTCACGCTGGCGCTCAACTCGATCCTGCAAGGCGACTCGCCGTTCGGAATGCTGGCCGGCCTGTTGATGAGCGAGCCTCTGTCGGAGCTGCACGAGCGTGTGGAGGCCGGCTTCCTGGAGAGCGCCCGGCGCATCCCGGGTCCGTTCCGCGATTGGTGCCGTTCGGACCACGCCGCGCTGTTCCACGAGGCCATCTTCCGCGTCTTCCTGCGGTTGGATCTGCGCACCCTCAAGCCGGTCACGAATGAGCTGCTGCAGAACGGCACCGCGAGCCAGCGCCGCCAGTTGGTAAAGGCGTTCTCCCAGGACGGCAGCCCGAAGGCGCTGGAGCTGCTGCTGGCGGTGCTGTCCGACGCTCACCGAGCAGCCGGCCGCGACGACCGCAACGTGGACATCGTCGAAGCGCTGGGCGGCTTCCGGCACTCGAAGGCCGTGGAGGCCGTGTCCAACGTGATCGAGAGCAACAACAAGGCCTCGTGCAACAAGGCGCTGGCCACCGCTGCCATCAAGGCCCTGGCCAGGATGCAGACGCGTGAAGCGCGCGAGGCACTGCGCAAGGTGGCCGAGGAGCGGCGTTGGCTGCGTTACCGTTACCGTCCCCAGCTGCGCACGCTGGCCGTGCAGATCATGCTGCGCGAGGAGGGGCTGCGATGAGCACGGAGCCCGTCGCCACCCTGCACTACGACCGCGTCGAAGACGTCGTGCGCACTCTGGCGGCCTCGCTCTCGAACGCGCGCCTGTATCCGCCACGCCACCCGCGCGTGACCGAGGCGGTGCGGACGTTCGTGGGCGCCGTCGGCCTGTTCTTCACGGCGCACGCCGGTTGGGAGTGGGTGCGCATCCAGTACGGCGGCAACGTGGTGTCGCACCGCGGCGTGCCGCTCGGTGAGGGCGGGAGCTGCAAGGACCTGATGGAGCGGTTCGAGGCGCACGACTGCAAGGGTCTCGTCTTCCGCGCCAACATCGACGACGAGTCGGCCCATACCCTGCTCGACTGGTTGCTGGAAAACGAGCAGAAGGGCTTCCGGCCGACGAACGGCGTGCGCGTGCTCACCGGCCGCGCGGGCGAAGCGTCCACGATGGACCTCGAAGCACGCGAGAACCTGTTCTTCAAGGTTCCGGAACTGCGCGTGCCGCTGTCCGTGCACGAAGGTGCCATCGACGTGTTGGACATGCTCATGCGCGAGCTCAGGGGCGGGCGCAACATCGACTACGGGTCGGTGCTCGACGTGAGCGAGCGCATCGCCGCCGTGGCCATGGAGAACGATACCCAGCTCCTGGCCGGCATGAACCTGCCGTACGACGACGACTACACCTACAACCACTCCGTCAACGTGTGCATGATCGTGACCTCGCTGATCCAGCCGTTCGTCACGGGCCGCGAGCAGTTGAGCAAGGTGGCGGAGGCGGCGCTCTTGCACGACCTCGGCAAGTGCCGCATCCCGGGCGAGATCCTGAACAAGAAGGCTGCCTTGACGAGCGAAGAGTTCGAGGTCATTCAGGCCCACCCCGAGTACGGCGCCCAGATGTTGCTCGAGTACGCAGGCGCCGATCCCCTCACCGTCCAGGTTGCCTACTGCCACCACATGCGCGACGACGAGTTCGGCTATCCCAAGCCCGACGTGCCCGTCTCGCCGGGCCCGATCGGGAACCTGGTCGCGGTCGTCGACATGTTCGAGGCGTTGACCGCGAAACGTCCATACAAAAAGAGCTTCTCGGTGGCCCAGGCACTGAAGATCCTGCTCACGACGCAGGGCATGGAGACCAAGAAGCCGCTCATCCGTCTGTTGTTCGATCGTCTGACCTGCTTCCCGCCGGGAGCCGAGGTGCTGCTGGACAGCGGCGAGCGGGCCACGGTCGTCAAGGCCTTCTCAGAGACGCCCGACCGTCCCATCGTCAAGGTGACCGAGGACGCCGACGGGAACGACGTGGACATCACCGTGCCGCTCGACCTGCGCCTGAGGGACGGCGACAACGGGGACTACCTGAACACGATCAAGCACGTGATCCTGGAGCCGGTGTCCTCCATTCTGAGCGCGTAGGCGCGTCCTGAACACCGCCGCCGGCGTGCGTTAACAGAGGCGTGGCACGCACGCGGACAGAGCAAGACACGCGGCCGGTCTTTCGCCTGCTGCGTCCCTTTTGGTGGGTCGCGCACGCGGTCACCGGCTACAAGATCATCGCGTCGTGGCTTGCGGGCGCCTTTGTCGTCGGCATCGCCTGTGGCGGAGGCGGCCTTCAGGACATCAACAGCGTGCGCAATCTGGCCAGCTACCTGACCCTCTCCGGCGACCCCATCCCCCTGGCCGCGGACGGCCGGATCGATGTGTACATCTTCGTGCGCATGGGTGAGATCGAGGGGGAGGACGACTTACAGGTCTACGTCAGCGCACTGACGGGCCAAGGCCCCACGTTGGAGGAGATGCTGGCGGGAGATTACACCAACTTCCCCTACGAACGCTATCGTGGGGAGGTCTCTCCCAACGAGCTGGGTGTGCCGCTGCTATGGGACAAGCAGCCGTGTCGCGGCGACAGCACCGGCCGCATCGTCGGCCTGACTCAGGGCCGCTGCGTCTTCATGGAGGAGGCCGAGCTTCAAGCGCTGCTGTGCCGGCACGGGCAGGCGGACCTACCAGAAGGTCCATAGCTCGGTGCGGATGACGTAGATGCCGAGCGCGAGGTTCGTGACGGCATGCGCCACGATGACCGGCAGCAGCGAGCGGCGCCAGGCCAGGTAGGCGTTGTAGATCACCCCCGCGGCCAGCCCGACGGCCCAGCGGTGGTGCACGGCGCCGAACAAGACCACCGTCCACAGGAACGAGTACAGCGTGAACTTTCCGATCGGTTGCCCACGCCAGTCGCCGCCTTGCGGCATGTCCAAGAAGCGCGGCAGGAACGAGCGCATGAACAGCTCTTCCATGACGGGCACGAGCAGCACCGCGCCGGCCAGTCGCACCGCGAGCAACGGCGCGAACCACTGCGCGCTGGCTGCGTGGGGATCTAAGCTGCTCTCCCGTATCTTCAGGAAGTCGATCGATTCGGGTGCGATCCAGACCGCGAAGACTGCCAATCCCACGCCGACGTCGAGCGGGAGCAGCGCCCATCGGTAACCGCCGCGCAACTCCGGGAACCCCAGCTTGCGTGCGAACCAGACGAGGGCCGCCGTGCACGCGACCAGCTTGACGGGGTAGGCCAGCAGCGGTCCCAGCGGCTCGAACAGTCCGCCGACCTCCGTCAACACCAGGAACAGCACGTACGGCAGCACGTACGCCACCCACGGTTGGCTCGACAGAGGCGCCTTGGCTCCGGCGGAGGCGGTCACGCTGCCTTATCTATCGGCAGTGGGCTGCGGGCGCCTCTTCGGCGTGGTAGCTGGAGCGCACGAGCGGCGCCGACTCCACGTGCTCGAAGCCCAGCGAGCGCGCATACGCGCCCAGCGCCTCGAACTGCTCCGGAGTCGCATAGCGCGCGACGGGCAGATGGTTGTCGTCGGGCCTCAGGTACTGGCCGACGGTGAGCATGCGCACGCCGTGGTCGCGCAGGTCGCGGATCGTCTCGCGCACCTCGTCGTCGGTTTCGCCCAGCCCGAGCATCAGGCCGGACTTGGCCACGAGCCCCTTCTCGGCGGCGCGGCGCAGCACATAGAGCGAACGCGCGTAGGCCGCGCTGGGACGCACGAGCCTCTGCAGCCGCCGCACGGTCTCGACATTGTGGTTCAGAACGTCCGGTTGCGCGTCGAACACGACGTCCAGGTGCTCGTCGTTGCCCTGCAGGTCGGGGATCAGCACTTCGACACCCACGCCGGGGCACGTGCGCCGGATCGCGCGGATCGACTCGGCGAAGATCGACGCGCCGCCGTCCGGCAGGTCGTCGCGCGCGACCGAGGTCAGCACTGCGTACTTCAGCCCCATGTCCTTGACAGCCTGGGCCACGCGCTGCGGCTCGTGCGGGTCGAACTCGGCGGGCTTGCCGCTGAGAACCGCGCAAAAGCCGCAGCGGCGCGTGCACGTGTTTCCTAGCAGCATCAGGGTCGCCGTGCCGCGGCCCCAGCACTCCGCGATGTTCGGGCAGTGCGCGGAGAAGCAAACCGTGTTCAGGCCGTGCAGCTCCACGATGTCCTCGGTCCGCTTGAAGCTGTGCCAGTCCTGCAGGCGCACCTTGAGCCAGGGCGGGCGCGAAAGGGGAACCTGCGCGGCGACCGGGTTCATGCGAGGATCCAGCTGTCGAGGTTCTCGAGGTGCCAGCGGATACGCTCGAGGAACTGCCCGCCGAGCGCGCCGTCCACGAGGCGGTGGTCGATGCCGATCGACAGGAAGACCTTGTGGCGGATGACGATCTCGTCGTTCACGACCGCCGGGCGCTTCTCGATCGCGCCGACGCCGAGGATGCCGACCTCCGGCTGGTTGATGATGGGCAGGCCGCCGTAGCTGCCGAAGACGCCCATGTTGGTGACGGTGAAGGTGCCGCCCTGCGGCTCGTCGGGCCTGAGCGACCCGGTGCGCGCACGGGCGGACAGGTCGTTCACCTGGCGCGCCATCTCCTTGAGCGGCAGCACGTCGGCATTGCGGATCACCGGCACGATCAGCCCGTAGGTCCCGTTCGGGTTCGGCACGGCCACGGCCATGCCGACGTTGACCGCGCCCTTGAGCGTCACCTGGCCCGCCTCGGGGTTGACCTGCGCGTTGACGTACGGGAAGTCGCGCAGCGCGAGCGCCGAGGCCTTCAGAAAGAAGGGCGTGTACGTCAGCTTCTCCCCGGTACGCTTCAGGAACGCGTCCTTGTGCTTTTGGCGGAGCTCGACGACCTGCGTCATGTCGCAGTCCGTCATGATGTAGACGTGCGCCGAAGTGTGGATCGAGTGCACCATGTGCTGCGCGATCAGTCCGCGTATGCGGTCCATGGGCTCGACGCGGTCCTGCAGCGGTGCGGCCGCCGGTGCCGTCGCTGCGGCCGGGCCCCGCATCTGCAGGTAGCCGAGCACGTCCCGTTTCGTGACGCGGCCGCCGGTCCCCGTTCCGGAGATGGTGAGCAAGTCCTGCTCGCTGAGCCCTTCGGAGACGGCGATCGAGCGCACGAGCGGCGAGAAGAATTGGCCGTTCGCGCGGCGCGGCATGCCGCTCACGGAGACGCTTCCGGCGGCTGCCACCGGGACGGGCGCGGGCATGGGCGTGGGCGCCGGGGCCGGTGCCGGAGCCGCAGCCGGTGCAAGAGCCGGCGCGGTCGCCGCCGCGGGCTCGGCCTTGGCCGGTGCCGCCACGCTGTCCGGGACCTCCTCGCCTTCAGCCACGAGCACGGCGAGCACGACGCCGACTTCGACGGTCTGTCCCTCGGCGACGATGATCTTGCCCAGGATCCCGGCTTCCGGGGAAGGGATCTCGGTGTCGACCTTGTCCGTGGAGATCTCGAGCAGCGGCTCGTCCTTGCCCACCTTCTCGCCGGGCTGCTTGAGCCACTTCGTGACCGTTCCCTCGGCGATCGACTCGCCCATCTGCGGCATTACGACTTCGGTTGCCATGATGTCTCCGTCCTATCCAGTGGCCGTACCTAGTACTCCACGGTCTCTTTCAGCGCTTGCTTGAGGTCTTCGACCCCGGGCATGAACGCGTCCTCCAGCTGCGGGGCGTGCGGCACGGGCGTATCGATGCTGGCCACGCGCCGGATGGGCGCGTCCAGGTGCTCGAATCCGAGCTCGGCGATGCGCGCGGCGATCTCCCCGCCGAAGCCGCCGGTCTTGGTGTCTTCGTGGGCGATCACGACGCGGTTGGTCTTGGCCACGGTGGCCAGGATCGCCTCCTCATCGAGCGGCACCAGCGAGCGCAGGTCCAGGACCTCGACCGAGATCCCCGCCTGCTCCAGTTCCGCGGCGGCCTGCCCGCCGTAGTGCACCATGCTGCCGTATGCGATCAGCGAGACGTCGTTGCCCTCGCGGGCCAGCCGCGCCTTGCCGATGGGGGTGATCAGATCCTCGTCCGGCAACTCGTCCTTGAGGCGCCGGTAGAGGTACTTGTGCTCGAAGTACAAGACGGGGTTGTCGTCGCGGATGGCGGCCTTGATCAGGCCCTTCGCGTCGCGCACTGTCGCGGGCGCCACGACCTTCAGCCCGGGCACGCGCGTGAACCAGGCTTCGGGGTTCGTTGTGTGGAACGGACCGCCCCGCGTCCCGCCGCCGCAGGGCAAACGCACGACCATCGGCACGCTCGGCCCCCAGCGGTAGTGCACCTTCGCCGCGAAATTGACCAGCATGTTGAAGCCACCCGTGACGAAGTCGGCGAACTGCATCTCCGCCACGGGGCGCATGCCCATGATCGCGGCGCCGACGCAAGCGCCGATGATGGCGGACTCGCTCAGCGGCGTGTCGAGGATGCGCGGGCGGCCGAACTCCTCGAGGAACCCCTGCGTGGCGCGGAACGCCCCCCCGTACGTGCCGATGTCCTCACCGATGCAGAAGACGCTCTCGTCCCGGAGCAGCTCCTCGCGCATGCCTTCGCGCAACGCGCCGATGTACGTGATCTTGCTCACGCGTACACCTCGTCGATCTCGCCTTTCCCGTCGGGGAGCGGCTGCGCGGTGGCGTCCTCGGTGGCCTCGTCGACCTCCGCGCGCACCTCCTGCCGGATCTTTGCCACCGTATCGTCGTCCAGGAGGCCGGCGGCCCGCAGCCGCTGGCTGAAAAGCAGGATCGGGTCGCGTTGCTCCCAGGTCTCGAACATCTCCTCGGGCACGTACTTGGCGTCGTCGTGGATGGCGTGGCCGCGCATGCGCATCGTGTCCGCCTCGATCAGCGTCGGCCCTTCGCCGGCGCGCGCACGGTCCACGGCTTCCCTCGTGACCTCGTACATGGCCAGCACGTCGTTGCCGTCCACGGTCGCGCCGCGGATGCCGTAGCCCTCGGCGCGGCAGACGAAGTTCTTGGCGGCGGTCTGGTACTCGATGGGTGTCGAGTAGGCCCACTTGTTGTTCTCGAGGATCAGCACCATCGGCAGCTTGAGCACGCCCGCGAAGTTGAGCCCCTCGTGGAAGTCGCCCACGTTGCTGCCGCCGTCACCGATCCAGGTCAGCGCGACGCGGTCTTCGCCGCGCATCTGGAAGGCCAGCGCGGCCCCGGCACACACGGGAATCAGCGCGCCCAGCATCGAGATCGGGCCGAGCATGTTGTGCTGAAGCGACCCGAAGTGGCTGGAGCCGTCGCGTCCTTTGGTGGGGCCCGTCGCGCGCCCGAGGTAGTTGCGCAGCACGAGCGTGAGCGGGACGCCGTGGCGCACGATCGAGCCGAGGTTGCGGATCATCGGGCCGATCACGTCGTCGGGACGCAGCGACGCGGTGCTGCCTACGCTGCAGGCCTCCTGGCCGCGCGAGCTGTAACAGCCCGCAACGAGCTTGCCCTGCTTGTAGAGCGCCTCGATGCGATCGTCCAGCGCGCGCGTGCGCGCCATGTCGCGGTACAGCCCGAGCAGGAACATCTCGTCGTAGGCTGCCAGCGCCGCGTCCTCCTTGCGGCCCGAGGCCTTGCCGTCCGGGCTGCGCCGCGTCTTACCCACCGAACACCTCTGCGAAATGAGCGCAAAGCCGGGCGCGCACGGGCTCGAGCGCGATGGGGCGTCGGAGCGCGTGGCTCATGCTGGTCACGCCGCAATCGAAGATGCCGCAGGGGATGATGCGGTCGTAGGGGCTCAGGTCGCAGTCCACGTTGAGGCAGAAGCCGTGGGTCGTGATCCAGCGCCGCACCCGAACGCCGAGCGCGCCGACCTTGTGCCGGCCGATCCAGGCGCCCGAGCGGCCCTCCTCGCGCTCGCCTTGCAGCCCGAAGTCGTCGAGCGTGCGCAGCAGGATCTCCTCAAGGTCGCGGCAGAAACGGTGCACGTCGCGCCCGCGCCGGCGCAGGTCCGCGATGACGTAGCCAACTTGCTGCCCCGGCCCGTGCCAGGTGACCTCGCCGCCGCGGTCGGTGCGGTGCACCTCGATGCCGCGCTGCACGAGCTCCGCGTCGTCGGCGAGCACGTGGTCGGGGTCGGCGTTGGTCCCGAGCGTGAACACGGGAGGATGCTCGCACAGAAGCAGCGTGTCGCCGATCTCGCCCCGCAGGCGGCGTTCCGCATACGCGGCTTGCGCCTCGAGGCCGGCTCGGTAGGCGATGAGCCCGAGCTGCACGCTACAGATGGATTGCGCGTCCGAGAGCATCCAGGGTCGCCTCGTGAAAAGCCTCCGACATGGTCGGGTGGGCGTGAATCGTCTCGGCCAGGCTATACATGGTCGCCTCGGCGCTCTTGGCCGCTCCGGCTTCCGCGATCATCTCCGTCGCTTCGTGCCCGATGATGTGCGCTCCGAGCAGCTCGCCGTACTGCGCATCGAAGACCAGCTTCACGAAGCCCTCGTTCTCGCCCGTGGCGACGGCCTTGCCGTGCGGACGGAACGGGTAACGCCCGACCTTGATCTCGTAGCCCTTCTCCTTCGCTTGCTCCTCGGTCCAGCCGATGCTGGCCACCTGCGGCTGGCAGTACGTGCAGCTGGGGACGGCGTCGTAGTCGACCGAGTGGGATGCCTTGCCGGCGATGTGCTCGGCGACCACGCTGCCCTGATGCGAGGCGACGTGGGCCAGCATCACCTTCCCGTTGACGTCGCCGATGGCGTAGATGTGGGGCACGTTCGTACGGTCGTACTCGTCGGTCACTATGAACCCACGCTCGGTCTTGATGCCGAACTCCTCGAGTCCCAGGTTCTCGACGTTCCCCTGGATCCCGATCGAGACCAGCACCCGGTCCGCCTCGAGCGTCTTCTTGGCCGTCTTGACCTTGACGCCGCTCTTGGTGACCTCGACCCCCTCGACCTTCGTGCCCGTCATCACGTTGATCTTCTGCTTCTTGAAGCTGCGCTGAAGCTCCTTGGTGACCTCCTTGTCCTCGCTGGGCAAGAGCGAATCCAGCAGCTCGACGACGGTCACGTCCGTGCCGAAGGCGTTGTAGAAATAGGCGAACTCGCAGCCGATTGCGCCGCCGCCGATGATCACCAGCTTCTTCGGGATTTCCTTCGGGATCATGGCCTCGAAGTAGCTGATCACCCGCTCCCCGTCGAAGGGGGCGCCGGGAAGCGCACACGGCCGGCCGCCCGTGGCCAGGATCAGGTGCTTGAATTTCACCGCGCTCTGCTTGCCGTCGTGGTCCACCGTGAGCGTGTCCTTGGCGGTGAGCGTGCCGACGCCGCGGTGCACGTCTATCTTGTTCTTTTTCATCAAGAACTCGACGCCCTTGACTATGCGGGAGCTGATCTCGCGGCTGCGCTGGATCACGCGCTCGAAGTCGAAGCGCAGGTTGTCGTACAGGATGCCCCACTCCGCACCTTCGAGGCGCGCGATGCGGGCGTGCTCGGCGTTCTTGAGCAGCGCCTTGGTGGGGATGCAACCCCAGTTGAGGCAGATGCCCCCGAGGTTGTCCTTTTCGATCACCGCAATGCGCAGCCCCAACTGGGCCGCCCGGATGGCGGCAACATATCCGCCGGGTCCGCCTCCCAGGACGACGACGTCATACGGTTCTGCAGCCATGCGGAAAAGCCCTCCTAATTAGCTCGGCAGCAAGCCCGGCGATTCTATCAAGGGGCCCAAAAGCCCTTGCGGGCGCGGTGCGTGCGGGTGGCGGCTGGAATTCGAGCGTTTGTCCGGGGCAGGAACTGCACGCCGCCTTGCAGGTGGAGCGAGTGGGCCATAGGAGACGTGCGGGTTAGGCCCGATGATCTGGAAGGCGATCTCGTAGCCCAACGGTCTGTGGAGGAGCTAAGCCAGGCGATTGCTTTGCTGCGCCGGCGGGATCGGGATGCAGCGGCAAAGAGTGCGCGCGGTGCAGGGCAGTCCGGCCCGACGGGGCCGATTCCGCCGATCTGCGCGCCGCTTCTCGCGCGCCCCCAGCCTTCCGCGGCGCACCGTGCGGGGCCCAGGAAATGTCCAGTTCGTGGGACGCGGCCCGGCACATACTGTCTCGAAATGTCGGATCCGCGGGGAAAAGCTCGGCCTCGCAGCGTATGCCGGTTGATCCGCGTGCGCCCTTCGTCCAGCATGGCAGGGGACCCCCGCGTCGTGTTTCATGGAGACCCCGGCACAAGCCCCCAGCGCCCGGCCCGGACGCCTGTCCCTGGCTGTCGTGGGGCTGTTGTTCCTGGCGGTCTACATGCCCACGTTCCAGTGGCTGGGGAAGCGCTGGTTGATGGGTGTGTGGTACCACAGCCACGGCTTCCTGGTGCTCCCGCTCGCGCTGTACCTGATGTGGCGCACGCTTCGGGCGCACGAGCCCGGGCACGCCGCCGGGTCGGCCTGGGGTTTCGCGTTCCTGGTGCCCGCCGTCCTGCTGCAGATCGCCGACGCGGCCTGGCGCTTCGAGATCCTCTCCGCCGTGTCGTTGGTGCTGGCCATCTGCGGCGGTGCGCTCCTGTTCCTTGGGCTGCGCCGCACCCAGGCCATCTGGTTCCCCCTGCTGCTGCTGGGGTTCATGATCCCAGTACCCAAGTTGGTAGCCGCACGCATCCATCTGTTCCTGCGCGAGATCACGGCTCCCGCCACCGAGCAGGTGCTGGCCTTCATCGGCTATGACGTCGTGCGGGAGGGGACGCTGCTGCACCTGCCGTTCGGCTCCGTGCAGATCGCGGATGCCTGCAGCGGTTTCAACGCCCTGCTCGTGACCATCTTCGCGGGCTGCCTCATCGTCTATTTGGGCGTCGAGGGCTGGTGGCGCCGGATCCTGGTACTGGCTGCAATCTTCCCGGCCGCCATCCTGGCGAACGTCCTGCGCTGCGTGGTGCTCGTGATCCTCATCGGCGGCTACGACATGGACATCCTGAACACGTGGGTGCACGACTTCTCCGGCATCTGCACGTTCGTCGCCGCCTTGCTGCTGCTGCTGGGGCTCGAAGCGCTCTTGCGGCCCCGGGCGCGCACCGGAGGGCAGCTGTGATCTCGGCGCGCTATGCCTGGGCCGCGGCGGCCCTGCTCGCCGTGGCGCTCGTGCCTACGGCGATTCATGTGTACGGAGCGCCGGCGCCGCTGCAAGCGGGAGGGATCGCTCAGCTCCTCCCGGCGCAGCTGGAGGGCTTCGGCGAGCCTCAGGGCGGCGGTCGTTCCGCGCGCTGGACGATGGGGCAGTTCGGGACGCGTGACTTCGCCAGCCGTCGCTACCCCGACTTCGATGCAGACAACGGGCTCGAGTTGTTCGCGGCGCGCGCGTGGGACGGCAAGAAGTTGTTTCACTTCCCCGAAACGGCGCTCGTGCGCAGCGGCGACAAGACGGACGAGCGCATGATCGAGATCCGGGTCACCGGAGAGCCGATTCCGGCGCGTCTGCTCGAGTTCACCGCTTCGGGCCAGCACATCCTGGCCCTGTACGTGCTCTTTTACGGCAAGCGGCCGGTGGCCCGGCCGGTGCGGTTCCAGATGGCGTTGTTGCCCGAGCTCATGTTCGGCACGCGCGAACCCATGACCATGATCTTCGTGCGCGCGGACGCCACCGAGACGTCCCGCGCGGTGGTGGAAACGCGACTGCACAACTTGCTCGCGGCTGCCGCCACGGCGTTTCTGAGCGCCCGCTAGGGCGTGCTTGAGAGTCCACCGTCGGGCCCGAGCCCGCACACCGCAGCCGCCAGGCAAGCCGACGACGCCGGCGACTCCATGAGAGTCGTCAAGGAGGAGCGTCCGGCATGGCGGCTTCGCTGGAAGGCGAAGCCAGGTGGATTCTGAAACACACCCTAGGCGCGCTTGCGAAAGCGCTGCACGTGGGCCAGCCCGAGTTGCCCGGACCGGGCATGGTGGGGGATAAAAAAGGGGTAGCGAGCGTCTTCGGTGAACTCGAAACCGGGTTCGAGCAGCTGCCGCAGCCGCGCTGCACCCCGCATGGTCTCGCCGTCCCGCGCGAAGCCGCCGAGCCAATGGCTGCGCGGCGTGTAGCTCTCCAGCCACGTGTAGGGCGAGCTGACCACAAGCGTTCCGCCGGGTTCCGTCACGCGCGCCAGCTCCTCCACGGCGCGTTCCGGATGAGGGACGCGGCACACGAGGTTGAGAGCCACGACCGTGCGAAACGCGGCGGGTTCGAACGGCAGGTTCAGGGCGTCGGCGACCGAGAAGCTCACGTTGGGAGCGGGCTCGACGGCGACTTCATGCTGGAGCTGCAGGTCGCCTTCGTCGATCGTGCGGTAGCGGGCTACGCCAGTGGCCTGAACCCGCCGGGCCGCTTCGATCAGGCCTTCCGAACTGTCGATGCCGAGTGCTTCGTCGTGGTCCCGCGCCAGGTCGAACGTGACACGGCCGCAGGCGGCGCCGACATCCAGGGCGCGTCCTCCGGCGCCCGCCGGCCAGTGGCGCTTCACCACGAACGGGAAACGCCCGGCCAACGGCGGCGTACGTGCGCCCAGCAACGGCTGCAGCGGGTCCCGCTCCGGGTCCGGGTAGTGGAAGGCGAGATACTCCTGGATGACCGCGTCTTGTTCGTAGTAGTCCAAGCTGGCATTCTCGCCGGAAGCGCCGATCAGGGCACGAGCAACTCGAGCCGCAGGTCGAACGGCGCCACCTGGAGCACGCCGTCCCCGAGCACGCGGACCACGTACTCCCCGGGCGCGGCGGCCGTCAGCAGGATGGAGCCCGTGCCCGAGGCCAATACCTCGTTCGACAGGTCGAGCAGCTCCATGCGCAGACTGCCGGACGTGGTCAGGGTGAGGCGGATGTGCGCCTCGGACCCGGACTTGAGGTGGAAGTAGCGCTGCGAGAACAAGCCCAGGTCCGGATTGAGCGGCACCGGGTTGATCGTGTCCACGAGGTCGCTGAGCGTGTCGTCATAGGGCGGCTGCAGTGACGTACCCGGCGCGGCGGCGTTGGGGAACCGTGTGGGCCACTCGGAGCCGTTCGCCGCGGTGGGGGGCAGCGGGATGCCCTGGTCCTCCGGCGAAATCAGCAGAATCGGCAAGGTTCCCCCGAGCAGGCCGAGCCGACTGTAGGCTTCGAACAGCGTGACGATGTGCGGGTAGGTGGCGCCGGGCGTGAGCTGCTCGAGGGCGTCGATCGTGCTGAACAGGGGGATCCCGAGGCTGTTGTGGATGTCCCACATGATCTCGGCCACCGAGAAGCGCGAGCCGATGCCGATCACCGAGGGGTCCTGGTAGACGTTGGGATCGTCCGGGCCCAGGGAGCCAAGCGCGGGATCGAAGAAGGAACCGATGTTGAAGAAGCGCGTAACCCGGGCTTCGGCGCGCTTGCCCTCGGTGTCCCAGTAGAGCGGCGTGTCGCGCACGATGCAGGACCAGAAATCAAGCAGGCCCTCGCGGTAGGCCACGCTCGGCACCATCAGTGCATCGTTGAGCATTCCCTTGGGCGCGACGTCGGTGGTGACGAAGGCGAACGTGAGCTCGCCGAAGAGACGCGCAAGGACGGGGTCGTCGAACTCGTCGGTGTTCGACGCGTCGTCCCCCGCAATCCCGCCGGCCACGATGACCACACCCACGTCGTCTTGCACCGTGACGGAGGAGACCACGCCGTTCCCCTCGCTCCAGATCACGTCCACGTCGTTGAGCGTGGCCAGCCGGCTACGCCTCCCCATCTGGGCGATGTTGAACGCGCCCGCATTGCCCGCCAGCGGAATGTCGACGTTCGCGACCAGCGTCGGTGCGTTCGGGTCGCCCAGCGCGGGCGCACTGAAAATGTACGGCTCCGCGGCGCCGGCCGACGGCAGCACGCGCAGCTTGCTCCCTAGTCCGGAGTTGGCCTGGGCCAGGACCTGGATCGTGACGGGCGTAGCCGGTACGGGTCCGAAGTTCACCGTGACGCCGTACTGCCCTCCGCTGCGGGTCACGGCCTCGCCCAGGAACGTGCCGCTGGGGCTGTAGACGCGCACCACGACGCCTTCGACGGCTACGGGCGAGGATGACTCGGCGACGGAGGAGGCGACGACCCGTCCGTCCGCGTCGAAGCTCAGCGACGGCCCGCGGCGGAACGCGCGCACCCGCCCTTCGACGCGGCCCAGCGTGTCCCGCACTACAGGGGCGGACACCGGCGGTCCGTTGCTGCCGCCGCAACCGGCCAGAGCCAGCAACGCAGCCAGTAGTCCCCTGAAACGCATGCGCACCAAACCCTAGACCTCCGGCGCAGACGCGGTCCTCCCGGTTGCAACGGCGCGTGTGGGCCGCCGGCGTGGGCCCACAGTATAGCGCTATCGCCTGCCCAGGCTGGCCAGGAGGTCCATGGCCAGGGCGGCCTCTTCGCCTTCCGGCGCGGCCCGCAGGTAGAACTCGAGCGCGGAGGCCACGTCGTGCGGGGAGCCCTGATCGGCGTAGATGCCGGCTAGCGTGATGGCGCGGCGGCCCGGATCCTTGATGCGCTGTGCGCGCAGAAGAGTCTCGGCCAGCGCGTCGTCGAGCCGCGCTACCGAGAAGGTCTCTTCGATGGGGCGCCCGATCGTTGCCCCGGCTTCGTCGAGCGGCTGCACGAGCATGGTGTAGCGGTGCCCGCGCTCCAGGCGCGCAGGCGGCTCGAGCAGGTAGCGCAGCTCGGTGGTGACGTACCCCTGAACGTACTCAGCGCCGCCCTCTTCCGTCAGCTCGAAGCGATAGGCGGTCGCGCCGTTCACGCCCTGCCACGAGAAAGCGGGGCGCGCGTGCAGGATCGTGCCACTCGGGCCCGACGGGATCGACTGCGGCTCGAAGTTGGCGAGGCGGTCGCGGGCCAGGCTCATGCGCAGCTCGGCCGGCTCGCGGTCCGCGGCCAGCACGAAGGGCAGGACTAGCCCGATGACCAACGCCAGAGCCGCACCCTTCATGGGCGGCACGTGCAGCTGCCGCAAGCGTAGCGCGATGCGGCGGCGCATGATCTTGAAAGTCCTGCCTTGCATGGCTGCTGCCTTAAGTACCCCGAGAATCGGGCTCGGGCAAGGAGACGAGATCCAGGCGTAGCTTGATGGCGTGCATGTTGCGGGGCTCGATGGCGAAGGAACGCAGCCGCTCACCGAGCCCCTCCCGTAGTGCCTGGAGGTCCTTGTCGGTCATGCCGGCCACTTCCACGCTAAAGGAGAGATCGCTGGCATCCGTCTCCTCGAACGCGCATTCCTCGGCCTCGAGCGTCAGCAGCAGGTTCGAGAGCAGGGCCTCGCGGGAGCCGGGAGAGACCGCTTCGTTGGGGATACGGCGTACCTGCCGCGCCGGGACCCAGAAGATGCGATCCATGCCTGCGTAGTAGAGCTGCAGGCTGCCGCGCCGCTTGGAGAGCAGCAAGGCGGCGCCTTCGCCCGTACCCATCGAGGCACGAAACTCCGGTGCGGGGACGACGAGCGCACCGACCGGGGGAACCTGCATGGCGCTGCGCATTATTCACGGCCACCGGCCACTGCGCTACGCAGGATGCCAGGTCCCTAACGCTGGCCTGTCGGCGTGACCACCCAGCCTAGCACCTGTTCGGGGGTCAGCACCTCCAGCACGGCGTGATGGGCCATCTCGTCGCGGATGGCGTAGGCCTCGGCGCGCGCGCCGGCCTGCATCATCTGCACCATCGCGCCCTGGGGCGAGTCGGCGCCGACCTCCTTATTCAGGCTCTGGATCTCTCGCTGCGCTCTCTTCCGGATCTCCCGGTTTTGGCGGTCCACCTGCTTTTGCAAGTGGCGCAGGCGCTGCTTTTGCATCTCGGTCAGGTTCTTCTGGCGCAGCAGCGGGCCTGGGCCTTCCTGGACGTCCTGCGGCGAGAGCAGCGGCGGAACCGAGCGGATGTGGTTGAGCTGCTCTTCGTTGAGCGTGGTGCGCAGCGCGTCGCGGAACTCGATGTTCTTGGTCTGCAGCCGCTTTTGCGCCAGCGCCCGCTCTCGTTGCAGCTGCGCGCGTTGCTCCTGCGCGATCGAGCGGTCGCCGAGCTGCTTGTTGGCCCGCTGGACCGCGGCCCGGTCGGCGGCGCTCTCGCTCTCGACTTCCGTGTACCAGGCGTTGATGCGCACCGCCTGGCTCGGCGTAAGGCCCGGAATCATGTAGAGGTGGCCGCGCAGGTTGCGGTGCTGCTGGTAGCGAATCGGCATCTGCGCGCGCAAGGCGCGCATCTGATCCTGGCTCAGGATGTAGCCGACGGCTCTCCACAGCCGGTTCTCGATCAGTTGATGTTGCCGCTGCAGGCCGCGCGTCAGGAGCTGACGCTGGCGCGCGTTCTCCTCCCCCGCCAGCTGCTTGCTCAAGCGCTCCCGTGTCGCGCGCAACGCCGCCTGGCTGGCGTCCACGCCGATGCAGAGCCGCTGCAGCAGGCTTTTCTGCGTGGGCGTGAGGTCCGGCGCCTCGAGCATGAGCGCGTGCGTGCAGCGCTCCACGCGGAGCGGGCCCCGCGGCATCTTGCGCGCCCGCTCGAGATCCGCGTCGGTCAGGCCGGCTTCCTTCAGCTTGACGTGCAACTCCTGGAGCTTCTGCTTCAGCTGCGCCTGGGTCTTGTCGAGCTCGGCTTGCGTCTGTCTGGCCGCCTTGCCCTGCTTCCTCTTCTTCTGTGCATCGCGCTTCTTGGTGAGCGCTTGCGTGCGCTTGTAGAGCCGGCCGATCTGACGGTAGGCCGGACGGTAGGCGGCACGGATCGTCTCGCGCTTCTCGGCGTCGCGGATCGGCAGCATTTCGATCGACTCGGCCGGGATCCAGAGCTCGGCCGTGCTGTGCTGCTGTGCCGAGGTTTCGGCTCCTGAGAGTGTCAGGACGAAAGCCAGGGGGAGAAGGAGGGCGGACTTCATGCGAAAAGCTCCAGGGGCTCGTGGTCGCCGGCGACTTTCTTCACCGCGTCGGGGTCCAGGTTCAGGAAGTCCCGGGCGACCGCGGCGTAGACGCTGCGGAAATCGGTCGTGTACTTGAAGTTGCCGCGCTCGAGGTCGTCGAGCGCCGGGTAGCTGCCGTGCAATCCCGGCCGGACGCCCTTGCCGAGCAAGAAGACGGGGCCGGCGGAGCCGTGGTCCGTGCCGCCGCTGAGATTCTCGGCGGCGCGGCGCCCGAACTCACTGAAGACCAGCGTCGTCACGCGGTCGCCCAGCCCGCGCTGGTCCAGGACGTTCTGGTAGTTGCGCAGGTTGTTGCCCACTTGCGCCAGCAGCCCGTTGTGCGTGCCGGCCTGGTTGGCGTGCGTGTCGAAACCGCCGAAGCTCAGCTGGATCACCTCGAGGTCGATGTCCGAGTTGAGCAGCGCCAGCACCTTGCGCAGGTCCTGGCCCAGGCGTCCGTAGAGCGGCGCCTGGTAGGGCTGCAGTGCGGCGATCTTCTTGGCTACGCGGATCGCGTCGGAGCCCGCGCGCCCGACCCTGCCGCGTTCGCCGTCCAACTCGCGGTAGCGCCCGTACAACTCGACGGCGCGCTCCATGCCCGCGGGCACCTGGAACTGTTTGAAGTCTGTCAGCGTAGCGACTCCCGGTGAGGAGCACTGCAGGCTCAGCGGCTTCTCCTTAGTGAGCGACACGGCGCGCAAAGGAGCCTTCGACGGGCGCGCGTCGAGGACGCGGCCGACCCATCCATCCACGGGAGTGTTCGCGGGTTGCGCGGTGAACCAGATCTCCGTCGCCCGGAAGTGACTGTAGTTCGGGTTCGGATAGCCGACCCCGTTGATGATCGCGAGGCGTTCCTTCTTCCACAGATCCTCGAAACCGCTCAGCGCGGGGTGCAGCCCGAGGTTCTCGTCGATCTTGCGGATTTGTCCCGTGTTCAACGCCAGTGCCTGGCGCAGCACGGGGTACAGGCTGTCCTTGTAAGGCACAACGGTGTTGAGCCCGTCGTTGCCGCCGTTCAGGTGCAGCAGAACCAGCGTGCGCGCACCCGGCTCCTTGGCCGCGCCCTGTGTCCAGCCGAGCCGCGGCAGGGCCAGGACCGATCCGCCCGCGACCACCGCGTGTTTGAGGAAACTACGCCGGTCGATCCACATGGTGCCTCCTAAGCAAGCTGGTACTCGGGCGATGCGAGCACCAGGGCGATGCGTTCTTTACCTTCCAGGCCTTGCAGCGCCGCCGCCAGCTCGGGCGGCACCTCTCCGTCCAGGGCAATCCTCTCGATCCCGGAGGCCATGCTCTCGGGCGCGCCGTCTGCAACGCGCCTGGCCGCCTTGAGCCGTTCCACCATTGCTGCGCTGCCGAGCCAGCCCGCGCCCGAAGGCCACCCCTTGACCGAAGGCGGGCGGAAGAGGATCTGGCCGGTGCGCTCCAACGATCCGTGGGCCCACAGCGGGACGGAGCTTGCGCCGGCAACGCGCAGCACGCCGACGACGAACTCCACCGGGCTCTTCACGAGCGTGCGGTAGTGCGACCGCGCGCGGAACTCGTCCGCCAGGAACATGGTCCGCAGCGCGTCTTTGATGCTGCCCTCCGTCTTGTGCAGCGTCGCGGCCACGGCCTCGACTTCGCTTGCGTCCGGGTCTGGCGTCGAGAAGAAGCGCAGAAGTTCAGTGGCGATGAACGCGCGGCTTGCGGGCTGGCCCGTGATGATGCGCACGACGTCGTCGCCGTCCCAGTTGCCCGTCCGGCCGTGCACGGTCTTTTCGCCGGCATCGTGGTATTGCTCGCTGAACACGAACTTGTGGTGGTGGCTGCCCCAGCCGGTGAACGCACGCGCGATCTCGCGGATGTCCTGCTCGCTGTAGTTCCCGATCCCGAGCGTGAACAGCTCCTGCAGCTCGCGCGCGTAGTTCTCGTTCGGGACGCCCTTGCGATTGGAGTTGCCGTCGAGCCAGCGGATCATGGCTACGTCACGGCTCACCTCTTCCACGAGCTCGCGGAACTTGCCGCCGCCCTTGCGGCGGAACAGACCATACTGCGTCCACAGGAGTTGGGGATCCTGCACCTTGGTGTTGGACGTAGCGAAGTGTCCGTGCCAGAAGAAGGCGAGCTTCTCCGCCAGCATGGCGCGGCCGGACAGCATGCGATCGAGCCACGCTTGTTGCGTGGCGCCGGGCACGTATGGGTCGAACCCCTCAGGCGGCGGAGCCGCAGGCTCACCGAGCTCGTCGAGCAGGCGGTCCACCGTCTTTCGCCAGCCGAGGCTAAGAAACCCCTCGTGGGAGGCGGGGCTGGATCCGAAGCCCGCCCTTCGAAGCAAGTGGCCCAAGGCCACCTCGTCCTTCAGTGCCGTGCTCATTTGGGGTCCCGCAGGGACCATGCCTGCTTCACATTATGCCGACCCGGGGTAACCCGGATAGCGCTTTCCACGCTCCCAAATACGTACCCGAATCCCGCCAGCGCTAGTGACTTCTGGCGGCATTGTGCGAATTCGGGGCAAACGCTTATCCCCATCTTATCCACAGTCTTCGTAACTCGCACTGGTTCTGGCAGTTCCGATTGTGCGTCTACCTTATCGCGCCAGGGCTCCCGAGTTGCTATCAATGGCACGCGTGGGGATGCGCGACGTGCTTGGTAGGCACTTCCAAGAAGCAACGAGATGCCTGCCGGGACCGCTTGGGGATGACGCCGTCGAATGGGACTACTCGCGCGTTTCGCGCGCGCTCGGGTTAGCCGGGACGCCGACGCTCGATGAGCTTCCGCACTCGGGGGCGGCGGTGTTGGGCCTACCCGTGGGCGAGTGGGCGGCGACGGCCGAGATGTATCGCGAGTGGGCGCAGGAGGCGGGCTGGAGCTTCGTGCACACGAGTGCGACGCCCACGGTCGCCGTTCCGGATCCCGTGATCTACGCGTTGGGCCTCGGTGTGGCCGGGCCCGACAGTTTGATCTTCGGCCGCGCTCTCAACCGGCGGTGTGCTTTCTTGGGCCCGCGACCGCGTTCGGAGGGCATGTCCATTGCGCTTACGCCCGGCGAGCGCTGGTTGATCGGCGCCGACCGCGTGCGCCGCCGCTGCGGCCAGGAAGCGGCGGGGAACGGGTTGTTGGTCGTAGTCGAGGACGCCGAGCACATCACGCCGTCGGCGGCGGCGGTGCTGGGCTACTCGATCGAAGCACACCGCGCGTGGAAGGGGCGCATGCTGAGCCGGGACGCCAAGGTGTACGTGGTGTTCGTGAGCACGCCGGAGCACGAGCAGCGGTTGCTCGACCTGCTCGAGGAGAACGACCTGCGCGGCGACATCAGGACGGTCAACGGTTCGGCGCCGTCACCGCCGTTCGCAACCTACGGGACGGACTTCGTGGGGGTCGAGGAGGAGCACATCCTGGGTGCATTGCGCGACGCGCCTTTCGCGCTGTCGTCTATGGACGTACAGGCGATCTTCGGACGTGCGGGGCTCGAGACCTGTAGAGGTCTGGCCGAGCGGGGCTACCTGGCCGCGCGCGTGCAGAACGGGCTCGAGTACTGGGTCGAGGCGCCCCGCGGCCGCCAGATCGGGCGGTTCGACGCGCCCGCGGCGCGCGTGCGGCGGGCCGTGCTCGACCGCTACGCCCTCCTTGCGCGACAGGGGCGGGAGTGGCTGCGGCCCGGGGCGGCCTTGCTGGCGTTCCGGCTGGGGCGCCGCAGCCTAGCGCTCGGGTTCGTGGGGCGCACCGGCCATGCGGAGTGCGCGTTGGTGCCGGCCGCGCTTTTCGGCGAGCTCGACGGCCATCTCGAGGCGTCTCGTGAGGAGCTGCGCTGCTACCACTTCGCGGCATGGTTCGGAATGGCGGCGCACCGACGGCGCTACGCGCACGCCGGCGCGCTGGCCCGCGATCTGACGCGCATTCCGCTGCGCACCGAGCTGGACCTGACGCGCACGGTGATTCACATCCTCTGTGCCGGCCGCACACACCTCGACCACGCACTGCCGTCCAACTTCTGGACCAGCCTCCACTCCGACACGCTCGACCCATCCCTGCTCGACGCCACCGCCATCCTCTCGGACGTCTTCGTACGCCTGCG
>JAPUHK010000032.1 GCA_027297745.1 Planctomycetota bacterium | reverse complement strand
TCGAGTCGGGAATCTCCCAGGAGGTGCGCCGCGAGCTGGCGCGCATGCGCCACCGCATCCACCACGCGGTGGGCGGCTTCGGCGGCTACCAGGCGATCCGCTACGACGCGGAGAAGGGCGTCTATTACGGCGCGTCCGAATCGCGCAAGGACGGGAACGCCGCGGGGTACTAGCATGTCCGAATCGCCGCTCGAGCCGGAGTCACCGCTTTGGGAGGAAGCGACCCCGCGGCCGCGCACACCGTAGGTCACCCACGGTGTGCTCGTCGTCTGCGTCGCGGCGTGGGCCGGGATCTGGTTCAGCGGCGACCCCGATTCGGACGAGGTGCTGTACCGCCACGGCGCCGCGAGCGCCTGGAAGATTTGGGACGGCGCCTGGTGGTCCTTGATCACCTCCGCCTTCGTGCACGTGGACTTGATCCACCTGTTCTTCAACATGTACTGGCTATGGATCCTCGGCCGGCCCATGGAGCGTGCAGTCGGCTCGCTGCGCTTGTTTGCCTTCGTAGTGCTCGCGGCGTTCGTCTCCTCGGCGGTCGAGCTCGCCGTGTCGGACAACGCCGGGATCGGTTTCTCGGGCGTGCTTTACGCGCTGTTCGGATTCATGTGGATCGCGCGCCGGCGCTATCCCGCGTTCCTAGCGGTCGTCACCCAACAAGTGGTCAGGATCCTCTTGGCCTGGCTGGTTCTCTGCTTTTTTCTCGACGCCGCGGGGATCTGGAACATCGGAAACGCCGCCCATGTGTCCGGGTTGGCCTTCGGCGTCCTGCTCGGCTACGCCGTCTTGCCGACACCCAAGCGCGCGGCTGCCATTGCCGCCGTTGCGGTACTGACACTCGCATCCGTCGTACCGCCTTTCTGGATGCCCTGGTCCGGCTACTGGGCGGGCTACAACGCGTCGCAAGCGCACAGCGCGAAGCGCTACGACGACGCCGTGCATTGGTACCGGCGCGCGCTGGAGCTCGGGCACCACAACCCCCAGTGGGCATGGAAGAACATCGCGAAAATCCAGTATTTCGGAGACGAGCACGAGGCTCTAGCGCAGACTCTAAGAGACGTTCGCAAGTTCGACAGCTCGGTCGCGGAGCGGCTGCGCTGCGCCTTCGAGGGATACACGGCGTACAAACAGAAGCGCTGGAAGGCCGCGGCGCACCTGTATCAGCGCAGTCTCGACCTCGGTGAGGACATGAGGTTTGTTGCCGTCGGCCTCGTGCAGGCCTACACCAAGCTCAGGGACGAAAAGGGCCGGAAGTGGGCGATCAGACGCTTGCGCAAGCTCCATCCGGACGTGGAGGTCCCGCCTGCCGCCGCGGAGAAAGAGCCGGCCGACTAGGAGACCGCGAAGGCGCCGTAGCCGACGACCTCGTCGCGCGAGCCTGCGATGTCGCCGGAGTTGCGCAGGTCGAGGCAGCGCACGTCGAGACCCTTGCGGCGCGCTACCTCGAGCAGGCCCGCGATCGCCCGGAAGCCGCACGCCTGCCGCGGACCGACGGCGCCGTAGATCTTCTCCTCGATGGCGGCCGCGGTCCCCGCGTCGAGCTCCTTGGCGACCGCGTACTCGTGATAGTGGCTGAGATCCGAGCTGACCACGATCAGCGTCTCGGGGCCGCCCCACAACTTCTCGAGCACGTCCGCCACCTCGGCCGGCTCGGCCTCCCCCACGACCATCGGGACGAGCTTGAACTCGCCGAGCGCAACCTGCAGGAAGGGCAGGTGCACTTCGAGCGAGTGCTCGCCCGCGTGCGCATCGTCGATGCGCTCTGTGTGCGGCAGCGGAAACACCGCGTGGTCGATCGGCACGGATCCGAGCGGAGTTACGAAGTGCCCGGCGTTGTGCGACGCCAGGCCCGGGCCCTGGTAGCGGTGCGCCGTGCCCAGCAGCACGACACGCTCGATCGCCGCTCCTTGCACGCAGGCGTAGCCCGAGGCCGCCACCGGCCCGCTGTAGAGGTACCCGGCGTGCGGCAGGATCAGCGCTTTCGGCGACATGCACTTGGCCTTGGCATCCGCCAACAACCCGCGTACTGCAATGCGCAGCTCCCGGGCACCGGCCGGATAGAAGAGCCCGGCCACCTCGGCGTCGCGCACCGCCGTGGTCATCGCGCATGCTCCCGGAGGCGCACGGGCAGCCGGCGGGAACCCCACGTCCCGGGGGCGCCGTCGAACACGCCGGGGCAACGTGCCCCGCACGCCCCGCAGCACCCGTCGCCCGTCAACTCGCCCACGGTCAGATCGTAGCCGATGCGCTGGATCAGCTCGGCGCCGCATGCGTGGCACGAGGTCACGCCTCCCTCGGGGTCGTGGATGTTGCCCGTGTAGGCGTAGCGCACGCCGGCCTGCAGCGCGATGGAGCGCGCGCGCTTCAACGTCGCCGGCGGGGTGTGCGGCGTGTCCAGCATGCGCCAGTCGGGATGGAACGCAGTGAAGTGCATCGGCACGTCCGGGCCCAGTTCCTCCACCACCCAGCGCGTCATCGCCTCGAGCTCACCCTCGTCGTCGTTCTGCCCGGGAATGATCAGGTTCGTGATCTCGAACCACACGTCGGTCTCGTGGCGCAGGTAGCGCAGCGTATCGAGCACGGCCTCGAAGTGGCCGGCGCAAATCTCGCGGTAGAAGCGCTCCGTGAAGCCCTTCAAGTCGACGTTGGCTGCGTCCATGTAGCGGTAGAACTCCGCGCGCGGCTCGGGGCAGACCTCTCCCGCGGTGACGGCCACGGTCCGGATCCCGTGCGCCCGGCAGGCCTGCGCAACGTCGATGGCGTAATCGTGAAAGATCACGGGGTCGTTGTAGGTGAAGGCGACGCTCGAGCACTTCAGGCGCTTCGCCGCCAGCGCGATCGCCTCGGGCGTCGCGGCATCGGCCAGCGTGTCGATCTCGCGCGACTTGGAGATGTCCCAGTTCTGGCAGAACTTGCAGCCCAGGTTGCAGCCGGCCGTGCCGAAAGAGAGCACGGGGGTGCCCGGCAGGAAATGGTTCAGCGGCTTCTTCTCGATGGGATCGACGCAAAAACCGCTCGATCGCCCGTAGGTGGTGAGCACGATCTCGCCGTCGCGGCAGGCGCGCACGAAGCAAAAGCCCCGCTGCTCGTCGTGCAGTCTGCAAAAGCGCGGGCACAGGTCGCACTGCACGCGGCCGTCGCCCAGCTTGTGCCAGTACTTCGTCGGATGATCCATCTTGCATCCCGATCTTAGCGGCTCCGGCGGTGGCGGTTCAGTTAGTCTGGGGAACGCTTGCGAGGGCCCGTAGGGAGGAACCATGAAGACGATCACCGTTCTGCTCTTGGGAGCCGCGTGCGGAGCCCTGGTCACCTACACGCTCACCACGGGAGAGACGGCGGCTACCGGGGCCCCGGCGCGCATCATC
>JAPUHK010000312.1 GCA_027297745.1 Planctomycetota bacterium | reverse complement strand
GCTGGTGGCCATGCTGCTCGGCACCTTCGTGGGCCTGCTGGTCGGCATCCTGAGCGCCGTCTTCCCACGTTCGCCGATCGACTACCTGGGCAACCTGATCGCCTTGATGGGCATCTCGTTCCCGGTGTTCTGGCTGGGCATGCTGCTGATCCTGTTCGCGGTCAACACGCTCGGCTTCGCGTACTCGTCCAGCCGTTACAGCCCGGACTTCGACCTGAGCCACTACGTCACGCACCTGTACCTGCTCGAGTCGCTGTTCCACTTCGACTTCGACGTCTTCTGGGACACCTCGCGCCACATCCTGCTGCCCGCACTGGCGCTCTCGACCATTCCGATGGCGGTCATCACGCGCATGACGCGCAGCGCCATGCTGGAGGAGATCGACCGCGACTACGCGCGCACCGCGCGGGCCAAGGGGCTCAGCGCCCGCAAGGTGGTGCTCAAGCACGTGCTGCGCAACGCGCTGATCCCGATCACCACGATCACGGGCCTGCAGTTCGGGCGCCTGCTCGGCGGCGCCGTGCTGACCGAGACCGTCTTCAACTGGCCGGGCCTCGGCCGCTTCGTGGTCGAGAAGGGCGTGCTCGGGCGCGACACGCCGATCATCGTGGGCGGCATCCTGCTGTCCGCCGCGACGTTCGTGATCCTGAACCTGGTCGTCGACCTGCTCTATGCGTTGATCGATCCGCGCATCCGGAGGGCGGCGTGAGCGACCGCCGCTGGAAGACGCTCCGGCGCAACAAGACCGCCATGGTGGGGGCGGTCATCATCGGGATGTTCGTGGTGGTGGCCGTGTTCGCCGGCGTGATCGGACGCTACGACCCCGAAGCGCGCCAGGACGAGTTCCGCGCGGAGCCGTCGGCGGCCCACTGGATGGGCACGGACAAGAACGGTTTCGACATGTGGAGCCGGATGGTGCACGGCGCGCGCGCCTCCTTGATGGCCGCGGTGTGCGCCGTGGCCTTCGCGCTCTTCATCGGCGTGCCGTTGGGACTGATCGCCGGCTACCGCGGCGGCTGGATCGACGGCACCATCATGCGCGTCGTGGACGTGATGCTGGCCTTCCCCTCGGTGCTGCTGGCGGTGGCCGTGGCCGCGCTGTTCGAACGGACCTCGCTCTTCACGGTCATCCTGGCGGTCGGCGTGGTCATGGTGCCGACCTTCATCCGCCAGGTGCGCGCGGCGGTGCTGCAGGTCAAACCGCTCGAGTACGTCACCGCCGCCCGCGCGCTGGGCGCCTCGGACCGGCGCATCCTGTTCCGCACCGTGCTGCCCAACTGCATCGCGCCGATCGTGGTGCTGGCCACGCTGAGCACGGGCGTGGCGATCCTGGACGCGGCAGGCCTCAGCTTCCTGGGGCTCGGCCCGGAAGCCACCGTGCCGGAGTGGGGGGTGATGCTCAAGGACGGCTTCAGCCTGGTGCGCCAGAACCTGTATTGGATCTGGCTGCCCCCGGGATTGGCGATTGCGCTTACCGTCTTGGGGTTCAATCTGCTGGGCGACGGCCTGCGCGACGCCTTCGACCCCCGACAAATATGAGAAACGCAAAGACGCGAAGACGCAAAGCCCGGATGAAAGCGGCGTGCCTCTGCGTCGTTCTTCCTCTCATAGCCGCGTGCGGGGGGGAGCAGGGGCCGAACCCGGAGGCAGCGAAGCAGACGGCGCCGCGGAAGCCCGCCGAGGACTACATGGCGCGGCTGGTGGAAAACCGCTGGGACGACCTGCAAGCGTTCGATGGCGAGGAGTTCTCACGGCAGGTCGTGCGCTGGTACCGCACTGCGCCGGACGCGCTCGACGAGGACCTGTTCGTGCCCCTGCACAACGCTCTCGTGCGGCTGAAGCCCGAACCCGAGGCGCTGCTGCCCGTGCTGGCCGCGCGTCCGCCGGACCTCACGCTCGACGACGCCGAGATCTACAACCGCGACTCGATGACGCGCACCGTCGTCGTGCACATGCTGAACCGCATCCACACTGAGAACCCCCCGCCGTCCGAGATGAAGGCGCGGTTGTTCGAGGTGGCCATGCGCGGCGGCATCAACTTCACGTTCGATCCGCTCTACGGCGACGGGCCCACGCAGACGGGCATGCGGATGGGCCAGTACTTGAGTGAGGCGCCGGTGCTTCCCGAAGCGTCCGCGGCGCTGCGCAACAACGTGGAGCGGCTCATGGCGCGCTGGCGCAAGCGCGTGTCGGACAGCGCCAGCTCCACGACGTTCGGGATCCTGATCCGGCACCTCGGCAGCGACGGCGCGGCGCTGGTCTTCAAGGAGTGGGAGGGGCTCAGCGAGGAGGAGCGCATCGACATCCTGGAGCGGGTGCGCAAGATGGACCAGGTCCGGCGGGCGGTGCTGACGCCGGCCGTGGACGCTCTCCTGGACCCCTCCTTCAGCGTCCGGGATTCCGCCTTCAAGGCGCTCGAGGCCCACGGGGCCCCGCTCGGGGAGCTGGACGCCAGTGCCCGAGAACGAGACATCGTCCGGGCTCAGCCCGCCCTGCGGCGCTGGACGGCGGAGACCGATTCATGACAATGCAGAGGCATCTATATCAGGCTCTGGAGGCACTATGAGGGCACTCATTCCGATCTGCGTCCTGGTGGCAAGCGTCGCGTGCACCAGCGCCGAGAGCATGTTGGAACACGACATGACCTACTCGGGGCCGGTGACGCACGCCTCCTTGAAGGGGGCCGACCAGATCCTGGTGGACGCCGAGTACGAGCGGGTGGCGGCGCGCACCAAGTCCGTGCTGCGCCGCTGGTACACGCACCTCGACCCCGACAAGACGGATGACGAGTCCGGTGAGTTTTGGACCATCTGGACGGTGCGGACCGGCGTCTTCTATCGCGGCACAACGCGCGAGAAGGCGCACGTCAAGATCGAGGAGGACGAGGACGGCAAGCTGCGCATCGCCGTGGCCGTCGTGAAAGAGGTCAACGACAACATCGAGAACCCCTCGATCGTGTCCGAGGCACGCTGGACGAACCGGCACCGCGATCCGGAGGCGGAGGCGCGCCTGATCACCGAGATCAGCCAGTCGTACCGCAGGTTCGAGGTCAGCGAGCACTACAAGGAGACGCACCGCAAGGAGCGGCGCAAGGGCCTGCGCCCCGACCTCATCGACAAGTACAAGGACGTCGATATCAGCAAGATGGGGGAGATCGACCCCGACCGCGAGTTCGACCACGGCACCGGCAAGAGTTGGGCGGACGAGAACCCGGAGAAGCCGAAAAAGGACGATTGACTCCCGCCCGCGCGGCGGGCAGCCTTGAGGGCGTGATCGCGCGTCGGGCTGCGCTGCTGCTGCTCTGCTTCGGTTTCGCGTCGGCGCGCGCGGAGCCCGGCCGCCACCTCAACTACGCCGAGTCCACGGACCGCAAGGTTTACGCCTTCGTCTTCGGCTCGCGCGACCGTTGCCGCGTCTTCAAGCGCTCCGCCGCGCCGTCCGAGCCCTTCAAGCGCATGCGGCGCGGGCGCTACGGCGCCGTGCACCAGGGTGAGCCCGGCACGCAGAAGATCGCCGACTTCCGTCTGCGCATGCGGCCGGTGCACATCCTGCCCACGAACGATGCGAAGTACTTGCTGACGTTCGCGAACCGCGCCTTGGACGGCGGGACCCCGACCGAAGATGCGGTGTGGGTGCTGGACGAGCCCGGCCGCTTCGAGCGCCTCGACTATTCGAAGTTGCCGAACGAGACCCTCCCCGAATGGCCGGACCTGAAGCGCAAGCTCGGCAAGACCAAGAAGCGTCCGCCGGGTGCGGTCATGCGCGGGGCGGCGTACGCCTTCCTGACGCGCGAGATCGCGCCGGGGCGCATCCTGGTCGGGCGTCAAACGGAAGAAGGGGGCGACTGGATCGCGGAGCCCATCTGCTACGAGGTGCGCACCGAGTCGTTCGGGGTCGTGTCGCCGGAGCCGAAGGACTTGCGGCGCTTGCTGCGCGACTCGGAGCCGTTGTTCCGCGCGGCGGCCGCCCGGCGGCTGGGCCAGTTGGCGCAAAAGGAGAATGAGAAGGCGCTGCGCGACGCGCTGCAGAAGGAAACGAACGTGCTGGCGCGGGCGGAGATGGCCTGGGCGCTTGTGCGCGGCGGCGACAGGTCCTCACGCAAGACGCTGCGCGGGCTCTTGCGCTCGCCCAAGAATCCGCCTGCGCGCCGCGCAGCCGCTTCCGCTCTGGCTCGCGTGTCCCCGTCGGGAGCGGACGCGGATGCGCTCGCCCGCGCGCTGGAGCAGGAGGACCCGGCGACCGTGCGCCTGGCTTCGATCGCGCTGGCGCGCATGGGCCAGCCCGCGGTGGCGCCCGTCGTGCGCGCCGCCTCGTCGAGCCGTCCCGAGGTACGCATCGCGGCGCTGAGCACCCTGGCCTTCATCGACGACCCCAAAGCCGAGAAGGTGGTGCTGCAAAAGCTGCGCGACCGCAACGCCGACGTGCAATCCGCCGCCGCCGTGGCGCTGACCTCGCCGCCGCGGGCGCTGTTCCCCGCGAACTACGGCGAGTTCGCGCGCGGCCTCACAGCCTGCGGCCGCGCCAAAAACCCGAACGCCACGCGCCGGCTGTGCATCCTGGCGGCGCACGCCCAGATGCTGCACGACGCCGTGCTGGAGGCGCTGGTCGGCCTCACGCCGCAGGAACCGAAGGCGATCTGGGCGTTGCAAAGGTTGGTGGAGAAAGACCTCACGACCGCCGACGAGTGGCGCGCCTGGTGGAAGACCGAGAAGGCGAAGAAGTAACCGCAGGGGGGCGGCGGCGGTGGGGTTCGACGGCCAAGTGGGCGGCGCGCGCACGAGCATCATCATGGGCGGCACGCCGTGGACGATCGTCATTGACAAGCGCGGCAAGGTGCGCGTGACGAGGTGACGCCGAAGAGCGTGGCCGGCCTGATCAAGAAGATCGGGAGCCTCCGCTAGGGGGCGCGGGGCGCGGGCGGCGCCGCCATTGATTTCAAGGCGGCCCTTGTGCACCATGGAGCCTCGAGAAGGGAGAGACCCATGGACGAGCGCATGCGTGTGCTCCTACCCAGCATCATCGGTCTGATGGTCGGGAGCTGGGCGATCCTGGCGAGCGCCCCCCCGCTGACGAGTTCGCGTGCGAGCGCCACCGAGCTTCCGGAGGCTCACGAGCACGAGGCGGGTCGGATCGAGGCCATTCCCGCCCGTCTCTGGGAGGACCCGCTCGTGGTTCTGGGTGTCTATCTGCACGAGCACAAGGGCGGCGTGAAGGCCAAGGAGGTGTTCGAGGAATGCATGTCCACGTCCAAGGATCTGCTGGTCCTTGGTGTGCATCTCCGTGGCGGACACTCCGGGGAGGACGGCGAGGACCGGCTTCGCACGCGTCATGCGGTCGTGGCGGCCCTCCAAGCGGAGAATTACTATGCGCGATCGCCGACCCACATGGGCCTTCTCGTTCTCGACCCACCCAGGGACCAGATTCCACCCAAGGACCCGATTCGAAGAGTGTTCGACAAGCTTGTCGACGCTCTCGATGACACGCCGGAAAAAGAAGCCCGGGCGGCTTTCGATGGCCTCCTGAAGAAGCTCGTGCCGGAGCGTCCCGACGAGGACGACAAGGAGGCGAAGAAGAGAAGGAAGATCCTACGAAAGGCGTTGGAGAAGTTCCTTCACTCCATCGAAGAACCCTCCATCGAAGTCGAAGACAAGCGTGCTATGCGCGACGCCCTCGCGAGGCTCCTGC
>JAPUHK010000311.1 GCA_027297745.1 Planctomycetota bacterium | reverse complement strand
CAGGCGGCCTCACCCCTCGGTGCCGTCCGCCCGCTGGAGTTCGTGCGAGAGTCCGAGGCCCGCTGCGACACAAACGAAGACAATGAAGTGGACGATGGCGAATAGCCCGAAGATCCCGTACACGGCGAAGTAGAGCGGCAGCGCCACGACGACGTACCGCCACCGGTTGGCACGGATCTTGTGGCAGATCCAACCGAGGGCGAGACCGGGGACCATCAGGAGTAGAAGCCTGGTCACGCTAAGGCCGATGAAGAGGAACTCGAGCAAGGCGAAGAGCATTACGCCCTCGACGAGGTAGCGCACTTCGGTGCTGCGCCGTCGGTCGATCTGCTGTTCGGTCCGACCAGCCACCACACGCCACCGCTCGCGGAACTCCTCCTTCGCGTGCTCCGGCAGGCGCTGA
Organism: Planctomycetota bacterium; assembly: GCA_027297745.1. Lineage (GTDB taxonomy): Bacteria > Planctomycetota > PLA2 > PLA2 > PLA2 > JAPUHK01. The sequence continues at coordinate 5,679 of JAPUHK010000311.1, read as the reverse complement.
AACCAGTCGGCTTCCTCGCGCGGGTCGTGCTCGCGGACAGGGAGCGCGGATCGAGCCATGCCCTTCCCATCGGCCGTCTGGAGTGGCTCGCTTGAGGCGCGCATCAAGGCGTATCCCGCACTCACTCCTCGTGCACCAAGGCCCGCTTCCCCTAGTTACGAATCAGGAGACGACGCTAGCGCAGATCGGCGCCGCAGGAAAGTGAGCCGGCCGATGAAGGCACCCTTGCGGAGCGTCACTCGGCAAGGCGACGGATCACCGCCCTGGAGTGCCGAGGTCGCCGAGAAACGGCCCTTCCGGCCGGTGCGTTTGGTTATCGGGAGGGACAGGCGACAGATCACCGGATGACGCCACGGACCCACCTCCGCGAGCCAAGCCAGGGCGGAACCGCCGCGGCAAAAGGGACGTCGTAGGCCTTACAGCATCGTCACGACCTGGTCGACCGGGTCCGCGGGGATCATGTAGTTCATGTAGAACGCGAGCCGGACGAGGATCGGCAGGGGCTCCGGATCTCCCAACGCGCCGAGGGCGACCACGGCGAAGCCGCGTACCTGGCGCTGCAGCTGCTTGTCCCGGCAGAGCTTCGCCAGCGGCTCGGCGGCCTTCTCGCTGGGAAGGTAGCCCATGATCTGTGAGACCGTGGAGAGGGTCTGGACGCTCCTCGCCGTGCTGATGATGTCGGTGAAGACCGTCACCGCGCGCCACTGTCGGAGGAGCGCATAGCTCAGCGCCGCCGAGCTGCGCACCGACGGCATCTTCTTGGTGATCAGGACATCCTTGATCGGGTCCGCCGAGACTTTGTCGTCGAGGAGCCCCAGGCTGACCATCGTAGACTCGAGCAGCAGCCAGTCCTTCGCGCTGGCGAACGTCTTCCGCACGATCTCGCGGTTCTTCTTGTCGTCGTAGAGGCCGAGGGCGAGCGCCGCCGCGGCGCGATCGTTCGCGCTGCCGGAGGTCCGGATCACCTTCTCGAGGATCGGTACGGCGCCGGACTCGCGGCAGAGCCCGAAGGCGATCAGGTAGAAGCCCCGCGCCTCTTTGTTGGCGCGCCGGTACCTCTTCGCAAGCACCTTGAACGCGCGCGGCCCGCCGATCTGGCCCAGGCTGATCGCCGAGAAGTGGTTGACGATGCGATCCCGGTCGGTGCGAAGGCCATGATCGAGCGCCTTGATCGCAGCTTCGTCCGGGGTCCCAAGCCCGCCCAGCGCGACCGCGGCGCTTTGCCGGATCTCTTTGTGCTGGTTCCGCTTCAGGATCTCCGCCACGGCCGGCGCCAGCTCCGCAGCGCCCACCTTGCCGGCGGCAGCGAGGGCGTAGGCGCGTACCTCGGGCACGAGGCGCTTGTCCCGGGCGACGTCCAGGAAGCGCTCCCCCAGCTTCGCGTCCCTTTCGTGGGCCAGGCCGGCGATCCCGGCGCACAACAGCGCGCGCCGCTTGTTCTCGGCCCTGGGCAGCACGCGGCGACCCTTCCGGCTCTTGGAATCGAGGAGCGAGAAGATGTAGTCCCTCGCCGCTTCGTCGCCGATCATGCCGATTCCCAGGAGCGCGTAGCCGCGCATCCGGTCCTTTTCCTTCCGATCTTCGACGATGCCCTTGAGGTACTCGAAGAGCGACGGGTCGCGCATCAGGATCAGGCCCAAGAGCCCCGCTTCCCTCGTCTGCTCCGTGTTGTCCTTGACGCGCATCTTCTTGAGCGGCTCGACGGCGTCCTTCACCCGCCACTTGCCGAGCGCGACGGCCGCGGACATGCGGACCTCGTCGTCTCGGTCGCGGATCGCCTCGAGCAGGAGCGGCGTGAACTTCGTCCGGACCTTTTCGCGCCACGCGTGGGGGTCGACCGGGCCCGTCCGCTCGCCCGAGACCGGCCCGCTCCGCTCGGCCTGACGGACGCGGAAGTCGAGGTACTTGAAGCGGTTGAAGCCCCACCAGGTCGTCCACGTGTGCCACCCGCCGCTGGAGCTGGCGCCCCCCGGGGAGTGCGACGGGGTCGTCGGCTGCGTCGGCAGGCCGGGCGAGTCGCCGCCCTTGGGCGTGCTCCCCGGCGGAGGGGAGAACACGCCGCCGTGGGCGAAGGCCTCCGAGACCAGGAGTGCCGTTGCGAAGAACGCCAGGATCGTGCGCATCTCTCTTCCTCCCAGCTGAGGAGGGCGCCTTCCCTCCCTCTACCCAAAAGTACCCGAAAAGCCGGAAAGGCCGACACCTAGAATGGGCGGGGGCCCGCCTGGGACTCCTCAGGAGCATTCGAACGCTTGTTCGGTAGAAGGAGTGAGCGGCTTCGAAATCTGCACCATTTCGTACCTTTTGCGCGGTTTTCACGCCCCAAGAGCACCGCGCAAAAGTCGGGCAAAACCTGTGGAAAACTCCGCACTTGAGCGACGAAACCTGTGTGCTCCGGTCCCTTGACGCAGGTGTCGATCCGTCTGTGGTGGAGCCACCCCCGTGGGCATATGCGGCCGGTTGCCTCGGGGCGCGTTCAGCGGTCCGGGCGCTTTGCCGTGACGGGAGCCCCCCAGGGACACGAACGAGGCGTCAGCGCAGGTCAACCTTGACTGTCTCCGAGGGCTTCACAGTTACCCGTCGCTGGGCGTGCAACCTCCCCCAGCGATCGTGAACATAGACAACTACTTCGCCAGCTGGAATGTCAGCGATCTGGAGGCGGTCGCCGAGTGACTCTCTGTTCGCCCACGGCAGATCAAAACCCTCGATCCGGACACCGACGGCCCCCATGCCTGGCGGTGGCCAGACCTCAATCTTGCCGGCTGCTTCCAGACGCAAGTTGACTTCGAGGTGTCCAGTTTCGGAGCAAAGGGCGCTGGCGCAGTGGCCCGGCGCACGGGCCAGAGCTAGCCATGGACCTGAAGGTCTTGCCGAAGTACTGACTCGCTGCGCCAGGTCTGGTGGTTTCTCCCCTGTCCCTCCCGAAAACGTGGCCGCGCCCGGAAGTCTACGAAGCAGGAGACGGGAGATCCGCCATCTCGGCAGGAACGCCTGTTCCCACATCGCCTGCGGCCTCGCCCCTGCTACCGTGCGCGTCGGAGTGAGGCTTTGAAGAGACGCGTTCTCCCTTGGATTGCTCAGAGCCTGCGAGTGGCGGGGTGGGCGCCGTTGATCGTGTTTTCGCTGCACTGCGTGGCTTCATGGTCCGGCGCATACCTGGCGTCTCCATCTCTCGACATACCCATGCACCTCGTTGGCGGTGCCGCTATCGCGCACTTCTTCGCGCGCAGCCTGACCCTTGCTGCCGGGGCCGGCCTGCTGGGGCAGCCATCGCAGCTCGTGCTTGGCGCACTGGTCTTCACGTCTACGTGTACCGTGGCCGTCTTCTGGGAGTTCGCGGAATGGGCCTTCGACTTGTACTTCGAGGCCAAGGATCAGCTCGGCCTCGAGGACACGTTCCTAGACATGTTGCGCGGAATCCTGGGCGGTGCGCTCTACTTGACAGCGTCGGGCATCTTGTCTTGCCGCCGCGCGGCCCGAGGCTAGACGGAGTTCTCGCCGTAGGCGTAGGGTCCCGAAACCATCCCACGGCTCTGCCCGGCGGGATCTCGCCCCTGTGCACGTCCGCTGTGGCCTGCCTGTCCCCCGGGCGTCAGCGCCGGGACGGTGGAGACGTACTACGCCGTGCGCACCGGTCCTGATACGGTCCTGTTCACCTTTGCAGAACTGCATATTGACGGCCTTCCCGGCGAACCCTCAGCGGAATGGAAGGAGATGGAGCGCCTGCTCCAGGAGTCGCTGAAGGTGTTGCCGCCCACGGACAAGTAGATCCGCTGGCTCAGGGCAACCTGCGTCTCGCGCGCGTACGGCGGCCTCAGCCTCTAGTCCTGTTGCTCGGTCTCAGCGTTGATCCTGCGCAAGTCCCTGAGTGCGGCTGTGGCCCACTTCATCATTGTCACGCCGCTGAGTTGCGAGGGGTAGTGGTCATGCTCAGGAGGGATCTCCTCGTCGTGGGCATCAAGAGCGATCCAAAGCCTACCCACTATCTCATCGAACTCTTCGGGCCCAAGCTCCTCGTCGTATTCGTTCACGAGAGCGCTGAAGGCTTGGAAGTACTCTTCGGCCGACGACGTTCCGTGCACGTAGGCGCTGATGACGTCTATGAAGGCTTTGCGCATGTCTGCCTTGGGTCTCATCGCAACCTCTTCGTACGCTTGAACCGGAGCGCCTGCAAGCGCGTTCTTGTCTCGCGCGCGTGCGAGGCTCACTTCTCGCTAGAATGAAACCGTGCGCTGGCCTTTGTTGTTGAGCTTGGGGGCGAGGCCCAGTCGGCGAAGTGACCCACCGTGAAGATGGCGCGCAAGATCGTCCTGATCCTGGTTCTGCTGCTCGCCGTGGCCTTCGTACTGTTCTTGTTTGCTCACCATGGCGTCATGTACGAGCGGCGTGACGTTACTGTTCGGATCGTGGACCGGGACACCGGGCAGCCCTTGGAGGATGCCGTGGTGGCCCTCGTGTGCTATGCAAGCGCCTTGGAATGGGAGGAGGACTTCGAGCGGGCTCTGAAGGCGGGCCTCAATGCTCTGGAGTTTTGGGGCGACGACAGCTGGCGCCTCGCTGAAGTCCCTTGCGCAAGGACCACCGAGAGCGCGGAAACCATCGTTCGAGGCGCGGCGTACGTGACGAGGTGGTGGGTCGTCGGGCCGGTTGTGTTCAGCAAGGAGGTCGGTATCCCCGATGTCCTTCTCATCGACCATCCCCGGTTTGGACGGACCATCATCCCGATCGATCAGGAGTCGGTCCCCAAGGAAGGCGACGAGCCGAACACGTGGCGCCTCGACTTGGGGACGGTTCAGCTGCCTCGGTGAAACACCCGATCCCGGATACGCAACGCGGTGGCAGAATGGGTGCGGAGGTGGTCGCCATGCGATGGATTGCTGTTGCGGCTGGGGTCGCGTCGATTCCGAAGCAGCCGGACCGAGTCTCCGAGGCGCGCTGATCCCGCCCGGCCTATCCGGCCTCGGCAAACCGCAGGACTCGCTCCCGGTCATCCGGCGGGGTTGTGAAGGGCACGGCACGGTACGGGAAGCTCGGCCAGTGGTAATAGCGAGGTGACTCCCAGGACTCCGTCTTGGTGATGTGTTCGAAGTTGGCCCGCAGCTCCGCCTGCGAGAAGACCAAGTGGAAGGGGTCGTCACCTTTCGGTTCAACCCGGAGGACGAGGCCGGCGTCTGCCGACGGAACGGCCTCCCAAGCGTCCCGGTGGAACCACAATCTCGGGGCGCTGTAGTAGACCAGGTGCACTCCATGGCGCACGGTGCTCTGAACCTCCGGCGTGAATCCTCCCTCCTCCACAAGACGCAGGACACCCGGGTACACAACCAGACTCCCCGCGGGACCGTCCGCATCCGCTCTTGCCATGGTGTCATCGTACGACGACGGCGACGCTACCGGCACACCGGCCGGAGCGTCAGGGAACTGGAAGTGTCGTTTTGGGCCAACCCCTCAGAAGCCCAGAACGCCTGCCCTTCCCGAAAACGCAGACGCGCCCCGCAGTCTACGAATCAGGAGACGACGGTAGCGCAGATCGGCGCCGCAGGAGAGTGCGCCGGCCGATGACGCGGTCGCCCGACCGGTCGTCTACCGTCGCCGGCGTTCGACGAGAACTCTCCCCGCCACCTCGTCCGCGAGCGTGACACGACGTCGCGCGGTGAACCGCACGTCGAGCGTGCCCGCCTCCGC
>JAPUHK010000310.1 GCA_027297745.1 Planctomycetota bacterium | reverse complement strand
CGCGAACATGTCGGTGTGCACGTCCGCGCGCACGTTCCGCAGCGCTCGGAGCACAGTATTCGGGTCGCCCGCGCGCTGAGGAGGCACCAGCACCCGTACGCCGTCGCTGAAACCGATCACCGCGATGCGATCCTCGCGCGTTAGCACGCGGGCGGCGGCGGCGGCGGCGATCACCGCGCGTTGGAGCTTGTTGTCCCAACCCATGCTGGTCGACGTGTCCACGAGCAGGCACAGCGTGATCGGAAAGGCCTCCTTTTCCTCCTCCACGATCTCGATGCGCGGCTTTGGCCCCGGCTCCGGCGCTTGTACCGGCGGCGCCTGCGGCGCCGCGCGCGGCGGCACCTTCAACGGCACCAGCACAGCGAGCGGGCTCTGCGCGAAGCGAGCCAGGCCGGGCCCGGCCAGGCCGCCGACGGCGAGCAAACCTCCGCCGTGCCGGCCCACGAACTCGTGCAGCTCTTCGGTGCGCTCCTCCAGCAGTTCGACCGGCGCGTCGGGCAATACCACCACCACGTCGTAACCGTTCAGCTGCTCGGGCCCGGGGGCGGCGTGCACGTCCACCTCGATGTCTTGCAGGCGCAGCGCCTTGGCGATGAAAGATGGATCCCCAGACCCTTTCAGCACGAGCACCTTGGGCGTGCCGGGTACTACCAGGTCTGTGCCCGCGAGGTTGTCCAGCGGGCTCGCGTCGCCGTCGATCCACACCTGCGCGCGGTAGCTGCCGGGCTGCAACTGCAGGTCCGGGAAGGTGACGTCGCTGCGGCCCGCGGGCAGGTCGATCTCGAGCGTGCGGTGCAGCGCGCCGTTGAAGTAGAGGAACGCCCGCGCGTGCGTGGGTGCCGTAGCCTCGACGGCCGCCGTGATCTCGAACGGCCGCTTGCGCGAGTCGAGACTCGGCGCGCGCAGCCCAAGCACGCGCAGCGACGGACGCGCGGCGGGTCCGTCCTGCGAGATCGCGAACGCGTAGATCTCCACGCCCTGCTCGCGTAGCACGCGCGCCGCCGCGCCGGTGCCCGGACGCGTCGGCCGCCCGTCGCTCAGGATCGTGATGCGCAGGGCGTGGCCGGGCTGCCGGCGCAAGGCCGCCCGCCTCAGCGCCGCGGCCAGGTCGGTTTCCATCGAGGTCTCGGGCACGGCGGCGATGCGCGCCGTGGCGGCCGTCACGCCCGCCGACAGCCGCGCGCCTGCATCACAGGCAATCAGATCGAACGTGCCGGAAGCCTCGGCGATCAGGTCACGCTGGCGCTGCAGCCCGCGTTCGGAGATCGACGCACTGACATCGACTATGACCACGAGCCGGCCTTCCACATGGCGCGTGGAGGGCACGACCGGGTCCATCAGGAGCAACAGCAGCGAGGCCAGGGCCGTGCCGCGCAGGAACAGGGGCAAGAGCGCGCTACGCAGCGAGCGGCGGCTCAGCAGCGGAGCGGCCAGCAGCAGCAGCGCGAGCGGCAGCCCGAGCCAGACCCGCCCCGGCTCACGGAAGGTGAGGTCCTGAAGGAGGGAAAGCTCCTCCATGAGCGCCTATCGGACGAGGAGCGGGCGCCCCCAGACCGCGTTGTCCAGCTCCGGCGAGTCCTTCACGCCGCCCGGCATCTTGTCCGGCGGCACGATATCCACGATCAGGCTCAGCTGCTTGGCGCCCTCCAGCGAGACGCGCACGCGGACCGCTTCCCCGCCGCCGCCCACGACGGGCGGCGACTCGTACTTCTTCACACCGTCGACGAGCACGGTGAAGATCACGCTGCCCTCGCCGCTGCCGCGTCCGTACCCGGGGTCGCGCACTTCGTCGTCGATGCCGCACAGCGCGCGGAACTCCTTGAATCCCGCGCCGAGGTCGTAGACCAGCTCGGTGCGCGGACGCACGCCGATGCCCTTGAACAGGCGCTGCCCGCCGAGGCGGATCGGGTTCCCGTCGGGGCTCTTGTCGAAACGCACCGGCATCACGAAGTCGAGGTAGAGCGGCCACGGCTCCTTCTTGAGCGGCGGGAAGAAGGGCGTGCGCTCGATGCGCACCGGGCGCAGGTCGCTAAGGTGCACGAAGCTGCCGCCGGCGAAGCTCAACGCAGCGACGCGCTTCATCGAAAGGGAGAGCTCCAGGCCCGCCGGGCTCGTTCCCGTGAGCACGCTCTCTTGCACCTTGAAACCGCGGCCGAGCACGATCGCGGAGCCGTCGGCGAGGCGCGCCACCACATGCAGTCCTTGCGGCGCCGGCATGATCGCCTGGTCGACGAACAGGGCCGCAAGCTTGTCGAAGGCGATCGTGCGGCCGGGCAGCGGGCCGCGGTCAATCGTGACGCCGTCGCGGCCGAAGCTCTCGACGAAGCCCTCCACACGCGCGCCCTCGAGCGTGTAGGCCGCGTCCTTGCCGGGGATGCGCACGAGTCGCGACCGCGCCGGCATCCTCGCTGCCGACAGGCGCCGCACGGCGCGGATCTGCTCATCCTTCAGCAGCACGGATCCCATGCGCGCGCTGCCCTGCGCCAGCATCCGGCTGTGTATGAGCAGGGCACCATCGTCGGCGCCCTCCAGGCGGCCGCGCAAGCGCGAGCCGTCGGTCAGCTCGACCTCGAAGGGCGGCGGCTCCTTGTCCACCGTCGGCGCCGGGAGCATCAGGACCTCCACCACCTGCCGGGTGGGGATCTTGCGCACCTGCCCCTCGGCCGTGGTCAGCGCGAGGTGGTCCGCGCTCCGCCCCTCGATGCTGAGGCCGCGCAGGGTCTCGCCGTCCAGCGTCGTCACCTGTACGTCGGCTCGGGCCGCAGCCGTCAAAGCCAGAGTCAGGCCCAGGGCCCAGGAAACGCTCGCGAATCGTTGCACGTAGGCGATTATAGAAGGGGCGCGCTGGCTTGCCGGTTCCTCCCAGGACGGCTAGCATGCGCCTGTCCCGCTCCCGACGACCCCGCGCCAGGAGGTTTGAGCCCGGTCTGCGGCCTGCACCATCCCATGAGAGTCTCCTTTGCCGCCCTGACCGACGTTGGGTGCGTCCGCCGCAACAACGAGGACGCATTCCTGGTGGCCGATCTCGCCTCGGCTGCCCGCTGTCAGGCGCCGCCCGACGACTGCGCCGGCGCGGCCGACACCGAGGGGGGCGGCCTGCTGGTGGCCGTGGCCGACGGGATGGGCGGAGCGCTGGCGGGGGAGGTGGCTGCCAGCATGGCCATCGAGGCCCTACGCAAGTGCGCCGACCAGCTGAAGGCGGACTCCGACTCGGCCGACATGGCGCAGGCCGTGGACGATGCCATCCGCGAAGCCAACAGCGCCATCTACGAGGCGTCCCAGAAGGACTCGCGACTGCGTGGGATGGGGACTACGCTGACCGTCGCCTTCTTGCGCGACAAGCGCGTCGGCTTCTATCAGGTGGGGGACTCACGCGGTTTCGTCGTGCGCAACGGCGCCATGCGCCAGATGACCAAGGACCACTCGCTGATCGGCCGGCTGATCGACGACAAGGTGATCTCCCCCGCGGATGCGGAGCGCATGGAGGGGGGCAAGAACATCATCCTGCAGGCGCTGGGCGCCGAGGCGAGCGTGCACGTCGACTACAGCGAGGCCTCGCTCGGCGACGGGGATCTGATCCTGCTGTGCACGGACGGCTTGCACGGGTGCGTGAAACAGGCGGAGCTGGACGAGCTGGTCGGCAACGCGGACGACTGCGAAGTGCTGTGCAAGAAGCTGGTCGAGGCCGCGCGCCAGGCGGGAGGGCCCGACAACATCAGCGTCGTTGGCGTGGCCGTCGAGAGCGGCGGCGCCGAGGACGTGCCGAACGACCCGCTCGGCAAGGCCGGACGGGCCTTGCGGCGCTGGCTGAAGCGCGATTGAGCTGAACCTCCGCCACCCGGGCGCCGTTTGCATACGGGCCGGCCCGCGGTCCCCGCTCGAGACACCCCCGGGGACCCGGCGTCTCGCGACGATCCGGTGACCGCGTGGGGCAACGGTGCCCTAGAATCAGCTTCGAACTTGAACCCCGAGACTTCGTCCAAACCCATGCCGGCCACGGCCCCCGTTGGCGGCGGCCGCGACGACCGAGAGCTCGTCGCGGCGGCCAAGGGCGGGGAGCGCAGCGCCTTCGATGAGCTCGTGGTCCGGCACCAGGACAAGGTTTTCAACATGAGCTACCGGATACTCGGGGATCGCGAAGAAGCCCTGGATTGCTCCCAGGAGATCTTCCTCAGCGCCTACCGTGGGCTGCAGCGCTTCGATGACAAGGCGCGCTTCGGCACGTGGCTCTACCGCATCACCGTCAACCGTTGCAGGGACCAGATCCGGCGGCGCGGCTTCCGCAAGTACACGCGCCCTATCTCGCTCGACGCTGCGGGTCCCGACCAGGAGTCCGAGGGCGGACTCGAGCCCGCGGCGCGCGAGTCGACGCCGCTGGAGCGGGCCAGCACCGACGAGCGCACGAGGCTCGTGAACGCCGCGCTGCAGGAGCTGCCCGGGGACGCGCGCGAGATCCTGCTGCTGCGTGATCTCCAGGGCCTCAGCTACGAAGAGGTGGCCGAGATCCTGGAGGTCCCGATCGGCACCGTGCGTTCTCGCCTGAGCCGCGCGAGGGGCTTGCTGCGGGAGCGGCTGCTGCCGATCCTGGAGGGAGAGGCGTGAGCGAAGCCGAGCGCAGGACAGAAGAGCTGTCCGCCTTCCTCGACGGCGACCTGGAGAGCGGGCCCGCCGCGGAGCTGCGTGAGCGCCTCGAGCGCGACCCGGAGCTGCGCGCCGAGCTCGAGTCGCTCAGGCGTACCGTGGAAGCGGTGCGCAACCTCCCGGCGGAGCGTGCGCCGGCGGAATTACGGGAGCGCCTTGCCGCCTCTTTGAGCAGCGAGGCAGCCCCCGCGCTCAAGCGGGGCCGCTTGGTCGGAATCGGGGGCTGGGTCGCCGGCGTGTCGGCCGTGGCCGCCTCGCTGCTGATCGCCGCCTTCCTCTTCAATGGTTCCCGGCAGGATGCCCCGGTCGACGGCGGCTGGAAGAGCGCCGCGAAGAAGCAGCGCGCCAAGCAAGATGAGCCGGCGCGGCAGGACGAGTTCGAGAAGGCCTTCGAGCGCGCGCAAACCGAGACGCGTTCCCTGGACGATCGCGAAACGGTGGCGGGGGGCACGGTCAGCGTGGAGACGGTCGCGGTGGCGAAGGACGCGGCACGTCCCGGTGCGTTCCGCGGCTCGAACAGCGCCGTACCGCCGGGGAGGCGCACGCCCAGCGATCCGCTGCCCCCGAAGGCGCCCGCCGAGAGCGCCCCGGACTCTGCGCGCAGCGCCCTGGAGGCTACGGGCCGCCGCCAAGCGGAGGGCGAGCGCGAAGAGATCAACAAGCTCGCCGAGAAGATGCGCAAGGAGGTCAAGCTCGCGGAGCGGGACCGCGCGCCCCAGCCTGCGGGGGAGCCGAGCACGCAGCAGGAGGAAGTGAAAAAACTGGCCGCCGACAAGGCGGTGCGGAACTCCCGGCTGAAGCAGCAGCAGGAAAACGCGCTCCGCACGCTGAGACAGGACGCGGCCGCGAAGGCGGGCGACGAGGCACAGGCCGCGGGGCTCGTCAAGCTGGACCTGTCGCTCCTGGCCAGCGCCGACCGGAAGGAGATCGTCGCAAGCCTCCAGGCGACGGCCGGCACCGACCAGTCCGCAGCGTTCTATTTTCAGAGCGATCCCCAGGAGTTGATTTTCAAGGTCCGCAGCGCCGAGGAGGCGCGTCACCTCACGCAGGTGCTGCTCACCTTGAGCGTGGCTGCGCCCGACGATGATGCGGGCGTGCTGCTCGGCGGCGTGCTCGATCGGCGCCGGGCCGACAAGGAAGACGCATGGGACGAGGGGAAGGCACAAGCCCCCGAGTCGAGGAAGCGGGAGAACCTCGACGAGTTGACTGCCAGAAACGAAGTACTCACGACGAGTACGGGCGGCGGCGCGAGGGTCACGTTCGAGGTGCGTCTGCCCGCGGCCGAGGCCTCGCTGGTCGGCCGCTGGGGCGCGCGCCTGTTCCCGTACGAGCCTCCCCCGGCGACGGTGCAGGGCAAGAGCGCCGGCGCCCGCTTCGGAGAGGCCGACGCGGACGCGGCCGATGAAGAGGGCGAGGTCGAAGAAGGAGCGGGCGAAGAGGATGCGGGCGAGGGCTTCGCTGCACGCGAGCGGAAGAAGTCTGCACCGGCCCCCGACCCCGGCGTCGGCGGCGCTGCGGCCCCGGCGGGCGCGAAGGCGGCCGAGCGTTCGCTGGGCGGGAGCAAGAACGAACGCAACGCGCTGCGTGAGCGCCTGATCCGCATCGTGATCCTCTACCCGAAGGGCGCGAAGCTCAAGCCCAGCCCCAGCCCCGCGGCCGAGTCCAAGGGCAAATAGGCTCCCGGCCGCGCCCGCAAGGGTCACGTCGTGAGGCGGAACTTCTCGATGCGGTAGCGGATCTGGTCGCGCGACATGCCCAGCATCTGGGCCGCGCGGCTCTGGTTCCCGCCCGTGCGCTCCAACGCCTGCACGACCAGGTCGCGCTCCAGTTCTTCCATGTCGATGCCGTCCGGCGGCAGCGACAACAGGCGGTCGACGTGTCCCTCGCTGCGGCCCTCGAGGCTGAAGGCGAAGTCGCCCTGCTGCAGGATGGGCCCGGGCGCCAGGATCATGGCGCGCTCGACGGCGTTGCGCAGCTCGCGCACGTTGCCGCGCCAGGGGTGGCGCTTGAGTGCCTCCATCGCGTCCGGGTCGATGCCCTCCAGGGTCTTGTTGAACTCCTTGTTGAAGCGGTCCACGAAATGCGCGGCCAGCACGGGAATGTCCTCCTGACGCTGGCGCAGGGGCGGGATGCGGATCGGGAAGGTGTTCAGGCGGTAGAAGAGGTCGGTGCGGAAGCGGCCCTGCTGGACGGCCTCGTCCAGATCCGCGTTCGTGGCCGCCACGACGCGTACGTCGACGTGGATGTCCCGCACGCCGCCCAGCCGCTTGAACATGCGCTCCTCCAGCACGAACAAGAGCTTGGATTGCAGGCCCAGAGGCATGTCCCCGATCTCGTCCAGGAACACCGTGCCCCCGTCGGCCACCTCGAACAGGCCGGGCTTGGTGGAGCGGGCGTCGGTGAAGGCACCGCGCTCGTGCCCGAACAGCTCGCTCTCCAGCAGCGTCTCGGGGATCGCGGTGCAGCTGATGGTCAGGAAGGACTTGCCGCGGCGGTCCGAGGCTTCATGGATCGCGCGCGCCAGGAGCCCCTTGCCCGTTCCGCTCTCACCCAGCAGCATCACGGTCGTGGCCCGGCTGCGAGCCAGCTTGCGCACGAGCGAGATGAGGCGGTTCATAGACTCGCTCTCGGCGACTATCGCCTTGAGCCCCGCCTCCTGCTGGCGGCGCAGCGAGCGCACCTCACGGCGCAGCCGGGTCGTCTCCAGCGCGCGGCGCACGTTCAGGATCATCTCGTCGTTGTCGAAGGGCTTGTTGACGTAGGTGAAGGCGCCCGCGCGCATCGCTTCCACGGCGTTGGCCACGCTGCTGTACGCGGTCATCATGATCACCGGCACGTCCGGGTCGAGCTCCTTGATCTGCTTCATGAGCTCGGTGCCCTGGCCGTCGGGCAGGCGCTGGTCGAGGACGGCGCAGTCCACGCTGTGGCGGTCGCACACGCGCAGCGCCTCCGCGATGTCGCCGGCCTCGTGGACGACGTAGCCCTCTTCCGCCAGCGACTCGCGCAGCGAATAACGGATGAGCCGTTCGTCGTCGACGACGAGCACACGCTCGTGGCTCATCCCTGCTCCTTCGGCAACAGCATGGCGAACCGTGTTCCCTTGCCTTCCTCGGTCTCCAGCTCCACCCGTCCCCCCATCACCTCCACGAGTTTACGAACAATCGTCAGTCCGAGCCCCGTCCCTCGGTGCTTCGTGGTGAAGAAGGGTTTGAAGACGCTGCGCATGACGGCCTCGGGCATGCCGGGGCCGTCGTCGCGCACCTCCACGTAGCTGAGCCCGCTGCGTTCCCCGGCCTCGATCACGATGTGGCCGCGGCGCTCCCCGAGCGCCTCCGCAGCGTTGAGCAGCAGGTTGATCAGGATGTTCTCGAGCAGCTGGGGGTCCGCGCGCAGCTCCAACCCCTCGGGGATGCGTGTCTCCAGATCATGGCGCTCGAGCACGGGGACCTCACGCAGGCCGCGCAGCACGCGCCCGACGAACTCGCGCAGCTCGATGCGCGCGAAGCGCGGGACGGTGGGGCGGGCGAACGAGAGCAGGTCGCGGATGATCGCGTCGAGCCGGAGCACCTGGCGCTGGATCTCCTCGATGACCTCGGTGCGCGGGTCCTGCGCGTCGAAGTCGCGGCCGATCACCTTGACGGCGCCGCTGATTCCGGCCAGCGGGTTCTTGACCTCGTGCGCGATGGCGGCGGCCATCTCGCCCACGGCGGCGAGGCTCTCGCGCCTGAGCAGCTCGGCGCGCATGCGATCGCGCTCGGTCACGTCGCGCAGGATCGCTGCGCGGCCCGCGTACCGGCCCCGCGCGTCGCGCAGCGCGGTGCACGTGATCTCGGCGCGGATGTGCCGGCCGTCCTTGCTGACCCGGTCCGCTTCGTAGGCGCGCAGGATGCCGTCGCGCTCCACCGTCTCGCGGATACGCTGCAGCTCCTCGAGCGCCGCCGGGCGGTCGGGAAACAGGTCCGCCGCGTGCCGGCCGAGCACCTCTTCCTCGGTGTAGCCGAAGATCTGCGTCGCGCCCCGGTTCCAGGTCATGATGCGGTCGTCCGCGTCCATGGTCAGGATCGCGTCGACCGACTCGTTCAAGATGCTGGCCAGCATGCTGCGGCCGCGCTGCAGCTGCCGCTCGTAGCGGCGCACCATCGTGGAGTACAGGCGTGCGGCCACATAGGCCGTGAGGAACGGCCCGAGCAGGTCCTTGAGGTTCTCGGTCGTACGGACCTGGTCGGGCGGCAGCGTGTCGATCCAGACCCCCTTCAGCCAGTGCCAGAAGAAGAACACCGCCGCGGCGAAGGCGGCGCAGAAGAGCAGCAGGAAGACCTCGTGCAGCACACGCTGGTCGTCCTTGAGGCCCGGAATGCGCAGCGCAGGCTCGGGCGCGGAGTAGCCTTCGCGCACCGTGGGCGGCGGCGGTCCGGTGAAGCGGTCTGAGGCGGCGGTCATGCGGAACCACTCATTCTAGAAGACCCTGGCGGGCGAGCGGGAGCGCCTTTCCGTTATGCTCAACGCCGTGCTGACCTTCAAGCGCGTCCTGGTCCCCGTGGACTTCTCCGAGCTCTCGGAGACGGTGCTGGACTACGGCGTCGGGCTCACGGATTCCGAGGGCGTGACGATCGTGGTGCACGTCCTGGAGCCGCTGCCGATGCACTTCGAGAGCGCCTTCGGAAGCTTCGTGAACACGGAGGGGTTGGTGCGCATCCGCGAGAACGCGGAGAAGCTACTCGAGGATCTCAAGAAACGCTACTCGGCTAGCAAGCTCGTGACCGAGTTGCGCGAAGGCAAGCCGCAGCACCAGGTGCTGGAGGCGGCCAAGGACCACGCGGCGGAGATCATCGTCCAGGGGAGCCACGGGCGCGGCGGGCTCGAAGCGTTGTTCCTGGGGAGCGTGGCGGCGAAGATCCTGCGCAAGGCCGAGTGCCCGGTGTTGACCGTGCGCCACCCGCGCAGGAAGTGATACCGCCAAGTCGCCAAGATCCGTCAAACGCATCTTCTTGGCGTCTTGGCGGTCTACTTCAGATCCTCCGCGGTGGCCAGATCCAGGACCATGCGATAGACGCACTGCGCGATGCGCTGCAGCACGTCGCGGTCGATGCGGTCGACCGTGTCGCGCAGCGTGTTCATCGAGCGGTAGTCGGCGCTGTACACGGTCACGGCGGGGATGCCCGCTTCGTGCAACGGCCAGTGATCGGACCCCAGGCGGAAGGCGAAGCGGTCGATGTCGCGCCCCGTCTCCAGCCGGCTGCCCTGAAGCGCCTTTTGGAAGCGCTCGAAGAGCTGCGGCGCCTTGGAGCGCCCGATCAGAAAGACCTGGTTGGCGGCGTGGCTGCCGACGCCGTCCACGTTGATTGCGACCAGCGGGCGCGAGACGGGCGACTTGGGCAGCGTCACGATCCGTGCGAACTGTGTCGAGCCGAGCAGGCCGACCTCTTCGGCGCCGAAGAACGCCACGACCACCGGCCGCTTCAGCTTCCCGGCTTCGGAGTCGCGCTTGAGCTGCTCGGCTACCCACAAGACGACGGCCACCCCCGCCGCGTTGTCGGCGGCGCCCTGGGCGGGGACGCCATCGATGCGGCCGACGCCGTCGTAGTGGGCGCTGAGCAGGACGCCCTGACGAGCGGGCGCGCCCAGCACGCCGACCACGTTGCTGGTCGTCGCCGTGGATCCCACGGGGCGCCACTGCAGCACACCCCTCTTGCCGTGCTTGCGCAGCGCCGCCGCGGCGTCGGGGTGCAGATACAGATAGGGCACCGGCAGGCGCTTCGGCAGCGCGCGCGCCAGCTTGCCGGTGGTCACGAGCTCCGGGTCCTGGTTGCGCTTGCGCAATTGCTCGGCGTAGGCCGGCGGGATTGCGCCGGGCCAGGCGGCGTCCGCGCCGCGCTTGGTGAAGGCGGCGTCCATGGAAACGACCGCGACCGCACTCGCGCCCCCCTCGGCCAGGTTGCGCGCCGTCTCTTCGGAGGCGTCTTCCGGCAAGAGCACGAGGTTGCCGTGGATCTCCTTCGCCGGATGCTCGACGACGCGTTCGAACACGGTCGGGCGCGTCTCGACGGCGCTCAGGTGGAACGGGTAGAAGGCGTCTTCCAGGTACCGCGTCTGCTTGCCGTCGAGGAGCGCGATCGTGCGCTCTCCCGGCAAGCGCAGCATCGGCACCTCCACGGGCGGCCACGGGAGGATGCGGAAGCCCAGCTTGTGCAGGCGTCCGCGCAGATGGTTGGCGATGTTGTATGTGTTGCCGGTGCCCGCCCGGCGGCCGTCGTGTGCCGTGTCGGTCAACCAGAACAAGGCGCGCAGCAGCGAACCCGGATCCTGATTGCGGCCGGCGGTGATCTTCGCTTCGGTGGCGTGGTCGATCCAGTGCACGCCGCGCGCAGCGGGCAGGCCGTCGCGGAACGCGACCCAGCTGTCGAAGCCGTAGTAGGGCAGGTAGCGCACGCGGGCATAGGCCGCCTCGGCGTTGCCGTGAAAGAACGTGACCGGCGGCGCCTCGCGGCGGTCGTAACTGAACAACAGCGCGTCACCGGGCTGGTCGTAGGTCTCGCCGCCGACCGTGAAGCTCCCTTCGCCGATGGCGAGGGTGCGGTCCAGCCGGCGTCCCTGCTTGACCATCTGCGCGCGCAGCTCAGGCGGCGGGCCGATGGCGAGCACGGCGGCGTCCTTGGGCAGCGCGGGCTCTGTGGCTTCGATCTTCAGTGCCTGCAGCAAGCTGCTGTTCCCGTAGCCGACGGACTTCGAGGCGCTGCGCACGGCCTCGAGGCAGGGCGCCGCGCGTTCGCGCGGCAGCACGCGGAAGAGCCGGAACTCGGGATCCAGCTCGAGCTTGAGCGGCGGCGCTTCGGTCGCGATCACGAAGGGCGCGTCGCGCGAGCCCGCGCGCACGATGTGCTCTTCGACCCCCTTCTCGGTCGTCACCCGCACCGGCACGGCCAGCGAGTATGCGGGCCCCGCCTGCGTCTGGCGCACGCTCCCCCAGATCTTGCCGTCGGCGACCGCGATGCGGCCGAAACCGATCGTCGGTCCGCCGGTGCGCTCGAGCCAGGGCTCGAACCAGGGCCGCAGGTCGCGGCCCGCGCCCTCGCCGAGCGCTTCGACAAGCCCGTCCCAGCCGAGCCGCCGGCCGGCGCGCGTCTTCACCGCGTGGTTCACGGCCTTGGCGAAGGCGTCGCGGCCGATCTCCTGCGCCAGCATCTCGAACACCAGGGCGCCCTTGGAGTAGCCGATGTCGTTCTCGAAGGCGTGCTGCTTGCTCTTGAAGTCCCGCAGCGGGTAGTCGTTTTCCGGAGTGACACGCAGGGAGTAGCTCTGCACCACCTTGCGGCGGTACTCGAGGCCGCGCCCCTCGCGCACGGCGGCGCCGTAGTTGGAAAAGTAGGTGGTCAGCGCCTCGCACCAATTGCCTTGCGCGTAGTCGACGTGCAGGTAGTTGCCGAGCCAGCAGTGCACCAGCTCGTGGTCGAGGTAGCCCGAGGGCAGGATCTTGCCGCCCTTGCGCAGCGTGTTCGCCGCCACGTAGCGGATGACCGTGTCGCCCAGCAGCGTGAATTGCGGGAAGCCGGAGCCCGTGGCGAAGAAGTTCTCGACCACGTCGAAGCGGCCCTCGGGCAGAGCGCCGAAGATCTTCTTGAAGCGCGGCAGCTCCTCCACCAACGTATCGATCAGGATCTGCGAGTACTTGCGGTCCTCCTCGTACAGGTAGGTGCGGCAGACATCGCCGTCGATGTTGGTCTCCTCGACGTGCCAGGGGCCGGTCACGACGACCATGCCGTCCATCGCGTACGAGCTCCGGTAGGTGACCTCGTAGATGCCGTCCGCTTCCTTCTCCGCGATGCGCTTGCCCTGCGCGACGGCCCGGTGGGGGAGCGGGACGCGGATCGTGATCTCGAACTGCGCGGGTGACCCGCCGTCCACGAAGTAGCCCCGCGTCAGGTAGCTGCCGTCCACGCCGATCGTGCCCGGCGTGCTGTCGCCGGCGACCCAGGTCGCCCCGCCCTGCTTCTTCACCGGGTTCTTGATGGTTCCACTCAGGTTCACGACAACTCGGTGGAGGCCCTTCGGCACGGTGAACCCTGTCGTGCGGTCACGGATGCCTTCAATGGTGGGCTTGGCCCCGGGGCCGAGTACGACGGCCCCGATTCTCACGCCGCCGAGCCTGGGAAGCTTTACGCTCCCCGGCCCCTCGACTTCTATGTCATCGATGCTGCTGAAGCTGGAGGTCTCGGGGTCGATCTCGAGGCTCAGCTTGTGGCTCAGGATGCGCGCCGCCTTCTGTTCTTGCACCTGCGGGTCGTTCTGGGCCGTGGCGGCGGCGCACGCGAGCAGCACGAGCGGGGCGATGCGGGCGAGCGGCATGCAGGGCATTCTAGAGCCGGTGGGGTGAGGCTTCCGCGGTCTGGGGGGGGCGCGCCTCAAAATGTGCCGTCCAACGCCTCTCGCGGTACGATTCACAGTGGATTCCCAGGCCCTCAGCACGCTTCGAGACTGACAGTGACCACCAAGCAACTAAAGTCCCTCGACACGGTAGTGATCCGGTTCGCAGGCGACAGCGGCGACGGCATGCAGATCGTCGGCAGCGAGTTCGGCAACACGGCCGCCATCGTCGGCAACGACCTGGCCACCTTCCCCGACTTCCCGGCCGAGATCCGCGCGCCCGCGGGGACCTTGCCCGGCGTCTCCGGGTTCCAGGTGCACTTCTCGGCCAACGAGATCTTCACGCCGGGCGATCAGCCCGACGTGCTCGTGGTCATGAACCCCGCCGCCCTCAAGGTGAACCGGGGGGACCTGCCGGACAACGGCATCCTGATCGTCGACACGGACGCCTTCGACGCCCGCAATCTCAAGAAGGCGGGCTACGAGCAGAGTCCGCTCGAGGACGGCAGCCTGGCCCAGTTCCGCCTCTTTGCGGTGCCGCTCACGTCGCTCGCCGAGAAGTCGCTGCGCGACGTAGAGGGCCTGACCACGAAGGAGAAGCGGCGCAACAAGAACATCTTCGCGCTCGGCATGACCTACTGGCTCTTCAGCCGGCCGCTCGACAACACCATCAAGTGGCTGACCCAGAAGTACGCCAAGAAGCCGCAACACGTGGAGGCCACCACGACGGCGCTGCGCGCCGGCTACGCCTACTGTGACGCGAGCGAGGCGTTCCAGGTCCGTTACGAGGTGCCGCCGGCCCCGTCGCAGCCGGGCCTGTACAAGAGCATCCAGGGCAACGAGGCGCTCGCGCTGGGACTCGTCGCCGCGAGCGTGAAGTCGGGGCTGCCGATCTTCTACGGCTCCTATCCGATCACGCCCGCCAGCCCCGTGCTGGAGGCGCTGGCCCAGTACAAGAACTTCGGTGTGATCACGTTCCAGGCGGAGGACGAGATCGCCGCCGTGACCTCCGCCATCGGCGCCTCTTTCGGCGGCCGCATCGGGATCACGGCCAGCAGCGGCCCCGGCATCGCGCTCAAGGGCGAGGCCATGGGCCTGGCCGTGATGGTCGAGTTGCCGCTCGTGATCATCAACGTGCAGCGTGCGGGGCCGAGCACGGGCATGCCGACGAAGACGGAGCAGTCCGACCTGCTGCAGGCCATGTTCGGGCGCAACGGCGACGCGCCGATCCCGATCCTGGCCGCGCGCAGCCCGTCCGACTGTTTCGAGATCGGCTTCGAGGCCGTGCGCATCGCCATCAAGTACGTCGTGCCGGTCCTGGTGTTGAGCGACGGCTACCTGGCGAACGGCGCCGAGCCGTGGAAGCTCCCCCACAAGTTCGAGGACTTGCCCGACATCCCGGTCCACTTCCACACGGATCCGAAGGGCTTCGAGCCGTACCGGCGGGACGACGTGACGCTCGCGCGCCCGTGGGTCAAGCCGGGCACGCCCGGTCTCGAGCACCGCATCGGTGGACTCGAGAAGGACAGGCTCACGGGCAACGTGTCGTACGACACGGCCAACCACCAGCACATGACCGACGTGCGCGCCGAGAAGGTGGCGCGCATAGTGGCCGACGTCCCCGACCTGGAGGTCTTCGGCGACGAGAGCGGCGAGGTGCTCGTGGTCGGGTGGGGCGGCACCTATGGCGCGATCCACTCGGCCGTGCGCCGCTGCCGTTCGGACGGCATCAGCGCGTCGCAGATCCACCTGCGCCACCTGAACCCGTTCCCCGCCAACCTCGGGGAGATCCTGGGGCGCTTCAAGAAGGTGCTGGTGCCGGAGCTCAATACGGGCCAGCTCATTCTCCTGCTGCGCGCCCGTTTCCTCGTGGACGCGATCGGCCTCAACAAGGTGGAGGGGCAGCCTTTCAAGGTGCGCGAGATCGTGAGTCGCATCCAGGAGCTGAGCGCATGACGACGGCCATGGACGGTCCCAAGCTGACCAAGAAGGACTTCGTCTCCGACCAGCAGGTGCGCTGGTGCCCGGGCTGCGGCGACTACGCCATCCTGAGCAGCGTGCAGCACGCCTTCGCCAAGCTGGGCATCCCGCGCCACAAGATCGTGATCATCTCGGGCATCGGGTGCGCCGCGCGCTTCCCGTACTACGTGGACTGCTTCGGCTTCCACACGATCCACGGGCGCGCGCCGGCCCTTGCCACCGGCCTCAAGGTGTCGCGTCCGGATCTGAGCGTCTGGGTGGTCGGCGGCGACGGGGACATGCTCTCCATCGGCGGCAACCACCTGCTGCACGCACTGCGCCGCAACGTGGGCATCAAGATCCTGTGCATCAACAACCGCATCTACGGCCTGACCAAGGGCCAGTACTCGCCGACGTCGCCCGTGGGCACCGTGAAGAAGTCCACGCCGATGGGGTCCATCGACCGGCCGGTCAATCCGATCTCGCTCGCGCTGGCGGCGGAGGCCGGGTTCGTGGCGCGCACGGTGGACGTCTTCGGGCCGCACCTGCAGGAGACGCTGCTGCGCGCGGCGGCGCACGAGGGCTCGGTCTTCGTGGAGGTGCTGCAGAACTGCCTCATCTTCAACGACGCGACGTTCTCGAACGTGACCGACCGCGCCAGCCGCGAAGACAACGTGCTCTACCTCGAGCACCAGAAGCCGCTCCTCTTCGGCGCGGGGGGCGACAAGGGGATCCGCCTCAACGGCCTCAAGCCGGAGGTGGTGCGTGTGGGGGAGGGCGGCGTACCGGAGAGCGAGCTCCTGGTGCACGACGAGAAGGACGAGTCGCTGGCGTATCTGCTGTCGCGCATGGAGGGGGACGGTTTCCCGACACCGATCGGGACCTTCCGCACCCAGGAGCACGTCTCCTACGAGGCGGCCGCGGCGCAGCAGGTCCGGACGGCTCGCGAGCAGAAGGGAGAGGGCGATCTCATGAAGCTGATCCACTCCGGCGACGTCTGGACCGTCCCGTGACCGACGTCGAACGCGAAGAAGAGGAGCGGCGCTACGACGAGAGCGCCAGCGACAAGACGCGCGTTTTCGACAGCAAGGTGCTGGAGCATTCGCTCCGCGTGCTCGAATCGAAGCCGGCGGTTCACGTGTCCTCGGGCGACAGTGTGGCGGACGTAATCCAGCGCATGCGGCAGGATCGGAACGGCTGCGCGCTCGTCGTCGACGGCGGGCGGCTCGTAGGCATTTTCACGGAGCGCGACATCCTGCTGCAGGTCGTGTGCGGCGGCGTCGATCCCGACGGTACTCACGTGTCGGAGGTGATGACGTCCGACCCCGAGTCGCTGACCGCGGAGGACAACGTCGGCGCGCTCTTGAACAAGATGGCCGTGAGCGGCTTCCGGCACGTTCCGATCGTGGATGCGGCGGGCCGGCCGCAGGCCGTGATCTCGATGCGCGAAGCGATGGAGTACCTCGCGGACTTCTTCCCGGAAGAGGCGCTCAACCTGCCGCCGCGCTCGTTCGAAAACCGCCCCCCGCGCAACCAATACGGCGGCTAGCCCCGCCCGCGAGGCTGTTTGTCAGGCGTCAGCGGGGCCGCTGACGGCACGGCTGTCCACCGAAACCGACACTGGCCCCCGGCCCGGAGCCGGAGTGCGCCACCCCGGTACACCTGGGCCCCTGCCCCGTGAAAGAAGCGCCATCTGCCACCCCGGATTGCGGTACCCTAGCGCTCCGCTCGCCACGAGAGGGCAGTGCGGCAGAGCCTCCGGGTTTCCGAGACGGGGAGGCTCAAGGGCCGGGTGTATGCCCGGTCCGTGACTAGAGAATGAGGAAACCGCCCAATGAAGCGTGAAGACCGCCGGAACGTCGCCTCGGTCATCGAGGCCAATACCGAACGTATCACGCTCAAAGAGCTGGCTGCGAAGGGCAAGAGCCACGTCCGCGTGATCTCGGGCCGGAAGGTCATGCAGCTGATTCAGGCCGTGGTCGACGAAGCCATCGCCCAGCAGGTCGGAGAGGTCACCAAGGAGGACCGCGAGCGCATCGTGCAGGACGCCACGCGGCGCTTCCAGCACGTCTCGCGCATGCATGCCGAGACCGAGGCGCTGGTGCGGCAGCAAAAGGACCTCCTGGGCCGCCAGCAGACGCAGATCAAGCAGTTGGAGAAAACCCAGGCCACGCTAGGCAAGCAGTTGGCGCAAGAGCGCCGCCTGAGCGCGGAGCGCGAGAAGACCGCCCGCCTGCATGCGGAGACACTGGAGGGCGCGCAGAGCCACTTGCGCGAGACCGGTGAGCGCGAGCGCCGCATGACGCGCGCGATCCGGAAGCTCGACCAGCGCCTGCAGAACTCGCGGCTGACGATCGACAACTACGACCGCGAGATCGACCGCCTGGCCGGCCAGGTCCAGGAGGACGTCACGCTGATCGAAGAGCTGCAGGAGCACGTGCGCGAGCGCGAGCACGAGCTGCAGCGCATGCACGGCCTCATGCAGGCACTGAACGAGGAGGTCGCGGCGGCCCGCGCGCGCGGCACGGAATCCGAGACGGTCTCGGAGCTGCGCGGCGAGCTGGGCGAGATGAGGTCGTTCCTGAAGTCGCTGGAGGAGCGCGAGCGCGCCGGCGACACGACGGCCGTCGAGGCGCTGTTCGAGCGCCTGCACCAGAAGCAGGCCGCAACCAAGGTCGAGATGGAGAGCAGCTTCCAGGCGCGCCTGGACGAGACCCTCGATCACATCGGCAAGGCGCTTCAGGCGGCGACGGCGAAGCCGATCGACCGCCGCGTGGAGGCGACCGACGTCGTCATCTCGAAGCTGTTCGACGACGAGACCGACATGGAGTCCAACCTGCAGAGCCTCGACCTGAAGGTGTCGACGGCGAAGCAGAGCATCTTGAAGAGCCTCGAGCGGCTCAAGGAGCTCCGCGGGTCCGATCTCGAAGAGGATCCCCCGGAGGAGGTAGCGGGGACGTAGGCCCCCAGCTCAGGAGAGTGAACATGCCCGGCGACACGAGCAAGGTGAGTTTCGATCAGAGCGGTGAAGAAGCGGTGGTGCCCCAGCCGAGCCGTCGGAAGGGTGACGGCACGGCTCCGATCCTGGGGAAGGGGCTGGACGTCGGGACCGCCAACCTCTTGAGCGGGGTCCAGACCAGGGGCGGCAACCCCACGGTCCTGAGCGAGCGCAACATGTTCCTGGAGATCCCGTCCGAGTTCCGCCGGAACCGGCAGATGCTCACCAAGCTGAACGTGCCGTACGTCTCCTACCGCGACCGGCTGTTCGTGCTAGGCGACTCGTCCTTCAACCTGGCCAACATGTTCGGCCGGGAGGTGCGGCGCCCGATGCAGGACGGCTTCCTCTCGCCCGACGAGCAGGACGCCATCCCGATGCTGCGCTTCATCGTCGAGCGCCTGCTCGGGAAGCCCGCGTGCCCCAACGAGCCCGTCTACTTCAGCGTGCCCGCGCCCTCGATCGACGCGGACAACGACACGGTCTACCACCAGGGCGTCATGGAGGGCCTGCTGAAGAAGCTCGGCTACACTCCGCACCCCATCAACGAGGGCCACGCGGTGGTCTACGCCGAGCTCGCGGAGCAGGACTTCACCGGCATCGGCGTCTCCTGTGGCGGTGGCATGTTCAACGTCTGCGTCGCCTACAAGACAATTCCGGCCGTGACCTTCTCGGTCAGCCGCGGCGGCGACTGGATCGACCAGCACGTCGGCAAGGTGATGGGCATTCCGCGCACGCGCGCCACCGACATCAAGGAGGCGCCGGGAGTCAACCTCACCGAGCCGCGCAACCGCGAGGAGGAGGCGGTGGTGCTGTACTACCGCAACCTGATCGAGTACGTACTGAAAAACCTCGCGCAACGCTTCTCGCTCGCGCGCGACGTCCCGCAGTTCAGCGCTCCGATCGAGATCGTGGTAGCAGGCGGCACGAGCCTCGTGGGCGGCTTCGTCGACGTCTTCGCCGACGAGCTGCGCAGGGTGGAGTTCCCGCTCAAGGTCTCCGGCGTGCGCCGGGCCGACGACGCGCTGACCTCGGTCGTGCGCGGCTGCCTGATCGCAGCGGCCCTGGACTAGGGTACGCGCACCTCCGCAGCGCCACAACTCGCGCGCCCCGGCGTCTGGGGGGCGCGCGGGCGGGGGTCCCGTACAATCCGCCCCGATGTGGCTTGTGGGCCCTGACGAGCGGCGCGTCTCCCTCTGCTACTCGATGAACGTCCATCCCGGCGAGGGGCTGGACGACGTCTTGGATGCGCTTGGCGGCACGGTCGTGCCGCTCAAGGAGCGGTTGGGCGTGCAGGGGCCGTTCGCCGTGGGGCTGCGCCTGGCGCGCCAGGCGGCCGAGGAGACCGAGACGCGCGCCGGCGAGTTGAAGCAACTACTCGAGGACCACGGCCTGGAAGCCGTCACCGTGAACGCCTTCCCGTACGGCGACTTTCACGGCGAGCGCGTCAAAGAGGACGTCTACCGGCCGGATTGGTCGCAGGCAGCGCGCGCCGTCTACTCCCTGCGCGTGGCCGTGGCGCTGGCCGCGGTGAACGCACGTGGGAGCCGTGTCTCGTTCAGCACGTTGCCGCTCAGCTATCGCGCCTGGTCGCCCTCGCTGAACGCGGTCACGGGCCGTGTGCTGGAGATGGTCAGCGCACTGCAGGGCGTCGAGCGCAAGTCCGACGTGCGCGTGCGGCTGGCCCTCGAGCCGGAGCCGTTCTGCCTGCTCGAGACCGCCGTGCAGGCCGCCGCCTGGTGGCGCGACCAACTGCTGCCGGCCTGCCGCGCGCGTTACGGCCGCGGCGCCGAGGACCTGGCCGACGCCTATCTCGGCGTCTGCCTGGACACCTGCCACCACGCGGTGCGCTGGGAGGGCGGGGCCGAGTCCGTGAACGTCTTCCGCGACGCCGGCATCCCGATCGCCAAGATGCAGCTCAGCTGCGCGCTGGAGGCGCCTTCGACGCGCGAGCTGCGCCCGTTCGAGGAGCCGCGCTACCTGCACCAGGTCGTGGCCCGGGAGGGGGAGGCGCGCGCGGACCTGCCCGGGGACGACTTCGACGGGCCGGTGCGCTGCCACTTCCACGTACCCGTGCATCAGAGCGAGGTGGCGGGCGTGCCCACGACGCAGGCGCACATGGTGGAAGCCTTCCAGCACGCACTGAAGACGAACGCCACGAGCTGCTACGAGATCGAAACCTACACCTGGGACGTGCTGCCGCAAAAGGAAGGCGAGCTGCTCGACTCGCTCGAGGCCGAGTACCGCTTCGTCTTGGAGAAGGCTGCGGAGTGCGGGTTCACGCCTGAGTCCTAGCGGGGTGACTACACCCGAAACGTAGACTTGGCCAGCCGGTCGTACAGCTCGTCCACGCGGATCCACTT